>JBCCFD010000039.1:0-28493 GCA_039029915.1 Chloroflexota bacterium
ACTCAGCCAGCACCAAACGACGAACGCTCTCTTGATGCCTATGCGAATGCAAACGTATATGCTCGGGTGGGTGTACCGATTGACATTGTAGAGCCACAAATGATTGAAGCCCAGCGGGTTGAGAACGAGCCAGCCAACCTTGGCGTCTTTGGTGGGCAGGTGGCTGAGGCGGTGGCTGGAGCGCGCCAACAGGGGCATGCGGTACTGATGAGCGGCGGGGACTGTTCGCACATCACAGGCGTTGTGGGGGGTCTACAGGATGCCCACGGCATTGATGCCAAAATTGGCCTCATCTGGTTTGATGCCCACGGGGATTTTAATACACCCAAAACCTCTCTGTCAGGGATGCTGGGTGGCATGCCAGTTTCTGTTTGTGCGGGGCTATCTTTCCCCGAGTGGCGGGAAGGATCGCATATCGTTTCTCCCCTGCCCACTGATCGCATTTTGATGGTCGATGTGCGTCATTTAGATGTCCCGGAAGAGCAGTTGATTCGAGCAACGGACGTGCAGATTGCGCGGGTTGCGGATGGATTTATGGGGGATTTGGATTTGGAGACGGCCGTTAACGACCTCGCCACCAGATGTGACTACCTCTACTTCCACATCGACAGCGACATTCTTGACGAACGGTACGTGCCCAACCACGGCACCAAAGAGCCAAACGGCCCCGATATGGCGCAAGTTCAAGCGGCTATTGAAACCGTCATGGCGACGGGCAAGGTCGCCGCGTTTGCGGTTGTGTCAGTTTATGGTGAAGGGGATGGGTATGAGATCGCCCAGCAGTCCGGCATTGATCTGATAGGATACGGGCTTGAAGCGTGGAAACGATACGGCCAAGCATAAATAGAATGCGGATTCCTCTATGAAATCCGCATTCTATTTTTTTAAACCAGTGTCATCAATGACTTTTTGTCATAGTCGGTAAGTTCATCAAAACGGCCGTTTTGCACCTTAACGACCCACTCAGGGTCCTGCAAGAGCGCTCGTCCCACAGCGACTAGATCAAACTCATCTGCTTCCATTCGCTCAACGAGATTTTCAAGCGACGCCATATTGATTCCTGCCCCGTCAACCATATCTCGTTTGCCTTCATCGATGAACCCAGCGTTCAATCCAACGCTTCCCACCGTAATAGTTGGTTTACCCGTCAATTGACGCGTCCACCCGGCCAAATTTAGGTTGCTGCCCTCAAATTCTGGCTCCCAAAAGCGGCGCGTGCTGCAGTGGAAAATATCAACACCCGCATCTGAAAGCGGCTGTAAAAATTGACCAAGTTCTTCGGGCGTTTGCGCCAGCTTGGCCTCGTAATCTTGTTGTTTCCATTGGGAAAAACGCAGCATGATGGGAAAATCTACCCCAACACGTTCACGAACAGCCGTGACAATCTCTACCACAAACTGCGTCCGGTCAACCAGATTACCACCATACTTGTCAGTTCGCTGATTGGTGCCTTCCCAGAAAAATTGATCAAGTAAATAACCGTGCGCACCATGAAGCTCTACGCCATCAAAACCAAGGTCCTTGGCCGCTGCTGCGCTATCGGCAAACGCTTTAATAACGTCATCAATATCTGACTGAGTCATGGCCACACCACGCTCACGCCCTGGCTTAATCAAACCAGATGGACTGTAGCCCGGCACGCTAGGGTCTGGCTCCTGACCTTCTTTGCGGATAGCGCCAACGTGCCACAGCTGGGGCATGATTTTGCCATTGGCGGCGTGTACTGCATCAACGACTTTTTTCCAGCCGGCCAGTGATTCTTCACCATAAAAGTAAGGCACATTGGGATACCCGCTGGCTCCCTTATGCCCCACACAGGTGCCTTCAGTAATAATTAAACCAACATCGTAATGGGCGCGGCGTTCATAGTAGGCAACGTTTTTGCTATTCGGCACATTCCCCGGAGAGTAGGTCCGTGTCATTGGAGCCATCACAATACGATTCAGGAGTTCAAGATTTCCCAGTTTAAAGGGTTTAAAGAGAGATGTTGTATTTAACATTCAGGTCCTTCTTTAGTTATCAGCTTGTCAGCATTTCAGCTAGTCAGCGAATTTGCATGATTTTATTTTTTATTTAGCTCAGAGCTCATAGCCCAAAGCTCACAACAGACTATTTTACTACCAACCATGTGCCAACCAAAAGGGCCGCAATACCGGCCAGGCGAGTGGGATTTAACGGCCGTATTTCCAAGCCAAACCAGCCAAACTGATCTACAAACGCGCTAACCACCAGCCACGCAATCACAAAAAGCGTCGTTGAGGTCGAGGCACCCAGTCGAGGCACTGTATAGCTAATCGAACCAATAATGACCAAGCCAAGCGGTCCGGCCGCATACGCATACCACGGAATGTCGCGCCAGTTGGCTAAGGTCCCCCCACCAGACAGGAACACAATCAGGCCAACTAATAGCGCGCCACCCCCATACGTAAAAAACACGCTCCCCAAATCCCCAACCTTTTGCCCCATAATGCCCGCAAACGGCGCCTGCAAAGAAGCCGCCACACCTCCCAATAAGCCAATCAATATTTGGAGTAAATATTGCAACATGGTTTCTCTCCTTCTTTTTTGAAATTAGGTTGGAATGATAGAGGAGAGGAGTGGTGTTGCAAAGGGGCAAAGTTGCAAAGGGACAAAGTTGCAAAGTTGCAGGTTGTAAGCGGCACGGCTAAGTTGATTATAAATGGTTGAGCATCTGTTTATAAATCAGGATCGTTATTTCTGTTTGATGAAGCAGGTCTAAATATGACTTATAGCTCTTAATTAAAGCATCACAAACTAATAAGAAATCAAAGTCACTACCCCCTCATCACATGCCTCCCTCTACACTCTAGCTCCACACTCTAGCTCCAGATCAGCTTTATTCGTACGCGAGCACTTCACGGATTGTGAGACGAGCAGCGTTGCGGGCAGGGATCACGCTAGCCAGCGTCGCCAAAATCAAAACCACCACCAGCCATAAGATGAAGCCTCGAACGCTAAAAAGCAGGTCGAGTGGAGTGCTAAACAGCGAGGTGCTAATGAGACGCAGCAATAAGAAGCTAATAGGGAAGGAGAGGACGATGCCAAAAAGCCAGCTAATGACGCCAATAAAAACACCTTCAAAAACCACCGATTTCACAATGGCCAGATCAACTGCGCCAATAGCACGCATGACGCCAATTTCGCGGGTTCGCTCAAGCACATTCATTCCCATTGTCCCAGCTAGGCCAATACTACCAACAAGGGCCGTCAACAGTGCCATAATCAAGAAGAAAGTAACTAAAATGCCCATTGCTTCGGATACCTCTTGAATCGTTGTTTGTCCCGCTTCAACGCTCGTTACGTTATAACCAGCGGAGCGCAGGGTATCATCCACAATTTTGGCGGTTTCGGTTTGATAATCAATCGTTTGAATAACGGTTTCTAGGCGATAAGACACCACTTGGTCAGGGATGTTGAGCTCTTCTTCCAGCGTCGTAAAAGTGGTGTATCCTAACAAACTTTCTTCCCCGGGATCAGGGAAAGTAAAGAAACCAATGACGGTCCACTCTTCAGTGCGCCGACCGGCCACTTTCATATTTAGCGTATCCCCTGGCTCGAGATCGGGGTAAGTCTCCCAAACGGCGTCGGCAATCACGACGGTATTGAAGTCACCTTCCTGTTGCCAGCGCCCCGTGTGCACTTTGGGGCTGGTAAAGGTACTCCCTGCCGGTGGCCCAAGCAAAATGACTGTCTCATCGACGCTGCCGTCATCTTGTACAATTTCACCGTTACCAGCTAACCACCCTTCCTGAGCAGCGACGCCCGGCACAACGCTTAATGTTTCTTCGATCTGAGAAATACGATACGGTTCTGAAAATTCAATCATCACATCAGCTAAAAAAAGATCGCTAATCTGATCAATGAAGCCGTTGAGTGAGGCCTGCACATTAAATACCGCAATAAAAATGGCGCCCGCCATCGTCAAAGTGAACAATGTCAGCGCCAAACGCCCTTTGCGACGGAAGGTGTTGCGTAATGAGATGAGTAACGGCCGTGACATCCACTCTATCTGCTCTCCTAAGCGGTCCAAAAAGCTCCCATTTCCAGACTGCGCTTCGCTTTGGTCATCGCTGATCGCTTTTTCTACGGTGGTTTTTGAGCCACGATTGACGGGAAGAAAGCCGGCGAGTAACGGTATCAGCACGGCAATCGCCATCTGAGCCACAACAACCTGGGGTACAAAACGATACCCTTGCAGCGTGATGGAAAGTTCACCTGCCATAAATTCGGAAAAGCGATAGCCAGCGACCCCACTTAGCGGAATGGCAACGAGCAGTGAGATAAGGCTATAGGCAATGATGAGCAAAATATACATGCCTAAGATTTGGAAGCTTTGCGCACCAACCAGTTTCATCACGCCAATTTGCCGCTTGTGTTGCGTCAGCAGGGCGTTCAGGGTGTTGGCGATTAGGGAACTACCCAATACCAGCATTAATGCGCCCATGGCAACGAGGACGGTTAAAATGGCCAGCACGGTGGTTGTCATGGGGTGCTCGTTGGTGGTGTTGGTTATGGTTTCGTACAGGGTGCGATTTTCACGCTCGACCTTATCTTCGATGGCTTCAGAAACGGCCGTTATATGCACCTCATCATTTGAATCTCCGTCTACTGTAGCGTATAGCTGGTTAAAAAACTCCGGTCTACCCAACCACTCCAGCGTATCCATCGATACATACCCAACCGCAATCGAGTCAGGGCCACCCAATACAGCCTGATCCTTCACAATACCCACAATGGGCATCTCACGAATGGTGCCATCCGCCAGCTCAACCCAAATCATCTGCCCTAGCTCGAGCTCTAAGATATCCACAGAGTTTATTTCAAGTAGGAGCTCTCGCTCTGCAGGCTGAGTGGTGCCTTCAACCAACCCTAACTCAAAAATGGTTGACGTTTCAAAATCTTCAACGGCTAAGGTGCTCAGCGTACGCCACGTGTTGCCTTCATCTTTGCTAATGCGCAAATTGAGCGAATGACGCCCTTCGACCTCTCGCACACCCTCTACCTTTTCAATTGTGCTAATAAACTCATCATCAAACGGATCGGTAAAAATTTGGATATTGGCGGGGTTAGACGCCGAATAAGTCACCGACATATCCTCTTGGATGATGACGTAAGCGTTTAATATGGTGCCGATGGCAAAAACACCAACGGCAATTGAGGCCACAACAAGAAAGGTGCGGGCACGATTTTCCCACAGATCAGAAATTACTTTGCGCCACCGGGGACGACTTAAATCGATTGGTTGGTTCATAATTAATGGATGAATGAAAGCTCAGGTTCGAGCGAATTATCAACGATTAGACCATCTGAAATGGTTACCGTTTGTTTTGTTCTTTGAGTAATGGATGGATCGTGCGTCACAATAAGAATTGTTTTGCCCTGATCCGCTAAGCGGTCAAATAAGCGCACAATCGTATCAGCGGACCTGGTGTCTAGGTTTCCAGTGGGTTCATCTGCCACAATAATAGGCGGATCCGTTGCTAACGAACGGGCAATGGCAGCACTTTGCTGTTGCCCCGTAGAAGCTGACGCCGGTAGCTGCCGAGCAATGTCGACGAGGCCAACTAAGTCAAGCAGTTCTAAGGCTTTGCCACGCCGCTCACTTGGCTTGTACACGTTGCAATAATCCATTGGTAGCATCACGTTTTCCAGCAGGGTTAGCGTGGGCAACAGTTGGAAAAATTGGAAGACAATGCCCATGTTATTGCCGCGCCAAAGCGCTCGCTGGCTTTCGGTAAGGTCATAAATGCGGTTACCACCGATAATGACTTCGCCCGTTGTGGGATGATCAATTCCGGTGAGCATGTTAAGCAAAGTCGATTTACCGCTTCCGGACTTCCCGACGATTGAAACAAAGTCACCATATTTAATTTTGAGATTAATGCCCTTAAGGGCGGTAAAAGAACCGGCTGGACCAACATAGGTTTTAACGACATCTTTTAACAGGACGGCGTATTGACTCTCGTCTTCCGGTTCTTCGGTCGGGGTGCCATTAGCATAGGCCGCATGATGATTATTTTCAGTGATGTGGCCATTTGTAGAAGGGGTGGAAACGGCCGTCCCTCCCCCATCAGCGTCTGTCAGGACGATCTTACCGTCCGAAATCTGTAAACAGCGCGTAAAGCGAGGAGCCAAGTTCATATCGTGCGTTACCATCACAATCGTTTTACCCTGCGCCACCAGCTTCTCAAAAATTGTAAAAATCGTTTCAGCCGTCTTGGTATCTAAATTACCCGTTGGTTCATCAGCAATAATGATAGCTGGATCATTGGCAAGGGCTCGGGCAATCGCCACCCGCTGCTTTTGGCCACCCGACACGTGTGCCGGAATCTTATTGACGTGTTCACCTAGTTCAACAAGCTCAAGCAGTTCTAAAGCCTTTTCACGGCTAATTTTTGGCTGATACATGCCCGAAAAGTCTTGAGGGAGCATTACATTATTAACTAAGTCAAGCATTGGCAAAAGCTCAAAAGATTGATAGACAATACCTACATTCTCACCCCGCCATTTTGCCAATTGGTCTTGGGATAAGGATTGGATAGGAACAGGCCCCTTATTCGCCTCACCAGGATGCTGAAAAACAACATCCCCTGAACTAATCTGGCTGACTCCTGAAATCATGTTGAGCAAGGTGGATTTACCGGCTCCAGATTTCCCCACAATACCGATAAACTCACCGGGAAAGATATCAATATTTATATTGTCTAGGGCCTTAAATTCACCAGCCCCTGTCTGATAAACTTTATTGACACCTTTTAACTGCAAAAGTGGCTCTCGATGTTGCTCTGTACCAGCCAAAATATCACCTGTATTTTAGGATAAACGGAAAAAAGAACCTTTATTTTTTCGAGCAGCTATTTCCATTTCACCTAATTTGAGATTATTTTCACAAACAAGTGAATCTTAATCGGAAATGCCACCGAATACAATATTTTTCACCTAATTCATACCAATTATGAGGGGAATGTAAATGCCAAATCTGTCCTAAGCGAGAAGGGATTGGAACAGGTAAAAAGTTCATTTGATGAAAATTGTGACTTTTTGAAAAAAGCTGTGTCAAATAATTGTAAAGCGTTTTGTGAAGATTTTTCCCCCTCGCCACACCTCCTCACAAAACTGGCACACACACAGTTAACTAGCAAGGACATTCCTCATCGGCTGACAGGTCACAGCCACTAGTTACCACAAAACGCAATGAAAGAACCGATGGCCCCAACCATCGGTTTTTTCGTTTCTATTGAGAATTACTCAAAAACATCTAGATCATTACCCAGAACAACACGGCCGTTATATAAATCCGTGATCTCTTTTAGCATGGTTTCTTCAGTTTGAAGCCCCCACGTCATACTGTGATTTAGAATCAATAAGCCCGGCTGGGCTTTATTAGCAATCTCAGCTAGCTCAATCGTAGAAGTATGAGCCGTGGAATGATACCTTTGCCATCTTGGATCGCGCATGTCGAGGCTTGCCTTGCAGTACACTTCATGGATCAAAATATCAGCCCCTTTGGCGGCTTGAGCCATGATGGGTAAGGCGCGCGTGTCGCCAGAATGAACAATGGTTTTGTCTTCAGTGACAAATCGTAACCCAAACGCATCTAAGCTACCGTGCTCAACCCGAAATGATTCCACGTAGACATTGCCATCTTCGTATACAAACCCTTCTTCAAACTCATACACCTCAACTTCTAAAGGAGCATCCAGCGCTGCTAAACCGTTTTGATGTTCGCCAATGCCAATTTGGAAGGCCCGCAGCAAATGTTCCACCATGTTTCTAGTGCCAACCGGGCCATAGATTTGTACGGGATCCACACGTGTTTTAACCCAAGGCGCAATGATAAAATCACCGAGTCCAACAACGTGATCTGGATGAAGATGGGTTAAAAAGAGTCGGGTCAATTTACTATCGTTTAGCTCGGCGATCCCTCGGCTTTCTGCTTCTGAAATTCGTTGAATGGTGCCACCGCCACAGTCGATAATATAAGGTTGGTCATTAATGATAATGGCCGAAGCGTTTTGATAGCGATTTGGATCACAATTTGGCGTGCCGGTTCCAAGTAAGACGAGTTTTGTTTTTGACATGGGGTCCTTTTATGTTGCAAGACAAGGCCTGCCGAGATTTTCGTAGGCAATGCCTTCATTTTCCTAAGAGAATCTGACAGGTCATGACGGTTGAATACTAAATTCTCCGAAGCTCCCTTAAATTTTCCCTCAGCATAATAATGGCTAAGAAAGATAGCCCGCCTAAAATGACAAACCACCAAAATTCCCAAATTAAAATCAGCGTTGAAACAATTGCCAGTAAAACGGTGACGTTGAGGAGCAAGCGTACCAGTCTACCTTTTATAGTTGCTTCAATGAGGATGAAAAAAGCCAGCACAACGCCTGCACCAAGCAACCAATACTGTCGCAGGGTCGGAATTGCAACCACAACAATGAGGGCAATAACAAGCATGCCGCTGCTTAAAGCGGCCCAAATATCTACAGACCGGGCTTGATCAGACAGAGGTGGTTCAGGATCGTGCGTGTGTTTAATGTGGGCGTGAGGGTGCCCAAAGTCTCCTTCTTCAACCCGCTTTAAATAGTTTTGAAGGGCTGATTTTGTCTCGAGCAGTTCTGACTGCTCTTTGCGAACGCCCTGTAGTTCAGCTTCGAGAGCATCAAGCTGGGTTTGTTTTGCTTTTAGAAGTGGTGTTTGATAATCCGTTTCGGAAAAAGCGGCCGTTTCTAACGCTAGGATTCGCACGTTCTCTCGAAGATGATCATACACTTGGGTAAGTTGAATCTGTTTCTCATCGATATTTTTTAGCTGTTCTTTGATGATAACGGCCGTTTCTGTTGGAGGGGGCACCTTGTCTAATCCAGACCAGCCCAGTGGGTCTGACCATGATTGGCGCACCGAACCATCTCGGTTGAACTTAGCGCCACCCGGTGCCCGTTCGCCGCCCAAAAAATCTTGGGGATCAAATCCCCACAGGCCACGATACCGTTCAGCCCATTCATCTTCAGAAGATAACAAAATAGGGGTCCACGGTCGATCGCTCTTGGGGCCAATTTCAACACCGTCCCCACGGGCATAATCGACAAACGGTACCCTCAGCAACCCCTTAACCTGCTCAGCAATCTCCTGTTGACCCTGGCCGAGCTGTTCTACCCAAATTTTCTGACCTCTTTCAATCATTTGCGCAACGGGCTGTAAAAAAGCGGGAGCAATCCCCATCAGGTATTCACCCTTAGCAAAGTAGCTGGCATGGGACCCTGCCCCTGAATAAATAATCGGATGGGATCCGTCCTTGGCCAATTCAAAGTCATCCCAGCGACGGCGTAAATCATCACCCGAAAAATCATGTGATGCATAGGCTACCCAACGGGGTTCGGGAGGCTCGTCCCCTTCTTCTGATAGGTAAACAAAAATTTGCTCCCAATCTGCCTCATGATCATTCACACCGTAAAAACCGCTGCGCCAGTTGTTCATGACGTAAAAGAAGAGGTAGTGCAAAATAATGTACCCCCCTTCGCGGATGACACGGCCGTAATACACATCACGATTATCCTCTAAGCGCAGATCCTCAGAAAGTATCTGAGCTTTAACGGCCGTTCCCCCCGGCACCGTCCCTCGAATCAATAGCGATAAGTCAAATAGCGAATCGATGAGGCGCGAAGCTAAGCTCACCCGCGCCAACCGCCCGACCGCCTTAAAGCTGTTGTTTTCTGGCTGTTGAAACCATTGACTCATCTCAAAGGGAGAAAGTGGCTCCTGCACAAATCGTAAATAGTAAGTATGGTTTGGCGGTGGTGTATTGAACTGTCCCAAATTATCAGCCGACAGTCCGCCAACGGGGAGCACCTGCTCATGATTCCCCTCATTATCTCGAATCCAAAGGCTGCAGTGGGCCAGATAACCATCCACCGCACAGGGAAAAAACATCTCCCCTTCCGTAAATCGGATAATCGGTTCATACTGTTTGAGCAGCGCTAAATCATTCATATCCACGCCTCGGTTTGCTCAACCTCTTTTTCTGACGCCTCAAACAACCGCTGCACCTCTCGCTGATTCAAGTAAAAGACGCTTGCCACATTAAAGGCCATCATGACAAAGTTTGTCGATTGCCCAAAGAATTGCCAAATCCCAATTGAGAGAGAGATACCCAACTGGAACATAAGCAAAAGCCACCCCCATCTTTTAAAAAACCATACCCCCGGCAGCGCTACAGCTAATAAAAGCATTGAGCCGATTTGAACGAAAGTGCTTATAAGCGAAAAATCAACTAAGTTTAGGTCTTGGGTAAAAAGATCTGAGGTAGACTGAATATAAAATATCCCAACTAAGGAGAGCACATTTAGCATTTGCAACACAATAATGGCGGATAAGCCAAACGGCCGTTTATTCTCCTTCATGGATCACCTTATTGAGAAACCTTTGAGATAGACGAGATGGATATTTTTTTAGCCACGTAATCTTTTTTGTTTGCACTTAGGCTAAATTAATTGTTCTCCTATCAATAAATGTTACCCCGCTCATCTAATTCTGCAACATTCCTCAGATCAGATACAATGCCTTTACGAGAGTACAATTTCAATTAAAAGTCATACAGAAAACATCACGCCGCGAGGCGGCACCAGTGGATGAATGGAAATAGCTAGAGCTAGAAGGAGGCAGGCAACCAAAGGTTGCTTTCCGGCATCTCAAGCTGACGGGCTGACAAGCCGACAAGCTATTTACGAAGGAGTACGTCAATGACGGTCTGGGAACATAAAGAATTTAGCGAGCATGAACGAGTCACTTTTATGCGTGATGAATCTAGCGGCCTGCTGGGGATTCATGCCATCCACCGGCTCATAAACGGCCGTTCAGGCGGTGGTATTCGTTTTTATCCTTATCCCACCACTGATGCAGCCTTAACCGATGTGCTGCGCCTCAGCCGCGCTATGACATTTAAAATGATTCTAGCTGGTGTGCCAATGGGTGGAGCCAAGATGGTCATTATTGGGAACCCAAGCCAAGATAAATCGCCTCAGCTCTTGGAAACATTGGGCCACTTTATTGATGGATTTCAAGGTGCCTATTCAGCGGGACCAGATGTGGGCACCACAGGCAAAGACATGGCAGCGTTGTCAAAAATCACTCAGTATGTGGCGGGGACAGGGGAAGGCAGTACGGCCGTTCCGACAGCCTATGGCGTTTTTCGCGGCATCAAAGCTAGTGTTAAGCACCTTTTAGGCCGTGATGATTTGAACGGCTTAACGGTTGCCGTTCAAGGCATTGGAGGCGTTGGAGAACGCCTGTCTCAACATCTACATCAAGCAGGAGCAAACTTAATTATGGCCGATATCAACGAAACGGCCGTTGCCAGAATTGCTCAAGAAACCGACGCCCAAATCGTATCAACAGATGAAATCCTCTTCCAAAAAGCTGATATTCTCGCCCCCTGCGCCTTAGGCGGCATAATAAATGATGACACTATCCCTAAAATTCAAGCCAAAATTATTTGCGGTGGGGCCAATAATCAAATAGCAGAACCTCGGCACAATCAAATCCTCCACCAGAACGGTGTGTTATTTGCACCTGATTACGTCGTTAATGCAGGCGGCGTTGTTTCAGGCACGGCAGAGGTCGGCATCATACCGCAAAATGAAATGCAGATCCGGCTTGATGCTATCTACGACACGACGCTCAAAATTTTCAAATTAGCGGAAGAAAGTAGCATCCTACCTGAAGAAGCGGCCGTTGCCCTCGCAGAACAACGGTTAAAAGAGTTAATCTAATCATTATCCAGCAGCCTTAAAAAGCCAGCTTCATGATCATCATCTTGATCTATCGTTAATGCATTGATTTATGCCCCCCTAATCTTGCCCACCCTGCCTAGAATATTCCATCATAAATCATCGATTTGCGAGATAAAATCTAACATTGTTCTTATTTGACGCTTATATTCTGCCATGATAAGATATTTGATAGGCCTCTTTAGCACTCTAATGTCGAGAGTGCTAAGTAAATCATTTGAACACATTAATTAACAAAGCTGTTGCTAATGATTTACTAGTATTTCGCTCCAGAAATCCGCATAAAGTTTAATTGAGCGAAATACTCAGCAGTTTTCCGGATTATTTACATCACAGCCTGCTAGGCACCACCGAAAAACTGCACTAGGTAATTGACAGAATTTCCACTAGTGTTGCGACAGACAAGATTTGACGAGTGAATTTGTTGCAACTTCAAGTCGTCCTAGTCAACGCTGAATACGTCAAAAGATTATTGTCGGACTGCTAGCACTTTTTCAGAAAATTTCGTCAATTACGTATCTTCGGGGAACATTAAAATCCATGTTTCATCAACTATCAGCTAGACAAGAAAAAATATTGCGCCTCGTGGTGCGATCATACATTGAACACGGCATGCCCTTAGGTTCAAAAACGCTTGTCACTGATTATGATTTAGATGTTAGCTCAGCGACGGTTCGCAATGAACTAGCCGCCTTAGGTGAGCTAGGCTACTTGATGCAACTTCATACGTCCGCTGGGCGTATTCCTACTGAGTTAGGCTATCGCTACTTTGTGCAAAAACTTTTAGGTGAGTTCCGTCTTCCTCTTCACGAACGGCAGATGATTCGACACCAGTTCCACCAAGCGCGGCTTGATCTGAATCAATGGATGCGTCTCGCTGCAGCTATCCTGTCTCGAACCTCTTTGGGGGCAAGCTTTGTAACAAGTCCCAATTTGGTTCACAACCGCTTTAAGCACGTTCAGCTTATTTCGACGCAGGGGCGGCTTGTTTTAATGATATTGGTGCTTTATGGTGGCGATATCAAACAGCAAATGCTCACCTTAGCCGAACCAATGACGCAGAATCGTTTGAGCATGGCTGCCGACCGCTTAAACAGCATGTTTGAAAATTTAACATACGATGGCATCCTTCAAAAAATGAGTCAACTTGACTCGCTTGAGAAAGATGTCTCACTCTTAATACTAGAAAGTATCAGCCGCGCCAATGACCGCACCATTTCTGACATTTATCGAGATGGCTTAACCAATATTGTGGATGATGAAGGCACACGACAAGCGGTGCGTGTTTTAGAGGAACGAACGCTGTTAGCTGACGTGCTCTCAGAAACACAAACCCCTAATGAACATGGCGTTCAGGTTGTAATTGGAGGGGACGGACGCTGGGAAGAGCTTAAGGAGTGCACGCTCATTCTGTCCCGATACGGCGTTCCAGACCAATTCTCAGGAACTGTAGCTGTTATTGGCCCCACGCGCATGCCATACGGCCGTAACGTGGCCGCCGTCCGTTATGTGGCTGATTTAATGAGTGGCTTTTTGTATGACTATTTATTGGAAAGTCCATCCAACGAGAAGGCACAGTCTTTAGACGAGGGAAATGCAAGTGACTGAAGAAATTAAAGACAATGAAGAAGTCCAAGCAGGTGTTTCGGAAGCGGAAGATGCTGTTGAAACCTCTGAAGCTCCAGAAGAACTAACGGTTGAACAACAGTTAGAAGCTGCACTTGTTGAAGCATCTGACTATAAAGATCGCTGGATGCGCGGTCAGGCCGAGTTTGCGAATGCGCGGAAGCGCATGGACAAGCAACGCATACAAAGTTACCAAAACGCCTTGGCTGATTTAGCCGGTAAAATTTTACCTGCCATTGATGATTTAGATCGGGCTATTGAAAATGTGCCTGTGGCTGTTTCAGAAGATGGCTGGTTTGAGGGGATTCAACTTGTTCAGAAAAAGATGATCTCTATTTTGGAAAATTTTAATGTGAAGCCTATTGAAGCCGTCGGCGAACCATTTGACCCAAATGTTCACGAAGCCATCACGATGGAACCATCGGATGAATACGAAAGTGAAGTCGTTATTCGTGAAATGCAAAAAGGATATATGATTGGCGACCAAGTTATACGGCCGTCTTTAGTCGTGATTTCGCAATAACACAGCTTTGCGATCGGTTTATCTCAGGTTGAGGAATATAAAAACATGTCAAAAATAATTGGTATTGATTTAGGAACAACAAACTCAGTAGCTGCGGTAATGGAAGGTGGTGAACCAACCGTCATCCCTAGCGCGGAAGGTGGCCGTATCTTCCCGTCTATCGTTGCCACAAACAGCAAAACTGGCGAGCGGCTTGTGGGCCAGGTTGCCAAACGACAAGCGGTCGTCAACCCAGAAAACACCGTTTTCTCAGTAAAACGCTTCATGGGCACTAAATTTGATGATCCAGCCGTTGAGCGAGCGCGCAAATATGTACCTTACGAAGTACGCAAAGCGCCAAACGGTGACGTTCGCGTTGTCATGAACGAACGTGAATACTCACCCCCCGAAGTTTCGGCCATGATTTTGCAAAAAATCAAAACGGATGCTGAAGCCTATTTAGGACAGCCAGTTACCCAAGCGGTTATTACCGTCCC
Organism: Chloroflexota bacterium; assembly: GCA_039029915.1. Lineage (GTDB taxonomy): Bacteria > Chloroflexota > Anaerolineae > Promineifilales > Promineifilaceae > QQUD01. The sequence goes on from JBCCFD010000039.1 coordinate 14,430, forward strand.
CGCCTACTTCAACGACAGCCAGCGACAAGCCACAAAAGACGCTGGCAAAATCGCTGGCTTGGAAGTATTGCGAATCGTTAATGAACCAACTGCCTCTTCATTGGCCTATGGCTTAGGGAGCGATAAAGACGAAATGATCGCCGTTTACGACCTTGGTGGTGGTACATTTGATATCTCCATTTTGGAGGTAGGTGACGGCGTTTTTGAAGTAAAGTCAACCAACGGGGACACCTTCCTTGGTGGTGATGACTTCGATCTGAAAATTATTGATTGGGCAGCTGAACAGTTTAAAATGGATCAAGGTATTGACCTTCGTAGTGACCGCCAAGCACTGCAGCGGCTTCGCGAAGCGTCAGAAAAAGCAAAAATCGAACTGTCTACCACGATGCAAACGGAAATCAACCTCCCCTACATCACAGCAGACGCTAGTGGACCAAAACATTTGAACCTGACTCTCTCGCGCGCCAAGTTTGAGCAATTAGCTGATGATTTGGTTAAACGCTCAATTGAACCGTGTAAACAGGCCGTCAAAGATTCTGGACTCTCACTGGGCGAAATCACGCAGGTTGTTCTCGTGGGTGGTATGACTCGTATGCCAGCCATTCAGGAAGCGGTTAAACAATTTTTCGGCCGTGAGCCTCACAAGGGTGTAAATCCAGATGAGGTTGTCGGCATCGGGGCTGCTATTCAAGCGGGTGTTCTTGGTGGGGATGTAAAAGATGTCCTCCTACTTGACGTGACCCCATTGACCCTAAGTATTGAAACGTTGGGCGGTGTTGCCACACCACTCATTGACCGCAATACAACCATTCCAACCAAGAAAAGCCAGGTCTTTTCTACCGCAGCTGATAGCCAAACCAAAGTAGAAATCCACGTTACACAAGGGGAACGCCCAATGGCGGCTGATAACAAGAGCTTGGGGCAGTTCATTTTGGATAACATTCCACCTGCCCCGCGCGGTGTGCCTCAAATTGAGGTCACGTTTGATATCAATGCTGACGGTATTTTGAATGTCACAGCGAAAGACAAAGCGACCAACAATGAGCAGTCGATGCAAATTATGTCATCAAGCGGTTTGAGTGATGATGAGATCGACAAAATGGTTCAGGATGCGGAACAACATGCCGCTGACGATGCAAAACGAAAAGAGGGTGTTGAAACGCGTAACAATGCCGACACGGCCGTTTACTCCGCAGAAAAATTTATTGCTGACAACGGTGACAAAATCCCTGAAGACAAGAAAGCGGCCATTCAAAGCCAAGTTGATGCTTTGAAAGCGGCCATCCAAAATGACGACCTCGACGGTATGCAAACTGCCTCTGAGCAGCTCCAAGCTGTCATTCAAGAAGCAGGTGCCGCCATGTACCAAGCTGGTGATGCTGCCGATCCAGCTAGTGACCCAGGTGCCGGCCCAGCAGACGGTGGTTCGCCTGATGAGGACGTGATCGAAGGCGAATTTAGCGACGCATAACTTAGCACTTGGTAATTAGTAATTAGTAATTTGTGGGTAGTTATTCAACCTGTTTTAGAATAACTACCCACAATCCGATCATTGGTCTTCGATCTTTGGTCACCGATCACAAACTATGGCTGAAAACAAACGAGATTATTACGAACTGCTGGGCGTTGAGCGAAATGCGTCTGATAATGACATCAAAAAAGCGTTTCGCAAAAAAGCCCGCCAATACCATCCTGACGTAAGCGACGCTCCTGACGCGGCTGAGCGCTTCAAAGAAATTAACGAAGCGTATGAAGTGCTTTCAGACGGCGACAAACGCGCCCGTTACGACCGCTTTGGGCACGCTGGCGTCTCTGGAGATGGTGGCTTTTCTGGCTTTGAGGGCGGCGGTTTTGGCAGTGTGGCTGACATCTTTGAAGAGTTCTTTGGAGGAGGCTTTGGCGCATCCTCTAGTGGGCGACGTCGGCGTGGACCACGTCGAGGCGCAGACCTGCGCTACGATTTAAAAATCTCCTTTGAAGAGGCTGTCTTTGGTATCGAAAAAGACATTGATGTGGTCAGGCCAGAAATCTGCCCTGACTGTAACGGGTCGGGCGCAGAAGCGGGTACTGCTCCAGTTACCTGTACGGCTTGTAATGGGACGGGTGAAGTCCGACGTGTACAGCAGTCGATTCTTGGCTCATTTGTGAATGTAACGACTTGCGCGGTGTGTGAAGGAACAGGCGAAGAGATTAAAAATCCATGCAAGGCATGCAACGGCCGTAAACAAATCAACGTCACCCGCACAAAAAAGGTTTCTGTCCCCCCCGGCGTCGATAGCGACACCCAAATTCGGATCACTGGCGAAGGTGGCCCTGGCGTGAACGGTGGCCCTCCGGGAAATCTCTTCGTCGTTCTGCACGTCGAAAACCATAAATATTTCAAACGACGCGGTGACGACATTTGGCTCGATTTACAAATCAATGTCGCTCAAGCCGCCTTGGGAGATGAGGTCAAAGTACCAACCTTAGACGGGGAAGAAGAAATCACCATAAATCCAGGTACTCAATCAGGCGATGTGTTCAAACTGCGCCAAAAAGGGGTGCCTCGCCTAGATCGCACAGGGCGCGGCTCACCAATGGGACGTGGCAACCAGCATATAGTTATTCAGGTTACAATCCCCAAGAAACTGACGGATGAGCAAAAAGAGCTATTTGGCCAGCTCTCAAAAACGTTAGGGCGTGAAGTGATAGCTCAACCTGAAAGAGGTTTCCTCAATCAAATTCGAGATGCGCTAGGCTTCTAAGCATGGATTGGCTTGAAGTCCGTGTATTGACAGATGGAGAGGGAGCGGAAGCGGTTGCCGAAACATTACGGCCGTTTGCGTACAGCGAGGGGGTTGTGCTTGAGCAACTTGGTGATATGACAACAGCCGACCCCGATGCGCTTGAATCAACCATCACCGTTAAAATCTATATCCCCAAAGAAGAAGACACGACCCAGAAAAGAACCCAAATCGAAGACGCCTTGCACTATCTCGGGCGTCTTTACCCCATCCCTCCCCCCACCTTTCATCTACTAAAAGAGCAAGATTGGGCCAACGCCTGGAAGAGTCATTACAAACCGTTTCGTATTGGCAAGCACGTATGGATTCAACCAAGCTGGATTGACATGGATGCCCCTGAAGCCTCAGACCTACAGCCAGATGACATCATCCTGACACTTGACCCAGGCATGGCATTCGGCACCGGCTTACATCCAACGACCCAAATGTGCATCCTCTTCATTGAACAGTATCTTAAACCTAAAGATACGATTCTGGATGTCGGTACAGGCTCTGGCATCTTATCAATTGCGGCCGCCAAACTAGGCTCTGGCCCCATTGTTGCTTTTGATACGGATGAGTTAGCAATCAAAACAACGCATGAAAATGCTGAAATCAATGGCGTGCATCACCTGCTCAAAATTGATCAAAAGACGCTCGATGAATACCCTATCAAACCGTACAACATGGTGCTCGTAAATATTCTAGCCCCAATCATTATTAATCTGTTCAAAAATGATCGACTAATCGATTATTTGATTGATGATGGGGTATTAATTTTGAGCGGAATTATTGATGAGCAGTTGGCAGATGTAGAAACGGCCGTAATCGAAGCCGGTGGCAGAATCATTGAAACCAAGCAAACGCGCGACTGGGTTTGTCTAGCAGTAAAAAAGGGCGATTTTTGACGAACGCCCTTTCACACTTTCTATAAAATTCTCAACCAAAGGCTGAGGGAACAAATTGAGGATTTAGATTAACGTGCCCGATTTTTGTGGTAGCGATAGGTAATTCGCCCGCGTTCCAAATCATAAGGGGTCATTTCAACCCGTACACGATCACCCAATAAAATGCGGATGTAATATTTCCGCATCCGACCAGATAAGTAGGCTAAAACTTTGTGCCCGTTATCTAGCTCAACTCTAAATTGCGTGTTTGGAAGGAGTTCAGTAACTGTTCCTTCAACCTCAAGTTTGTCACTTTTATTTGCCATATAATTCTATTTATTACTCCTCGCTACTTTGCTCTTCAGTAGCGTCATCTTCAGCAGGGGAGTCATCTTCAGCGGACTCTGCTTGACTGCTGTCGTCTGAAACATCTTCGGACGCTTCAGGTTTGGATTCAGTGGCTGGCTCTTCAGGTGTTGCTTCGACAGAAGTTTCTGCCTCTGGGGCTTCTTCAACTGCTTCTTCAGATGAATCTGAATCATCTGAAAGATCGCCGTGCTGGGCCATCCATTCTATTTGTTCATGTGCTTTAACAGCTTTAAGGCTCAACCCGATACGCTGTTTGCTTGAGTCAATACTAATGATTCGCAAAAGATGGCGTTCATTAACTGCAACAACATCACCCACTTTTTCAACGGGTGCTCGTGAAAGTTGTGAAACGTGCAGCAACCCTTCAACGCCAGGCTCAATTTCAGCAAAGGCACCATAATCAACAATTCGGGTAATCGTACCTTCAACCAACTGATCGATCTCATAGTTATCGTGAACCAAAGACCATGGGTTCGGAAGCAATGTTTTGCGGCTCAAGCTAATTCGTTGATCAACGGGATCAACTTTTAATACCTCAACATCTATCACATCGCCGACTTTAACCACTTCTTTCGGATGCGAGATGCGATGCCAGGCAAGTTCAGAAATATGAACCAAACCGTCAGCCCCGCCCAAATCTACGAAAACACCAAAATCGCGCAAGCCACTAATCGTTCCCGAAAGTTTATCGCCAACAGAAATTGTCTTGAGTAGCTCAGCTCGTTTTTTGCTGTCCCATTCTTTCTGGGCATCGCGCTGTGAAAATACGAGGCGACGCCGGCGGCGATCCACTTCAATAATTTTGAGCGGCATGTTGGTTCCGCGCAGTTTGGCCAACTTTTGTTGACGTTGGCGATCATTCATACCGCGAGTTAATTCAGTTAAATGTGAGGCGGGGATAAAACCACGTAGGTGACCGAATGGCACAATTGCCCCACCTTTATTGTACCCAATAACTTCACCTTCAAAGATTTCGCCACTTTTCATAAAGGCTTCCGCATCAATCCAGTCTTGATTTAGTTGTGCCATATGAATCGACACAATCAAGCTATCTGGGGCCTCGGTATCAACGACATAAACATCAACTTCGTCGTTGACTTTGAGTGCGGCTTTATCTTTTTCTTCAAGTTTGTTGAAATCATTTGCGGGAACAATACCGTCCCGTTTTAAACCCAAATCGACGATGACTCCCTGCTGTGTAAGCGCGACAATAATACCTTTCTTAATGTCACCAACTTCAGGAACTTCAAAATCGTGTTGGTTTAGGGCTTCTAAAAAGCTGTTTTCATCATTGGACATACAATAAAAGACTCGCTATGTAAGGATTTGTTGAAACAAAAACTCGGTCATACCCAACCATTGCATTGGGCATGACCGAGGATAAAAGCTTATCTAAGTGATTGCTCTTGTGTCGGTAAACGCTATTTGCTGAGTTTTAGTGCCTCCAGTCTAATGCGACCATCTAAGCAACTAACCATTTTATTTTGCAAAAATGTTTTTTGCCGCATGATTTAAACCTTTGTGGAACGAATAAGAAAATTTACCACGTCTAATTATATCAGCCTACAGCAACCCAATACCGCAAAATTATATATGTTCACCAGAGCATTGTCAATTTTGACAAATAAAAAATGGAACAATTTTGGTAATCTATTTGATTATTGTGTCAAATCCTTTCATTCAATCATACATTTCTATAAAAATTTTTGAGAGTTCCCGAAAAATGGTGTCATTTTTCGTTAAAGGTTTTTATAATCAACTTTGGGTTCTGATAAGCGTCAAATGATGGCAATTAAAATAAACAGAATCTGGGGTTTCGTCTACTTTTTTGGCAAACAGTATCCATAAAATTAGGGTAGAAAAACAGCAGCTGTCGATTATCCAAATTTTCGCAACTAAAGAAACGAACTCACGTAAAGAAAACATCACTTATAAAACGAGGAAACTATGCTAAAGTTGTTTGGGTCACGCCAAAAAGAAGAAAGACCTATCAATGGATCAGGTGACAGCAATTTTTTGATCGATTTAACAGATGTTGTTAAAGCGTACCAGACCCCCGTGGGTGACTTTATTGCGCTTGATGGTGTTGATTTGAAGATGGATCACAGTGAATTTGTCTCGGTTGTTGGCAAATCAGGTAGTGGGAAATCTACTTTAATTAATATGATTACGGGGATTGACCGACCAACATCAGGGACCGTTTTTATTGACAATACGGCCGTTCATACACTGCGTGAAGGGCCAATGGCTGAGTGGCGGGGTCGCACTATCGGGGTTATCTTCCAATTCTTCCAGTTGCTCCCCATGCTATCTTGTGTTGAGAATATCATGTTGCCGATGGACTTCTGCAATATGTATACCTCTAAGGAACGGCAAGAGCGAGCACTTCATTTATTAGAGCAAGTAGATATGGCCGAACACGCCTTTAAGCTACCATCCGAGGTATCTGGCGGGCAGCAGCAGCGCGTGGCAATCGCCCGTGCGCTAGCCAATGACCCTCCTCTACTTGCTGCTGACGAACCAACCGGTAATTTAGACTCAAAAACAGCCGATGCTATTTTTGAACTATTCCAAGAGCTTGTCGACAATGGAAAAACAATTGTTATGGTGACCCATGATAACGAGCTGGCGAGTCGGATGACCCGTACCATTACCATTGCTGACGGCAAGATTGTTGATGAGGTTAAGCGATGATTCGACCAAGATGGCGCAAGGTTTTACGAGACTTATTAGGCAATAAAGTTCGAACCATGCTTGTTGTTTTCTCAATTGGTATTGGGGTTTTTGCCATTGGGATGATTGTAGGCACCCAAATCTTGCTTGATGAAGATTTAAGCTTGGTTTATTCGGAAACAAACCCAGCCCATGCTGTTTTTTACCCAGACTCGTTTGATCAAGATCTAGTGGACAATATTGAACGCATTGATGGGGTTAAAGAAGCGCAAGGTCGAAGCGGCTTCTCCATGTCGCTCCAAAAGGGTGAAGACGAATGGGTCAACCTCAATTTTGTTGCGCTCGATGACTTTGAAGCTCAACGTATTCATACAATCAACTACGTTTCGGGAGAGTGGCCCCCACCTGAACGAACCATCATCATTGAACAGGCCTCTTTGCCATTTACAAACGCTGAGGTAGGGGACACCATAACGGTTAGAGCATCAGACGACCGTTTATATGAGTTAGAAATTGTGGGGCTAGCTCACGATATTTGGACCGAACCCGTACAGTTTACCCAATCACCCAATGGCTTTATCTCTCTTGAAACCATGGAGTGGCTCGGCTTTGGCAGCGAGTTAGATGAACTGCACATTGTGGCTGAGGGGAATGAATTAACCCGCGACGATATCACAGAGATTTCGACAGTTGTAGAAAATAAGATTGAAAAAAGCGGCCGTACAAACTATTTCACCTGGATTCCTGAACCAGGGGAACATCCAGCTCAAGAAATTATCACCCCCCTATTGGCCATTTTAGGAGCGCTGGGTGTCCTAGCTCTTTTGGCAAGTGCGTTTCTAGTGATCAACATTATCAATGGTTTGCTGGCACAGCACACGCAGCAAATTGGCATTATGAAAGCGATCGGTGCGAGACGTAACCAAATCGTTCTGATGTATCTTGTTTCAGTCGTTATTTTTGGAATTTTGTCATTAATCATCGCGATCCCGCTCGGCGGTTTAGCCGCGTATGCATTCACGTCTTACTTGGCAGGCCTCATTAATTTTGAGCTACTTGGGTTCCGTATTCCAATACAGGTCATCATCATTCAGGTTGCTGTGGCCATGCTAACCCCAGTATTAGCCGCCTTTATTCCAGTCGTTCGGGGCACCACTATCACCGTACGCGAGGCGCTCAGCGAGCACGGTTTAGGGAAGGGCCAATTTGGAAGCAACTTCCTAGACCGGCTGGTAAACTGGATTTCAGCAACTGTTTTACGATTATCCCGCCCCATGCGCATCTCTTTGCGCAATACTGTCCGCCGCAAAGCTCGATTAATTTTAACGTTGATTACATTAACATTAGGTGGCGCCATCTTTATTGGCGTGCTCAGTGTTCAAGCCTCCTTGCTTGGTACGTTAGACGATGCTTTATCTTATTTTGCCTATGACGTTGACATTAACTTTAGCCAAGAACATCGCATCGAAACGATTCAACGCGAAGCCTTGAAGGTGCCGGGGGTTGTCACCGCTGAAAGCTGGATAGGTGCAGGCGCCCGTCGCGTTCTAGATGGTGAGGAAGGTGAACAATTTTTCGTCATTGGAACCAATGCTGAAACAGAGGTTATTAAACCGATTCTCCTTGAGGGGCGCTGGCTTTTACCTACCGACACCAACTCAGTAGTTCTTAACTCTCTTGTTCTTAAGGAAGAGTCTGACATTCAGGTTGGTGATCAAATCATCATGAAAATTAATGACCGCGAGCTGGAATGGAACGTTGTTGGTATTGTTCAAGGCGTGATGACGGGTGGCATTGGCTACGTCAACCAGCCATTCTTGGCAAAAGAATTGCGCTTTGTAGGAAAAGCCACCGGTGTGCAAATTGTAACGGAGCAAGATGACGCCGAATACACGGCCGCCGTTGAAAAACGACTCCGGGACCATTTCCAAGCAATCGGCTTAGATATTTCCAATACCAGCCTTACAACTGATACACGTCAATCAATTGAATCTCAATTTAACATCATTGTGACGCTCTTAGTCGTTATGGCCATCTTGGTTGCCTTTGTAGGCGGTTTAGGCCTGATGGGCACAATGAGCATTAACGTGCTGGAGCGCACTCGGGAAATTGGGGTGATGCGGGCAGTTGGTGCGTCCGACAACTCAATTTTGCGGATCGTTCTCGTTGAGGGGATTTTAGTGGGTGTGATTAGCTGGCTCTTTGGTGGGTTGATGGCTTATCCCATCGGCTTTTACTTGAGCGATTTGGTTGGAACCACGCTGTTGGAAAGCAGTTTACGCTTTATCTTCGCAACAAATGGTGCGCTTGGCTGGCTAATTGGCATCATTTTGATCGGCACTTTGGCAAGTATTTTACCGGCTTGGAACGCGTCACAACTCAGCGTTCGCCAAACGTTGGCCTATGAATAATTAGGGCATCAATGTGGTTCGATAATGACGTCTTTCCAATCATTGCGAATAATTGGTGACGTTGGGAACTGCTTAATCCACGGTTGCAGCAATAGATGAAACCGTTTGTAAACCAGAGGCAGAATAACAGCACTATCAATGAGCTGTTGTTCTGCCTTTTGATAAATTTTGAGTCGCTCTTCTTGATTTGACACCCTACGGCCGTTTTCGACAAGCTCAACATAGGCTTGATTTTCCCACTGTGTAAACCCTTGGATACCACTCAAACGTAAAAAGTTATCCGGATCAGGATAGTCTGCTGACCAGCCTAATATCCACAAATCGGGCACTCGCTCATTCAAGACATGCGTTAAATTTTCCCATGAGAGCGGCGACCATTCGATCTCAATGTTCAGGTTCTCACGCCATTGAGCCGATAAAAATGGCGTAATTTGTTGGGAATGATTGTAATGAACGGCCGTTAAACAAGGAAACCCTTCCCCATTTGGAAAACCAGCCTCAGCAAGGAGCTTTCTAGCCAGAGCTGGATCATACGGAAAGCCAATCTCTTTGTGATGACCGGGCATGCCGGGAGGGACTAATCCACCTGTTGCAGCAAAGCTAACTCCCCTATCAGCAATGCCCGCCAGCTTTTCTCGATCAACAGCTAGGGTTAATGCTTGCCTAACTTTGAGATCGTTCAGCGGCGCCGCCACGGTTTTCATTCCCACATAAGCAGTTGAAAGAATTGGGCCTGTTAGATAGTCAGATATATTTTTTTGCCGCACGCGCTCTCTATCGGCCCAGGGCAAATATGTTAAGTTAAAGGCGTCTAGCTGACCTGTTTTGTATGCACCCTCTAGCTCTTTATTTTCTTTCTCGTCAAAATGGAGAATAACTTGTTCAATGTTTCCTCGGAAACGGCCATAATAATTGGGATTGCGTTCTAAAACGGCCGTGTTACCGATCTCCCACGTGGCTAGTCGAAAAGCCCCGTTTGTTACAATCGTTTCCGGCTTCCACCACACGTCACCATGCCGTTCAACCACGTGCCGTGGCACTGGAAAAAGGAGCGCAACGGTCATGAGCTGGGGAAAATAGCTGGTCTGTTCAATAAGCTCAACTTCCAAGGTCACCGCATTTCGCGCCCGCACACCAATCTTTGATACATCAGACAGTTCTTCTTTGTTAAACGCCTTGGCACCAACAACATCAAATAAGTAAGCTGAATGTCGTTCAGACCGCTGAGGATGGATTAAACGCTGCCAGGCATACTCAAAATCATGCGCTGTCACCTGAACACCATCTGTCCAATAAACATCATCTCGCAAATGGAAAATGTACCGTCGCCCTTCGTCCAGAAGTTCCCAACGAAATGCCACATCTGGCACCACATTCATTTCTGCATTCAACTCAACAAGCCCGCTAAAAAGATGATAGATCACTGTCGCAGAGGCATCATCATAATAGTTCCCCGGATCGAGAGTGAGAGGCTCCATCGTGGCCAACCGTAACGGATGAGGTGCTGGCTGATTGTTTTTTTCAACACCTAAATCAGTTAGCCTCTGCCAAATTGTAAACCCTTCATCATACGCCCGCTGCGCTTCCTTAAAAGCAAAATCGTTGTGATACGTTAAACCTAACTTCATCAAGGTCCGCGCTAATTTTTCATATTGATTCGTTTGGCGAAGCAGCTGAATAGCTTCTTGATAATGGAGACTGGCTTCTTGATGTGCATAAAATTGGCGGGCCCGATCGCCAGAGAGAAGGGTATACCGAATTGCTTTTTCTGTTTCGCCTGCTTCTTTAAAATGCCAAGCCAATTGGGGCGCAATGGTTTCGACCTCATCTTCATACAGCCATTCAAGCGCTTGACCAACATCCCCATGAAGCAGCTCTTTTTCTACCCCCAACAAGCTATTATATAGGTGTCTTTGATAGAGACTGTGTCGAAATTGGAATAAATGAAGGCGTCGACCGCTGACATCAAAACTCCCCTTTTCCCCCACAAGATGATGTTTTTTATCCAGTTCACGGCTAATTTGCCGCAACAATCCCCTATTTTCAACGGATTGCACGTTAGCAATCACCTGGGCGGTAAAGTCTTCGCCTTCTACACTGGCAACGGTAAGCAGATCACGAAGCTCGGTGGCTACTCGACTAATCCGTTCTTCGATGACGGCCCCAATCCGTGTAGGGAGATCGTGCCAGCTGATTGATTGGGCTGTCTGCCAACGGCCGTTTTCATCTTGAACCAAATCCCCTTTGTCCTGCAGATGGCGCAATAGCTCAACTGTAAAAAGAGGATGTCCCTTTGTGTGTTGAAAGAGCGCCTCTTGAAAAGCAGGCGAAAATAAATTTGGTTCACTATCTAGAAAGGCTGATACAAAATTTCGGCGCTCAGCCTCATCTTCCTTATCTAAGGTAATAAATGGATTCCCATAAATTCGCTGCAGTTCGTTTACAACCTGCAGCAAAGGATGACGGCCGTTTCCACTATTCACATCTTGTCTGAGCAGAACCTCATCTTCACGAAATGCCCCAACAAGTAAGATGCGGCCCTCAGCCAGCTTTCTTCCCAAATGAAAGAGTAAATTAACCGATCCTCTATCTGCCCACTGCAAATCGTCTAGCAATAAAATTAGCGGCTTATTTTGTGAAAGCGACAAAAGAACCTGTGTATATTGCACAAACAAGGCATTCTGTTGTTCAACGCGTGTCGTCAACTCAATCTGATTATTAACAAGCGCCATCACCCGATGCAGCAGACCGGTTTGTGCCGATAGTAGTTTCTCACTCTTTTCCAACAGCGTTTTGCCTGTAACAAAGGTGCCAATTAGATCAGTGCCGTTATCCATGAGCGTTTGAATGGTTAGTGGGGCACTATGCATAAGCCGCTGAGCCTGCATTTGGGTAATCACAGCCGAACGTCGCTTTCCTTCGACATTACCTGATAGCAAATTGAGAATATCTCTAAAAGGCAGGTACGGGTCACCCATACCGGCATGCGCGTTGCAGTTACCTATCGTCACGACAAGGTCTGGAAAGTCTTGCTGCGTTCGCTGGGAAAAGGCGTTCATTAGGGCAGATTTTCCACTGCCAGCGCTCCCTTTGATGAAAACGGCCGTTCCCTGCCCAGCAATCACCCGCTTTAGACTATGATCCAACACCTCTATTTCCTGTTCTCGGGCAACAAGGTGGATCTGATGATCATCAATCGTTAGGGGCACCGATGTAGGCAAATCAAACGTATCAGCAGTTAGATCGCTTTCTAAGGCAAGCATTTGAGGAACATATTCCCCACGGGCTAGACGGATAAAGTTTGCATACGCTGTTTCTGGCACTTGGAGATGTTCAGCCAAAAGCTCAGCGATCTCTAAAGACGGCCGTCGTTCATCTCTCTCAATTTTTTTGATTGTATCTGGGGAGCAGATGACAAGCTTGGCTAAAGCGGTACGAGAATAGCGCAGTTGATTGCGTCTTTTTTGAACCCACCCACCAAATGAAACAATATCTCCCATTCACACAACTCTCTGCTTCAATCTAAATCTTGTCCCCAATTGTACCTCATTGTGTACCCAATGTTGGGGACCAAACGCAACCTCGATTTCGCTTTAATATAACCAACTGCTTAAACAGTGGTTTTCAGAAAAAATAAATTTACAAAATCAAAATTGCATCACATATCGAGCAATGTTTAATCGGAAAACATGTCATGACACTTTTTCCGATTGCTAAACAAAAAAGGTTGTGATGGATCATCAGGAGAAAAAAAGATGCATTTATTTAATTTGAAATCATTCCGGCTTTTAGTTGGCACAGCCATTGTGGGTGTCCTTGGTATCGTATTTGGAATTACGGCCGTTCAAAATGCGGGGGCAACCGACGGCAACACCTTTACTCACAAAAGAGCCAACGCTCGCTTAACTGTACAGGGTCATGTTTGTCACGGTGCCAATGTTTACAACAACCTCCCTTTATCCGATTATGCCAATGCTGAATCCTTCCTTGAGCCGGAAATTTTTGAATTTTGGACTGAATTCTCACCGCCAGAAGTTGGCGTGCTTGGTCCTGATGGCGCCCTTGATGTCACCGCTGACACCCCGCTCGACAGTATTATGGCCACCCATCTATCAGACGGCATGGCAGAACTGTTAGGGCAAGATTTGGCAAATTTGGTTCCCGAAGAGCAACTCAATGTCCCTATTCATGATTCATACACGCCAGTTTTATTCGACTTTGATGGGTCAGTCCAAAGTCGACAACAGCTCCCTTGGCAGGTGCCAGCTCCATTTCCTAACGTCGATAAGTTTACTGTCGATTGGAATCATCGTGAGCCTATCACATTAGCGCAATGGAATCTTGCAGACGGCACCGTACACCTAGTTCGTTATGCGGATGGCACTGGTTCAGTTCATATTAAGGCGCAAGGCTTAGTACCAAACGCCATCTACACCGTCTGGGAAGTATTCGCCATCACCGATGAACTTCCTGAAGGTATCGCCCCCATCATGGGCTTGCCAATGGGCGGTCTACCTAATGTCGTCACCGCTGACAAATTTGGTAACGCAACATTTGACCGTCATCTGGACTATGACCCATTTGATTTGGAAAATCCCTTGATGTACATTGCACTCTTCCAGCATTGGGACAATGTTTTGTACGGCGTAGGTGCGGTTGGTGAACTGCGCGGCTTGGCTCCAGGGCTTGTTGGTGGCGACCAACTCTGTTTCCCAACTGGCAATCACCTTTTAGACATTCAAAGTAGAAACTAATATTTTTGATTGCTGAAACGTAAAATAAACAGGACTTACGCACCCTGAGCCTGTCGAAGGGTTAAGAAAGTCACTTCGGCAGGCTCAGTGACCGCTATTTGCGTAAGTCCTAATAATAAAGGACTTCTGGAAAATGAATGTTCCAGATGGTCTTTTTTTACGTTAAGATTGTATTGGAGTTTACCGCTTTTGCTTCAGCAAACACTTC
>JBCCFD010000040.1:0-28239 GCA_039029915.1 Chloroflexota bacterium
AGAGACATAACGGCCGTTATCTGAAATCGATGGCAGTTTGCTTGAACGATTGGCAACGGTGCCATCGCTTGCCACACTGACTAGCGACGTACTGCTGCCGGATACGGTATAGGCAAAAATATCTTGATAGCTATTGCTATCATTATCCGTCAAATTATTCGCCAGTGACGCAAAGGCAATCGTTGTGCCGTCTCCAGAAATGACCGCCTGTGAGCTAGCGCCATTCCCCTCTGTGCCGTTCGTATGGACACTGATTCGGGTCGTTGCACCAGCGGACAAGTCCCGAAGGAAGATATCAGCATAGGTGTTGGCATCTCCAGTTACCAAATTTGAGGCCAACGACTCAAAAACCACTTCTGTGCCATCATCTGAAATTGAGGCCAGCTGGCTATTGCCGTTTCCTTCAACCTCATTGGAATCTAGGCTAACTCGCTCAAGCGTTCTCCCTTCTCGATTAAATAAGAAGACGTCTGCGGCGCTGTTGTTATCCCCATCCACTAAATTGTTTGCAAACGAGGTGAAAACCATATACCGACCATTGCCTGATATGTCGGGATTCAGGCTAAAATCGTTGGCGATCTCATCAATCACAAAACTCACTAGAAAGGTCTCGTTCGTTTGCCGATCGTGATAAAAAATATCCGACACATTATTGGTATCGTCATCAACAAGATTGGTGGCAAAGGATTGAAAAACGACGTAACGGCCGTCGTCTGAAATGGCTGGCACGTAGCTAGAACCATTGGCTTGCCCACCGTCCGTGCGAACACTGACTCGTTCGGTTTGGTTTGTGTCCCGATCGTATACAAAAATATCGCTGGCGTTATTGTCATCTCCGACAGCTAAGTTGGTGGCAACTGAGGAATACGTAATATAACGGCCGTTGCCGCTCATATCTGCAAACTGGCTCATTCGATTAGGGTTTGTGCCGTCAATGGTGCGCGTAATTCGAGCCGTCTCCCCCGCATCAGGAGCCGCAACCAGAGCCGCATCCCGATTAAAAAACATCACGAAAAGTCCAAATAAGACAAGCCAAATAACTCGTTTATTCATTCTGTTACTCCTTTCCAAAATCAGTTTCACAACGCCTACAACACCTATCCATCTATAAAATAACAGTCAACCCCTATTTGTCAAAACCAACCAAAATCAGCCAAAATTGTTAAAATTAAATGCCTTTCCGATCAGCACATGATTTTTTACTGGCAAGCTGAAGGGCTTAGCGGCTGATCCGCTAATTACTTGTATCAGTTTTTGTTCTACTAAAACTGATTTTCATTGCCCATTTTTATATTCAAGATTTTTATTGAAAACAACTTTATACCATAGGAAAAACATGGAAAATCAAATTAAAATCGGCCTGCGCCATACTGAAAAGCTGATGGTGACCGCAAGAGATACAGCCCATGCCGTAGGCAACAGTGGGGCGCATGTCTTTTCGACACCAGCCATGCTGCTGCTCATCGAAAACACCTGTGGCGCAACGATCCAACCCGCCTTAACGGCAGGTCAAATCACAGTGGGAATTATGGCAAACTTTGACCACCTAGCCGCAACCCCTGTGGGCATGATGGTGCGCTGTGATGCTGAGGTTATTGAAATTGATAGGCGGCGTATTCGCTTTGCTGTTACCCTATATGATGAGGTCGAAAAAGTGGGTGAAGGTGTCCACGATCGATTTGTTATTGATAATGCGGAGGATTTTGTCGCAAAAACAAATGCAAAAAGCGCAGCAAAATCGTAACTTTCATTGAATTTTGTCTTGGCTATCATGAAATACAAGCGGCGAAAACGCTCAAGGCAAACGTGACCAACAACAATAAAGAAATCTTATGGGACAACGTGCAAATCTCGTCATATTTGAAAACCAAAATTGGCAACTCTATTATGATCACTGGTGTGCTAATCGGTTGGATATCGAGCTGTTTTGGGGGCCGGACATTGCCAAGAATTTCATCCAACAGCGCCAGCCGTTGGATAGCAAAAACAGTTGGCTAAACTCTGTTTGGTGTGAAGGGGGTTGTATTATCGACTTCGATATCAAACTTTTACTCTGGTTTGGAGGTATTGATATTCTTTATTCAATTCCACTCAGACGCGCCTACCTAGCTTTGCAGCAAGAACAATGGGAAGGTTGGATTATCCAATGGGCAAACAATGGCATTATTGACTTAGGCGCATATCTTGAGGTACCTGCTTTAAATTTTGTTTCGAAATATCATGAACCAGATCAGTCAGAACATTTTTATATAAACCAAAACTACCCTGCTGATAATAATTTACTATTAACAGTTCAAGAAAAGGGCCGATCCCAAGCCGCTCAAATCAGTGGTAACGAAGAAGGTTTAGAATTAGGAATACATCAATTAGAAACATTATTAAGCTTTCCAAGAAGCAACGAATTGAAATGGATTGGTGACGAGTTTCCAGTCAAAGGAATTCACTTAGACCTTGATCATCAAACTTTATATTTTTGGATTGCAACTTATCCAGTTACAGAAATCGATAAAACTATTTCTCAAGCCTGGTATGGCTGGAACTACGTCAATCTCGATGGAAAATTTGAAAAACAGATTAACTTGGCAAAAACGGCCGTTATTTCACTACCTCTATATAAAGTTAACACACATCAATTAAACATCATCCAACGCATCAGATTAAATTTAAACAAACAAGCATCTAATCCAGCACAAAACTTATTAGACAAAATGGATGAGAATACACAACTTAATCTAGCAACATTTGAATCGAGAGGATCTTTCGGCTCGGTTGAAGAAAAATTAGAGCGGCTCAACGAATTAGAAAAGCGAATACCTATTCATGGATAAACAAGTTCTTACCTACCTACAAAATCACAGCGTGCTCAGTCTGGCCACTTATGGTGATGCGGGCGTGTGGTCAACGGCCGTGTTTTACGTCAACGACGACCACACCCTCTACTTTCTCTCAGCCCCCCACACCCGCCACAGTCAAGACATCGCCCAAAACCCAAAGGTGGCAGTCACGATTCAAGAAAACTACACCAAATGGGAACAAATTAAGGGCATTCAGCTAGAGGGTGAATGCACCCTTATCCCTCAAGAGCAAACCGAGTCGATTATTGAGCTATACGCAAAAAAATTCCCCATCATTGGGCCAGATGCCCCGCCTCAAATTGCCAACGCTCTCGATAAAATAGGCTGGTATCAAATCATCCCCCAGCGCCTTTACTTCATCGATAATTCAAAAGGGCTTGGTCATCGAACCGAAATAGCGATTTAGGCGGGTTTCAACAAAATCTCGAATACCCATTTTTTAAATACCTCGCCAAAAAACAAGATCACGTTAAACTCTCCGCAAACATTGACAACAGAATATCCCGCATGGGCTGAACGCTGACCAGCCAACGGCTGGCAGCTTCTATCAGGAGAAGGACAAATGATTAATTCCCTAATTTCCCACCACAATGGCTCGATTGAAAACATCCGCACCTTGCCAGCTAGCTATTACACAAGTGAAGCGGTGCTCAATCAGGAAAAGCGCAGCTTATTTTATAAGCATTGGCAGTTTGTGGGGCATGTTGCCCAAATTCCAACTCCAGGCGATTACATGACCGTGACGATATTCGACCAAAATGTCATTCTTTCTCGCACTAAAAACAATGAAATTAAAGCATACTACAATGTTTGTCCCCACCGAGGGCATCAGCTCGTAGAAGAAGGCAGCAGCGGTAAAAAGCGCGCCTTCACTTGTCCATATCACGCCTGGACCTACTCATTAGACGGCAAATTAATGGGCGCTAGAGGGGTACATGATGCCACAGGAATTAAAAAATCAGATATTTGCCTCTTTGATATTCGTGTGGCCACTTTAGTCGATTTTATTTTTATTAACTTTGATCCACACGCCCAGCCCTTTCACGAATTCTATCCAGGCCTAGAAGCCCAGCTCCGCCAAGCCGACCCCCGAATTGAATCCTATCATCCAATCTACCCAGAAAATAACGGCAAAGAGATGCGTAAATCCTACTGGAATGCCAATTGGAAGGTGCTCATTGATAACTTTTTAGAATGCTATCATTGTGAAACCGCTCACCCATCGTTCAGCAAGAAACTTTGCATCCCGGCAACTGAAAGGCAGGTACATGAACATTTTACCCATGAGATAACGCCCTTATCACCAGAACCTGAAGATTGGACGCATCCGATTAATTTAGAATACGACACGGCCGAATCTCACTTTTGGTTCTTGTATCCCAACACCGCCATTGGGCGGGCGGCTGGCGTCCCTAACTATTACATCTCCCGCTTCGACCCGCTCACCGCTGAAACGACCACCCGCGCCACCATCGCCATCATGCCCGACTGGTCTGATCCAGACGCACCAAATCGAGCCAAACTACGGCTTGAGGCGGGCAAACAAACGGGTGAAGAAGACCAAGCCTTATGTGAAAGCGTTCAAAAAGGAATGCACCAGCTCGCCTTTGCCCAAGGTTGGTACATCAACGACCCAGACGCCCACAATATTTCGGAACACGCGCTGCAATATTTTCATGACCTCTATTTAAGAGATATGGCGGGAAACAGAGATTGATAGAAATTGAAAAGCCACCAAATTTGGTGGCTTTTCGGTAACAAGTAAAAAATTCAAAACTGTTCTTTGGCTTCTCAGAATTTATTCTTCTACGGTGATCGAAATTTCGTAGGTAATATTTGTGGCCGCGTGGGCACCATCACCAACTTGCAAACAGATGTCGTAATCACCTGGCTCAAGCTCGAGCTCAGCTTGAAATTGGGCTTTTCCATAATGATTATATCCTTCAGTAGCGGGCACGATTTCTCCAGGGGTTACGCAACCGTGATCAACAATGATATGAAAATGCCCAGCCCCTTCATTCACATCACCAGCTTCTTCAATGGTGTAATTAACGGCACTCATACTGAATGAAACAGGGGATTTCACGGTTGCCCCGTCGCTTGGGCGAAGCAGTTGAATTGTAGGATCAGTGCTAACTTCTTCTACAGGCTCAGCCCCACCACAGGCGGTAACAAATAAAGCAATTATCATAAAAAACAGTAAGCGTTTCATGCTCGTTCTCTCCTTCTATCTATTCGTTATTTTTTTGGCCGGAATTTCTTTTTTACGATCGTCTTCAGTGGTCCGAAGTTTATAAAACGCAAACCCTATTGGATAAACGCTTCGGAACCCCGAGGAAACGAGGCTTGTCGCCGTCGTTTTATTCAAAGCAGAAACTCCGTTTCGCTTAACAGCATAGAAAATTTGGATTATGAATCACTCAAGGTTTTCTAAAGGTTTCCTAAAGATTGGGATACAGCAAACGCTTTTCAAATAGCGAAGGTGAATTAGGCACTGAGTATGGCTGAGCCAAAATTTTTATTTGGGGAGTTCAACAATAAAAAGCGCCCCAGCCCCGACTTGCCCACTACTCTCAACTTGAATATTGCCATTGTGCGCTTGGACAATAGATCGGGCAATTGAAAGCCCCATGCCGTAGCCGGTTAGCTCCCGATTTAGACTTTGATTCTGCCTAAAAAATCTTTCAAAAATAAACGGCTGAATATCGAGGGGAATCCCCTCGCCATTATCCAGAACTGCAAGCTGAACGGCCGTTTCTGTTTCTCTTAACCTCACTAAAATTTCCCCACGGGAAGGCGTATAATGAACAGCATTATCCAAAAGATTAAAAATAACCTGGCTTATTTTGATACGATCAACGAACAACTCAACGGATGTAGATGGGATGTCAGTTGATATCTCTATCTGCTTTTCAAGGGACGGCTGCAACATCCTTTCTATAGCCTGTTTGATTAGATTCTGGAGATTTGACCACTGTTTTTTGAGAGGAATGTAGCCAGCATCAAGTGCGGCAACATCGTTTAGCGCGCTGATGAGCGTTTGTAGATGATTAATTTCAAGTGCCATCTTATCAAAAGCGACTCCGGCAGAACGACGATCTACAATTTTGTCCGATTGGAGTGCTTCCAAGTAGCCATTCACCACAGTTAAAGGCGTTCTAAAATCATGGGAAACATTAAGCACTAAGTCTCGTCTCACTGCTTCAAGTTTTTCAATTTCGCCTACCATATGCTTAAAGGCAATGCCCAAATAGCCAACCTCATCTCTTTGATGTGTATCGATGGTAATATCATAATTCCCATTTATGACCTGATCAGTTGCCATTTTTAAGCGGGCAATTGGGCCAATCATTGAGCGAGATACAAAGTAGGAAACGGCCGTTGCTACCAAACCAACCAATACGGCCGTAGCAAGAGAGCTTCTAAATAATTGGGAAATAAAGACAGCATCAGCCTGCTTCAACTCTTCATTTGGAGCTAAAATTAGCACGCCAACAGGGATATCTAAACGTGGATGAAGAATTGGGATCACATCCTCAGCCCAGTCGACATCAAACAAATAATCACCAATTTCATCATCGGCTGATGAAGCCACAATTTGGGAGTCCATATCTACAAGCACGGATCGCATACCAAGAATTTGACTATAGTCCATAATGCTTTCTTGGGCGCCTATCCAGCTTTCATTTGCAAGATAAAATTCTCCCAGCTCAATCGATAATTTAGAGAGATGGCTTTGTGTATGTCCTTCTCGAAAAGTTCGAAAAGAAGCGCCTACCGTACGGTTGATAATTAAGGCATTCGAAAAGATCGTTATTAAGATTATAATCAAAAACCAAGTAATCAGTCGCCTTAACATCAACTCTCCTCATATAAATAGCCAAACGAACGCACCGTTTTGATCAGCTTAGCCCCCTCTTGACCTAGCTTCTGGCGTAAATTACTAATGTGAACGGTAACAGTCTCTTCCCCAAACTCACTGTCATATCCCCAAACTTTTTCGAGCAAATGTGACCGTGTAAACACCCAGCCTGGATTTGAAATAAGTGAAAACAACAGCTTATATTCAAGCGGTGATAAAAAAATTTCAGTTTTATCAAAAAAGACACGGTGATTAGCGGGATTAAGCTTAAGACGAGACCCGCCCAATATTTTTGATGGTTTTTCAACCTCTTGAAATTGATAAACGCGTCTTAACAGCGCTTTGATTCGGGCCACAAGTTCGATCGGGCTGTATGGCTTGGTTAGATAATCATCTGCACCTAAGCCAAAAGCAACGGCTTTATCGACATCTGCATCTCGTGCGGTCAACATGAGTATCGGCACCTTGGAGCTTTCACGAATCTTTTTACACAGAGACAGCCCATCCATCTTTGGTAAGGTAATATCAATTAACAAAAGATGTGGCTCAAATTCATAAAATAGCTTTAAACCATCAATACCATTGTTTGCAAAGCTCAGATTAAAGGGTTCATCTCTCAGATTGATTTGAAGCATCTCAATGGCTTCTTGCTTATCTTCAATCAAAAGCAGTTTATAAATATCCATACACTCACCGAAGATTGCCAATTATTCAACTTCACTCTCTAATTTATCTAAAAATCTTTTCATGAAGGTGGTGCGGTCAATCGCTTCGCGGCGTCCAGCCTCAGTTTGCATTGTTTCCTGCAGCTTAAAGAGTTTGATAAAGAAGTGATCAATCACATACTCTTTGTCATTAGGCGTGCGCGTTTCAGGTATCGGTTCATGCGCTGAGTAAAGAGGCTTGCCCATCACACCCCCCAGCATGAGACAGCGCGAAATACCAATAGCACCAATTGCATCAAGACGGTCTGCATCCTGCACAACCTTAGCCTCAATTGTTTCAGGGGTAATTTGCGCCGTAAAGCTGTGAGCGGCAATTGCATGCTCGATATTCGAGATTTTTTCAGCTGGGTATCCTTTATCAATCAAGAATTGACCGGCTGCTTTGGCCGCCATCCGTGAGGCAAACGGCCGTTTATCTGAATCTTTCGGCACAGTCACACAGTCATGTAGCCACGCCGCTGGAATAACAACGTCTAAGTCAGCTCCTTCAAGCCCAGCTAGTTCTTTGGCTGTCTTTACAACACGCTGAATATGGGCCCGATCGTGTGCTGCATCAGCACCTGCCATTTGTTCATCTAGCCAGCTCTCAAAAATCACTTCCCACATAAGTAGTTCCTTTTGGTAAAATTAAAGTAGAGAATAAAGCAACGGGTAAAAGAAAGTTTTTCTAGACGTCAACTTTTATTTTGATAAATAGTCATTCTTATGAGCACGTCTTAATCGACACGCTTTCAAATTGATATAAACATGTTACTACTCGAACTTGATGCACATCCCAAAGCGAGTAAAGGGCAGCTGAGTAGCTGGTATCAACAGTATCACAAAGCCCCTGAATTTACTTACTGGCTGGTTGAATCCATCACCTCAAAAAGCATCGCCCAACAAAGAAATGGCTCGTGGCTATTGAAGCATGGCTTAGAAAGAAAAGTGGAGATTGAGCTAGAGCAGTTCGATATCATTTCCAAAAGCTGCTTAACTATCACAAATTGGGAAACAATTTTGCACCTGTGTCAAAGTTTGGCTTTAAATCCACCGCTATTGGATAGATCAGCTCTTAATTTCCAGCCATTTCTTGTTCAGCACGCGCAGCATCCAAAGCCGTTTGTGCGCGCCTGGTCAATCACAGCACTGCATGAGTTATCCAAAACATTTTTAATTTTAAAAGAAGACGCTGTGAGATTGGTGCAAACGGCCGTAAATGATCCCGCAAAATCAGTTCAAGCCCGCATTCGGAATTTGAGATAAGGCAATCTCCCCGAAATGACCTTTCGCATCATTAGTTTAAATTTCCCATATATTTCCTCCCAAATATATTGACAAAACATGGACAAATGGCTATATTCCAATCATAGATTAATTTAATGTCCACTTTTTTCTGGACAAAACGGGATTTAAATCATGCCTACTTTTGACTACAAGTTCACGGTTAACGCCCCACTGCAGGTTGTTTCTGATTTTCACCACGACGCATCAGTATTAAAGACCTTGACACCACCACCTATTTTTGCCCAAATTCATCAGTTTGATCCAATGGGTGAAGGCGCTATCGCAAAGTTCACGCTCTGGTTTGGGCCAATCCCAATTCGCTGGGAAGCAGAGCATTCAAACGTCTCAATCAACGGTTTTACCGATACTCAAAAATATGGCCCGTTAAAATCATGGCAGCATACGCATCGGTTTACGGCCGTTTCCCCCACAGTGACCCAAGTTCACGAACAAATTAAGTATGAACATCCAAGCGGCGTCCAAGGCATTCTAACTCGCCTAGCCTTTAGCAAACCAGGGCTTTTTGGCCTTTTTACCGCCCGAAAATTCATTACCCGCTATCACGTTGCTAAATCTAGTAAGGCTTCTAGTTCAAGCACAACCTCAAACTCAATATGACCCACACACTCGTTATTGGCGCTGGCATCGGTGGCCTAACCACGGCCGCCCTTTTACTCAAAGCAGGCCACAAAGTAACTGTATTAGAATCACACTTCTATCCGGGTGGGAGCGCGGGCACTTTTTATTATCGAAGATTCCGCTTTAATGCTGGGGCAACCTTAGCTGGGGGGTTCGCCCCTGGTGGGCCTCATCATCGCTTAGCCGAGATTTTAGGGATTGAATGGCCGGTTAAACCGGTAGACCCCGCTTGGCGAGTTCATTTGCCAAACGGCCGTGTCGTCACTCAGTGGGGTGACCCAGACCGCTGGCATGAAGAGCGGTTTGAAGCATTTCCCCGTGCGGAAGGATTTTGGAAAAAGCAGGAGCTGTTGGCAGATATTTCATGGGACATCTCCACACGGCCGTTTCCGTGGCCACCCCAATCTGTGAGAGACATTGCCACGTTAGCAACCTCCATGCGGCCTAAAACCTTTTTGTCCCTCCCTTATCTGTTTAGCACAATCGGTCAAATTGCCCCGTTGGATGACCCCATGTTTAAAGCGTTTTTAGACGCTCAACTGCTTATTGCGGCACAAGCGACATCTGAAGAAACGAGCGCTCTTTACGGAGCTGCGGCCCTTGATTTGCCCCGTCGGGGTGTCAATCACGTCAAAAACGGCATTGGTGGGCTTTCAGAAACCTTAGTCGATTGGATTCGTCAAAACGGAGGCGAAGTTCATTATCGACAGCGGGTTGATAAAATTGAGCTTCAAAATGGTAAAGCGCATCAGGTAATTACAAAAAAAGGCACTGTCTTCCAAGCCGATAATTTTGTGGCCAACGTTACCCCTTGGGCGCTGCAAAACTTACTTGAAAAGCAATCACCCCCGTCTCTCAACAAAAAAATAAGCAAGTTAGACCCAACGTGGGGGGCCTTCATTCTTTATCTTGGCATTGACAGCAGCAAGCTGCCTCAAGGTTTACCCGGACATCATCAAGTAATTGCAGATCATACAAAACCACTTGGGGAAACTAACTCTGTATTTGTGTCATTTTCTGACAGGGATGACCCGACCCGTGCCCCCGAAGGAATGCAAGCTGTCACGATGTCGACGCATACAGATATTGCGCCATGGTGGACGCTGCGTAATGGAGACAGCAAAGCCGCCTATGAAGAACGCCGTGAGCAATACGCTGAAAAAATGATTGCCACGGCCGAAAAAGCGATTCCTGATTTGCGAAAAGCAATTACCTTGTGCAAACCGGGCACACCCGTTACCTTTGAATTTTACACGCAACGCCCGCTCGGCATGGTTGGCGGCTTTCCTCAAAACTCGATATTTAAATCAATGGGGCCAAAAACGGCCGTGCCTAATTTATGGATGGTGGGAGACTCTATTTTCCCAGGACAATCGACGGCAGGGGTGACACTTGGCGGTATGCGGGTGGCAGCTGAAGTGCTGGCAAACTAATCTGCTGATTAACTAATAAATTAACAAACTATTTTCAAAGGAAGAGCATGGAAAAATTCTACCAGTACATCAATGCAGTCCCAATGCCGCTGTGGCTTGGCATGATGTTTGCCCCAAAGAGCAAGTGGGTTGAACGAGGTAGCCGATCAAGCTCAATTTTTATGATTACGGCCGTTCATTACGTCATGGCCATCATCAACGCAATCCGCCAAGACCAAGCTAGCGAGGGTCAGACTAACCTTGATTTATCCTCGCTCGAGGGCATCCGGCAGGGGTTAAGCACGCGGCAGGGGGCACTTGCCGGCTGGACACATATGCTGGCCCTTGATCTTTTTACAGGCGCATGGATATATCGCCAGTGCCAAAAGCTCAATGCGCCCTCTTGGCTGCGCGTCGTGGCAATTGGTTTTACTCTGATGACAGGCCCATTTGGACTGCTGATCTTTTTGGGCTGGCGCTGGCTGATTGCTGGTCAGAGCGAGGCGTTTGAAGAGTAATTATCCCTTTTAGCAGAATAAGAACACCGCAAAATATAAGCGTGACCCCAACTGCCATCAATCCAATAAGCAGTCGGTTTTCAATTTGTGATATCCACGAAACGGCCGTGTAACCTAACCCAGCCGCCATCACGCTCATTCCCAAAATCGATAGCAACTGCAAAATTTCTCTGCGTTCCGCAGATTTAAGATGATATAAAATTTTTGCCATGGATTGGCTCCCCATGAATTAGTTTTTGCTATAAATTTAGCAATTGACTCCACATTCATCTTAATAGGAAAGCAATGACCTGTGGATGGGAAAACGGTCCTTTAAGTTTTCCCAAAGTCTAAAAAATTTAAATGGTATAATTTTTGAATGAGTGATTATTTTATTTGCCCGGAGTGTGGGGCTGATGTGCCCGTTGGTGCTCACTTTTGCCCTGAATGCTACTCTGATGAAGAGACAGGATGGTCAGAGGAAGCTGAATATGCCGATTTGCTCCCCTATGATGCTGGAGACTCTTTAGCACAGGAATTTTTTGGTGGCAACGTATCTGAATCGACCAATAACAATCGATATGTACTCATCGCCCTCTCCGTTTTCACAGTCATTGCCCTAGTCGTATCCATTGGTGTCGGGAACCCAGTTTTTGTTATTTTGACGCTTCTAGGCATTGGTGCTTACTACTATTGGACCCAAAACAAACCAGATTCATCAGCTAAAAGAGAAAAGGCTCTATATCAAGATTTGTTGTCAAAGGCTCGCGGTGATGCGGCGCTCGTGCAGAGGTGGCTAGATTACGAGAAAAGCAAAAATCCTGATTCAACTCAGCTTGAGCTTATGGAAGATGCACTGATTCGGTGGGAGCGCGACAACCATTAGGGCAACGAATCGAAGTCACTGCGGCTGGACTTCGATTATCGGCAAATCAAAACCGGAATTTGGGACTCTCGCAGGATGCGTTCCGCGGTACTGCCGAGCATCATATGCCGCAAAGGCTGATAGCTAAACCCGCCGATCAAAAAGTAAGTACACTCTTGCTCTTCTGCCACTTCCAAAAGTGAATCCCCGATACTTTTATCTTTCAAAAAGTAATTCGCTTTTACGCCACGGCTTTCAATATACTGTTTGGCCTCATCAAGCTGTTTTTCACTGGTGCGATTTGTTTCAACAGTAACCACATACAGCGTCGTTCTCCATTTGATCGCATTATAGGTTGCCAAAAACAGCGCTTCTTTTGATTTTGGGCTCCCATCATATCCTAAGCAGGCTCTCCCAAAATTCAGCTTACCGCCGGTTGGCACAACAATCATAGGACGAGGGGATTCTTGAACAAGCTGACGTATGTTTGGATCAAGGCGGGGTAGCGCTTCATAAGCAGGCGGCCTTTGACATGAGACAATCATCAAATCTGAAAAAGCGGCCCAATCTAGTAACGGTTTCACCGGATTACCAGACACCTCAATGGCTAACTGACCTTCTAAATTGGCAGCTTTGCATTTTTCATCAAAAATTTGCTGGATTCTTTGGACCCGCTTTTGCTCACGCAGCGCTTTTTTAGGAATAACATGTAATCCTAGAATGTGGTCTTTGTCATACTGCGCAACCTCAAGAAGTTCGTCTAACAGTAACCATCCGTCTTCACGGCCGTTTATTTCAATCAGCATATGTTCAAAAAGATGGTTATCTCGCTGACGAGCCATCTGCTGCTGACGCCACAAGCCAGGTTTTGGCCCCCGATTAAGATGGGGTGAGATGGATTTTAAAAAGCGGCTGAGCAAGGATGGTTTTTCATTTGAATCTAGCAGTTCAGTAACGGCCGTTTCCATTTCAACTTCCCAGCCCAAAGCTTCTTCAAGCTCATTCTGCTTTTCCGAAAGGACCATAAACATGTCTGCTTCCGTACGCTTGGGAAAGCGATGCAAAATCCCCATATCCCGTATAATGTGAATGACGGGCAGGTAGCTTTCCTCATACCATTTTTTAATTGCTGTTTCCACTAAAGCGGGATCATCTAACGTCTTGTCGGCTTGCTCCAATTGGGCTTTCTCCGCCTCAATTTGATTCAAAAAGATATCATACTCATTACAGAATGTCATGAGTAAATCTGCATCAGGAAAGTGGCTATCGAGGTTCGTTTCCTCGAGAAAATCAGCATAAAACGCCTTACAGATCAACTCGCTGGGATCATCATCAGGCGTCAGGGGCACTCGGGTTTTAACTTCAGTGACATAGGCTGAAATGGTGGCTGAACCCAGCTGGCGAGCAATTGATACCCGGTGATTCCCATCTTGCACAAAGTAGCTTTCTCCAACTTGATAGACCTCGATGGGGGGAATCCCAGTCATATCAGAAACGGCCGTTTTTACCCCAACCCAACGCTCCTGATTCCCATCTTTCTTAGGTAAAAAACTGCGCGTAAAGTCTTCATACCGGCCCACGCTGCCCACGATGCGATCTAAGTCGATCTCCTGCAGACCCCGTTCGATTGGGGCACCCGTTACTTTTAACTGTTGGCTGATATCATCATAATTTAATAGCTCTGTGGATTCTCCTCTTAATCGAGCCAGAATCTGTTGAATCGCTGCCTGCTGGCGAGCCTTCTGAAAATCACGTAGTGCAATTTGATAATTGGCTTTCTTAGGATCAAACATGAGTGACTATTCCCGGTCAAACCACTCGACCTCAGGTTGTTGAAGCAAACGACTGACATCGTTTACATGATGCATATTATGATAAAGCGTAAAAAATATAATTTCGCGAATGGTCATCTGCCCCAAAAGCGGATGGTCAACGGCATACTTATCTAAATCCGATTCTGACCATTCGCCTACTTTTTGAACAAACTGCTCGCTTTTATATTGCCATTTACTAAGCAAGTTGCGCTTTGTTTCTGCCGTCTCCTCGCCAATATCTGGCAAATAAGGCCCCCCAGCTTTGCCACCTTGAGCAAGTGCAACATTGGTATATTCATGACGAACTACTGCCAGCGTCCGCGATTGATGTTTAGCTAAACCAAATCGCATTCTTAAAGCCAGCTTTGGTAAACCTAAGCCCAAAATAACAGGCGAACAAGACCGAATAAGGTGATCCAAATTGTCGGCTGGCGTCCATACATCCTTTGAAGAGGCGAAAAAATCAGCAAGCTGTATTTGGCTGAAAAAATCATGGACCCACTTTGATTCCATTTGGTATGAATCAATTAATTCTTTTTGGGTAAAGGGTGCTCCCAAAGGGTTCATAAAAATCTCCTCATAGCAATCAAGATGTATAGGATTTTATCTCAAAAAAAGGGAACTTTATAATAAATATGTGAAGATCATAAGCGGAAAGAAATCGTTTGAATGACTTGAAACAAAAATCCTCTGAGGCTTGCGGATGTCTAACGAGCATTTCAACCTTATGCGACCTTACGGTGCGAAAGTCTAGCGTGCCACAAAACCCTCAGAGGATCATCTTTTTTAACGAATAAACAAATCAGCGGTGAAATCTTCAACTTCACCATACTCAGCAAACCCAGTTGGCCCGACCGGTTCGCCATAGGTCAGGCGCGCACGCACCCACGTTTGATCTGGAATTTCGTTACGCAATCTAAAACGAATTTGGAACGTGAAGCTGTCTTGATGCGAAGGACGCCAGTTGGTGGGATGGCCATTACATTGGCCTAGCGTACCCGGTGCAACATCGCAAAATACAGCCTGCTCCCCCTCATCATCCCAATCACCGTCCTGATTATAATCAACCCAAATTGAAAGATACAGTCGTTCATCTGGGGCAGTTCCGTAACGAAGCTCACCTAAACCAGAGGTGGAAATAGTAGCCCGCAATCTTTGATAGGGATATCCACTTTGCATTGAGGCGAAGCCATCATCTGACGCATCATTATCATTGGGACCAAACTCCCCGTCAGCAACAAGCCCTAACCATTCCATACTAAAATCACAGTGCGTGGCGTCGTTATATTGGGCAATGGGGGCGTCACCGTGGTCAATTAGGGCTTGGGCGGTGCTAATAACGGCCGTATTGTTCTCAAGCAGCGGGTCATCTTCTGCCCCAAGCACCGTCGCTTCCAGCATCGAGCCGTTCGTGCAGTTTGTAGCAGCTTGAACGGCTACTGTGACAGACTCATTAACAAGAAGTTCACCAATCTCACAGCTCACAAGGCCAATATCCTCAAAGCAACCCCCTTTTTCGGGGTCAATATTAATCATCGAAATATCATCTGGCACAAATTGACTAAAAACAACATTGGTAGCGGTCGATGGCCCATAATTCTCAATGGTGAATTGATATTCAGTACTAACAGAAGGCTCAAGGCTGGCTACCGCTCCAAGTGGGGAGTGGATGGCTAAATCTGCCATTCCGCTTGTCACAGTAACCGTCACACAGTCAGAAAGTGTTCCACTACCACCCGCATCCGATCCTGTTACATTGACACAAATCTCATGTTCACCGGGCGGCAAATCAGCAACGGCCGTTTCAAATCCAACATCAACAGGCCCAGGTTGAGGCAACGAAGCGGTTAAATCAGCATTCGGTATCGGAACGTCTGGCCCACCATTCACCTGAATAGAAATGTTATCGATCGTGGGAACAATCACCTCAGGCAATAAGTTCGGCAAGGTTGACGGATCAGACACCTGATAGCAGCTTCCGTTTGCTTGGCTATTAATGCTGTTTTGCAAATCAACAATTTCTTGCAAGCTGCCTAAAAAGTCTCGGTCTGATGTGCATGTTCCCCCAACGCCCGCGCTATCCGGAATTGCAAAGGTATTAATCGTTACCGATTTTCCTGGAATATTGATGGGTAGAGCCGAACTCACGTGGCCACCAGCATTGTTCACCCCGTCTGATATCATCATAATAATGACATTTTCATTACTCGCCTGAGCCGCAACTTCACCGGCTCGGCTTAGGGCGTCAGCGTAATCAGTTTTTACAATATCTGGGGTATCTTTGGGGTTAAATAGAGAAAAGCCGCTTTCATGCCCAAAAAGGAAAGCAACCTGAATCGATTGCAAAATCTCTGTCACATCATGCTCACCATTTTGATTTTGATCTGCCGCTGGGGAAATTAACGGGTCGTCAATGGTTGATGGTGTACCATCTGCCGCAACAGCATCGCCAGCAAAGATGATCATAGCCACTTCATCGATAGTGCCCAGTTCAATTGCCTGCTGATTCAAAGCAATTGCGGCCCCAATCTCGCAGTCGATAATGTCATTTTCATCAGGATTGGGATCGCCGGGGTCCACGTCAATTGGGTTTTGGTCTGGACAGGATAGGGCCAATCCTGACGATTCTTCCGTGCTACCGGATGCGTCTAGTAAAAAGATTAAGGTGGTGTCGGCGCTTGCTTGCCCAATACCGATGGAAGCGGACCCTGTGAGGGTCACTGTCCCAGTCTCGCCGTTCGCTGAAATCTCAGCCCCATCCTCTGGAGAGACTATTTCCAAAGATACGGCCGTTCCCCCTGGCAATGTACCCGTTTCAGCAACGGCCGTTGCGCCTGGTATTGTCAATAAAAGCACACTACTTATAAAAGTTATTAGAGTCTTTTTCATCATGTTTCCTCAACTAATTGAGAAGCAAAACTTTTCAAAAAATGATCTATTGCTTCTCTTAGAAGTAAACCTTTCTAAGCCTCAGGACTACTGAAACCTTTTTGCGGTCCACTTATTCTTGGAGGATTGGCCCCGTCCACCATATCCAAACCTGTTCAATCGAAATATTCATGCTCAGGAATCTTTTATCCATTGGATCTATTTTGTTTGCACTTAAGTACAGTCAAAACAATTTTGATGAGTACGAAATGATTTAAGCTGTACTTCAAAGCGAACAAAAATTCATCAATCTGCTTTTATCCATTGAATCTTTTTTGTTCGCACATAAGAACACTTTCAACAAAGTAATCTTTGTATTTTTTATTGTTTTATGGCTCCAAAATAAGGCGGGGATTATCTGACCAGAAAGAGACAGCATAAAATAGCCAACAAAAATGTTGTTGGGAAATATGTGAAAATCAAGAAGTATCTTGAAAAAAAATCAACTCGATTTTGATTTTCACCAAGTAAATTTCTAAAAAATGGGTTACTGCTTCTCGCCTATCGGTTAGCGTCTGTTGTTAAAATCTTCGCTCAAATCCATTTAAACAACAATATAACAATGGTAATAGAATTGTGGTCCTGTTACTGAGCAATTGTGAAATAGAACGTTGTGCCTTGCCCTAATTCTGAGTCAAACCAAACACGGCCGTTGTGCCTTTCCACAATCTTTTTACAGATTGCCAAACCAATACCGGTTCCCCCATAGCTTTCACGAGAGTGCAATCGGCGAAATATCTTGAATATTTCATCCCGATACGCTGTATCAATGCCAATGCCATTATCAGCTACACTAAATAGCCAATAATCATTCTGCGGCTCAACAGATATTTTAATTTGTGGCGCGTCATCCTGTTTAAATTTAATGGCATTGCTAACTAAATTTTGAAACAGCTGAACCAACTGTGATTCACACCCCTGCAGGATGGGAAGTTCATCAAGCTCAATTGAAACGTTGTTATCCTGAATCTTTAAGAGCAAATTCTTTTGCACCGTATGCAGCACATCGTTACAGTCGACGGTTTCAAAAGGAATATTGACTTTGCCCAACCGCGAGTAGTTGAGCAGATCGTTTATCAGCACTTTCATGCGATCAGACCCTTCAACCGCAAAATCTATAAACTCTTGGGCGTCCTTAGGCAACTGCTTGGAAAATCGGCGTTGCAGCAATGTCATGTAGGCTTGAACCATTCGCAAGGGCTCCTGCAAATCATGGGAGGCCACATAAGCAAACTGTGCCAGTTCTTTATTTCGTACTTGTAGCGCGGCCGTTTTTTCCTGCAGGCGATCAATTAGGCGGGCCTGATATAAGCTGGTCGCTAAAGAATCTGCCACTTCCTGAATGATTTCAATGACGGCAGGCCTTATTTGCATCACCTTGGATGAGGCAATATTTAACGTGCCAATCAATTCACCTCGAGCAATCAGGGGGGTCACAATTAAGGTGTTATACCCTTCAGCATATAGCGGCATTAGAAACGCATTTCTTTGAGCATAGCTCGCCATATCGCGAACAAAAATTGGATTACCATCTTTAAGCTGATCAATCTCATCCTCATACGGCTTTAGCGATATTTTTTTCATTAAATGGTGATTGGATGAGAGATCGGGGTATTCCCCAATGATTGTGGCGCGTTTGGCTTCCAAATTGATGCGCGTTACGCTGACACTATCCCACTGGGTTAGCTCTAACAATCTTTTGAGGGTTTTTGGTGGTACCTCATCTTTTGAATTAACTGACAAGATGGCTCGATCTAAACGGTGCAATATTTCGAGCCGTTGCGCATACGATTTAAGCTGCTGATTCCGTTTTTCAATTTTCTTAGCATGATCCATAAACTGCTCTTCGAGACCTTGGTAGGTATCGCGAACGGTTGACTCAGCTTGATGCCAATCTGAAATATCATGCACGGCAATAATCCACTGGTGAAAACGGCCGTTTTCGTCGGAAACTGGCGCTACCGAGAGCTGGACGTAGCAATAAGACCCATCGATTTTTTTTTGAGACAAGTTTCCTTTCCAGCGGCCATTTTTTAACGCAAATTCATACATGCTGACGGCTGGGGCTTCAACATATGGGGTTAGATCAGGCAGTAACTCATAGATTGGTTTACCAATCACTTCAAAAGTCAACCAGCCATAAAGATTTTCAGCGTGGTGATTAAATGTTTCAATTCGATAGTCACTGTTTAAACAGATAACTGGAGATGGAAATTGTGAAACAAAGTGGGCGTTTACAAAAGATAGCGTTTGTATCGTCGACATAGAGAGCCTCAAAGATGAAAATCCTAATTTACTATTCAGTGCTGAAATGAATTCAATTTTGATAGGTTTGACCCAAAAACGACTGGGAGTCAACAGTTTAGGCGCAAAGGTATGATAACGAGAGTTCAAAAATGACAACATAAGACCTTAGTCCAACGCTTTAGCGGTAAAAGTCTTGAATAGTACCCATTTCCCATGACCCTTGTCATACCCTCATTAATTTTCTAAACTGCGTAACAAGGTAAGGACCTATATTCCATTTTCATCAATCAAGGAGATCGGCATGTTTATCCACTCGACCCCAAAACAGCAGTCATCCTTTGTCCCGCAAAACATCCCCACTCACTTCTCTCTCGACCGGTCAATTATTATTCCCATTACATTATCTTGGTCTATAAAAAACCAGCTCGGCCCGATCATTGCTTATTGTAAGAAGAATGGGCTCTATTTGCGGTTTTTACTAGTTTTAACTGAGGATGAGGTGGGAACGATTGATGAAGTGGAAATGCGCTATGCCTTGCTTTGGAGCTTGCACAATCAACTGCAAAGCCTAAATATTCAATTTTCTATCGAAACGGCCGTTGGTTCTTTGGAGGAAACGGCCGTGCATTATGCAAAGATTTATCAAACCGACAACATTTACAACAGTGACTCTCTCAATTCTGAAAATTTCGATTTCATGTCTAAGGCCCAATCATTTGTAGGGTAAAGCTCTAGCAGCGCAATTGCTTCACTTAGCCGCTGTTCTGATTCTGCACATCGCTCAAGCTGATAGTACAGTTCCCCTAAAGTCCCTAAGGAACTAGCTAGTCTTACTTCATCACCTAGCTTTCGCCTCAATTCAACCGCAAAGTTTAAATTCTCTTCGGCCACGGGGTGCGCTTTTTGTTTAATTTGAACGCTTCCCAAATTGTGAAAAATCAATGATTTCAGATGAGTATGTGGTGATTCTCGGATAAAACGAGAATTAGCAAGATTAAATTCCCTTTCAGCCTTATCCCACTTCTCCAATCGGAAGTAAAGAAAGCCCCGATTTATATGAGCAGTTGATTTATCAAATTCATAATTAGATTTTGCCAAGATTGATATCGCTTGCTCAAAGCACCGATCTGCTTCGTCATAATTTTCAATCTCAATTAAGCAGTAGCCTAAATTTATGATCGTTCGGGCCAGCCAAAAATCGTTTTTCTCTTTTTTCCATCGATCAACGGCCGATTTATAATATGTGATAGCCTGATGACGCTCTCCTTGATGATGATGAACCATCCCCAGCAGTACCTCTGCGTGCGCGGCGCCAGAGTTGTTTTTTAATGTTTTATAGGCATCAAGCGCCTCTTCAGAAATTTTTTGAGCTTTATCTAAATCGCCTTGGCGTATGGCAATTTGGGCTAAACTGCATCTGATGCCGGTTAATTGGTTCGTTAGTGGCTCTACTTCAAGGTTACACTTCGCGTTCTTTATATAAGCTTCCGCTTCATCGATACGATCCATCAAGATATTGAGCTGAACCAAACAGTTTAAAAGCTTATACTGATTTTCCGACTGATCGGATTGATCAAACTGAGTGTAGGCAAGTTCAAACAGCGCATACCACTCCTGCCAATAGCCGCGTCGCTCAATGTATTCAAATATTGAGATGCAAAGGGATACGGCCGTGTCAAACGTTTCATGATGGGCAATCCCAAACGAGAGCAATTGAAAAATATTTGCCCGATCTTTATCAATCTTGAACCACTCAAACTCATCGAGCGCCTTAAACGTATCAAGCCAAACATTCAAACCATTTTGAATCAAAGACACAAATTCTGGATCGGCATTTTGATTCACGTTGACCAGGCACCTTTTTCCCAATTAATAATCTCTGACTGTAAAAACGTATTGGTTAATTGATGAATGCTATAGCGCCGCTCACTTAATCCGCCTTGTGATTCAATCAACGAGCGGCTTTTCAGTTCTGAGATTAAGGGCCAAATATCAGCCTCGGTGACATTAATCATTTTGCTCAGTATTTCTGGCCCTACGCCCGTTTGGGATACCAAAGGCATCGCCTTCAATAACCGCTTCGCATCGTTTGAAAGTGTATTCCAAGCTTGCTGAAATATTCTTTGATACATCTGCTGAATATCCCCCTCTACGCTTAGCATCAAATTTTGCAGAATATGAGGCAGTGGATATGTATCTAACATGCTGACAACCAAGCGTAAAGCGAAGGGATTGCCGCCGGTATGTTCATAAATATCTACAAAATCTTTTTCTTCCGCATCATCCAAAAAATCAATGCCGATATCTTGAGCATGATATTTAAGCAGCGCTTTTGCCTGTTCAAAACTGAGTCCTTCTAAGGTAAGCCCAAAAACGTTTGATTGCCGTGGTGGTTGAATCCGAGTCGTCAGCAAGAATTTACTTGGATTTGCCAAATCGTTTAGGTAATCAAAAAGGAGCGCGGAATCTGTGGCGGCTTCTAAATTATCTATCACGATGAGATACGGCCGTTCTTTTAAGCTCTGTCTTACTTTTTCATGTCGAATTTTATCAGTCAGTGAGTGTGCAGAATCGGGCCAAAGCTGATACGCAATCTGGGCAATCAGCCCTTCGAAAGTCAGCTCTGGCGATTGTAAACGGCCGTTGATGGGTGAAGATGTGACGCGTATCCAAATCACCTCATGGAATAAAAAAGTGCGGATAATCTGCCGCGTCACAAAATCAATGAGGGCAGTTTTACCCATTCCCCCCATACCAACAACCGAAACCACAAAGGAAAGCGTCTGATTTTGCACTTGAGTTTGCACAGCTTCTATCGCCTCTTCAAAGCCGAACAGCTTCGTATACTGCGAAGGTGGCAGTTGAGACTCACGTTTATTGGCTATCTCACGACGATATTGAAGCTCATACTCAAAAATGACGTCGCTCAACTCATTTATCGCCTTTCGTTGAATACGATTGACTGCATCAATTGAAATATTCTTGTTAAAAGCGATTTTTTTGCTGGGCACTTTCTCAATAAAGCGATTTTTTAGCAGCTCAGCAAATTCGGCATTTTGTTGTGCCATTTCACCAATCCCCTTGATGAGCAGGCTGTTGGTATTAAGCCGTTTTTTTACTTTATGATCGGTTTGGGCACTTTCTTTGATAAGAAGGAGGTCCTCTAACAGGCTCAATGAACTACCGCCTACCGTGTGCCATTCGCGCAGGGCAGTTAAAACATGCGACTTTAGCACTTTTTTATCAATTCCATACGGCATGAATTTTTCTACCTCAACACAAAATATGTGAAAAACGAAAGCGCAATTAATTCGGAGGTCTTGCTTTGAATAAAACAATGACGGCAAGCTTCGTTTCCTCGAGGTTCCGAAGCTCTTCTCTAACAAGAATTTCATTTGAGCAAATTCGGAACAATTAAGTTGCTCAAATTGAAAACTTAATAGTTCTTATCATAACAGGGGCGTCAATTATTTTTAGCGGCATTGCTACCCACTACGACAATAACCGCACATATTCGCACAAATTCACATGTTTGGACAGCAAAACCTATGCTATATTTTTCATGTCGTTTCTTATACAAGGTTTGCTGGGGAATGGGTCAAAGTTGGGTGGTGTTACGGGTCTCTCACCCTCAGGGCACATTGAATTAATCAATGTGCTCTGTATTATTCTAACTAAATTTCACAAAGTTTCTTGAAATAGGACGAGGTAGAAACGTGAAATTTGCTTAGAGAAAATCAAATGACAGTGGTATCTATGTCAAGATACTTTTTGATTTTTACCTAACGGTCATCACATCAGTCACAGCTCTCACATTAGCAATAAGGTTTTTATAAATGAAAAATCAATTAGGGCATCTAAAACGTGTTTTTATTTTGCTTGCTCATGGCTTTGAAGAGGGTCCTCTCATTTATTGTGTCAACCAATTACGACAAACCGGCATTCCTGTTCAGCTTGTCAGCTTGACGGAAGAGTTAGTGAGCAGCAAACACGGCGTATCTGTTAAAGGTGATATGCTATTGAGCGAATTAGATTCTGCTGTGCCAAAAGAAGGACTTTTGCTCTTTCCCGGTGGCGAGCACGCCACCGCATCGCTATTAACGGATCCCCGAACGCATCATCTTATCAAGACCATTAATTCAAATAATGGATATATGGTCGCCATGGAAACGGCCGTTCCTATGTTAAACGAATTCGATATTCCTGAATCGTTTGCCTGTCGTTTTATCCAAAAGTGCAAAAATCAAGACATCATCCAGTTTTCATCCCAACTCATTCAGCAATTTAGCAACTAACCGCAAACCGCTCTGCTTTAGCACACATCCTCTTTGTAAAACAGTTTTTTCCGCTCAGCCCAACCTCAAAATCTTCACAGACGCTCGCTTCTCTAAATCAAGATTCGCCCTCAAAATTCCGGCATGTTAAACTTGCGCAACAAAAAAAACGCTGAGAAACAACTATGCGCCCCAAAATAAATGTCATATCTGAAAATCTAATTCAAAAAATAGTAACCGAATCAAAGCGGGTTTTAGCCACCGTTGGCATTGAGGTTCGCAGCAAAGCGGTTCTTCAAAAACTGATTAATGCTGGTTTACCAACTGATGAAACAGGCACTCGGGTCTTTTTCCCGCCCGACGTGGTCGACAAGGCAGTTGAAACAAGCCCGAAATCATTTGATCTTTTTGATCGTGATGGAAATCACTACACGACAATTGGGGGGAACAATGTCCATTTTACGCCGGCATCAAGCGGGCTAAAAATATTAGACCACCGCACCAAACAAACCCGACTGGCAAACACGGCCGATTTTGTTGAATATGTCAAAGTTGCTGACCAGCTTGAAAACATTGCTTATCTAGCCACCGCTTTTTCAACCAACGATGACATCGAAGCCGATGTCTCTGACGTTTGGCGACTCTATTTGTGTCTCAAACACTCAAAAAAGCCAATTGTCTCTGGCGCCTTCACAGAGCACGGCGTGCCGCGTATGGCTGAAATGATGCAGCTATTCAGAAAAGATAAGGAAGACCTCATCAACAAACCGATGTCAATATTCACAATCACAGCCACGGGTAACTTCAGATACAGTGAAGATTCCTGTCAGAATTTACTCGATTGTGTTGAATGGGGCATTCCTATCGAAATTGTGCCCGTTACATTAATGGGATTAATTGCTCCAGTAACATTGGTTGGGGCTACTGTCTTTCACACAGTTGATGTGCTAGCGGGCATCACCATGGCCCAAATCATCAAACCTGGTGCGCCAGTCCTGTTTGGTGGTGCACCGGCCGCCTTTCACATGAAAGAAGCTTCATCACCTATGCTCGGCATCGATGCTTTGCATTTAGATTTGGCCTATGTCGAAGTTGCCAAATATTTAGGGCTACCCACCCAATCTTATATGGCTTTAAGCGACAGCAAATTTTTAGATGCCCAAGCGGGTGCTGAAACATTTGGCAGTGCTTTACTGGCCGCACTGGCTGGCGTGAACTCTGTTTCAGGTCCAGGCATGCTTGATTTCGTCATGGTCTTTAGCCTGCCCAAGCTGGTGATGGACAATGACCTGTGCGGTCAGGCGCTCCATTTAACGCGTGAAATGGAGATCATAGACGACCTGCCTGTTGATCATTTGATTGATGAGCTAATGCAAGAACAACATTTGATTACGTCGGAGCACACATTAGAACATTGGCCGAATCAACTTTACATGCCGCATCCTGTTACCGATCGCTCTAATCGGGAAAACTGGTCGAAGCGGGGCAGCCCAATGCTAGAGGAGCGAGCAGAAACGGCCGTTAATGACCTGCTCAACAGCTACCAAAACCCACCCCTTACCCCTGAAATTGATGAAACAATGCGGCAAATCATTATTGATGGACTCAAGGATAAATCTCGACCGCTACCTGAAATTCCAGTTCATAAAAAGACAAGCAGCAGCGGCACGAAAAAACGACAAAGAAAACACGCAAGACGACGGTCAGCAGGCTAATATTTAAAGAGAAGGTGCATCATACTGTTTACCACTTTGTAACCAAAGTTTTTACCCAAAAAGGAAATCTCATGGCAAAAATACGCGTTGTAAAAACAAGTGGAACCCCATTTGAAATGGGGTATCAGCACGGCATGGCTCATCGCGAAGACATTATTCGTTACACTAAGGAACGAGTGCATATTGTGTGTGGGGGGCTTTGGAGCGGGCATCAGCTTGAGCCTGAGGAAGTTATCGCGCTTGCAGATCGCTGCATACCAGACCATAACGCCTACGCCCCCGATTTAATGGATGAGCTACGGGGAATGTCAAAAGCCACAGGCTTGTCTCTTGGTGAGCTGATTATTGTGGGTGGGTTCACGGATTTTGTGGACACGGTTTACAGTGAATATCGCAAACAGCAAGAACCTGTATTAGAACGCTTACCCATTGATGATTGTACCGCCTTTATTGTTCCCGATAGCGCCGCAGACAGCGCTGGCTTTTTTGGTCAGACATGGGATATGCACGACACGGCCACAGAATTTGTGATTCTCTTAGAAGTTGACACACCAGAGCAGCCAAAATCGCTTGTCTTTACAACCACCGGTTGTATTGGGCAGATCGGCATGAATGAGCACGGCGTTTGTATTGGCATCAACAACCTCATGGCGACTGACGGTCAAATTGGGGTTACTTGGCCTTTTGTTGTGCGTAAGGCACTACAACAAGATAATGCGGATGACGCCTTGAAATGTATTACCGAAGCTAAGCTGGCCGGCGCACACAATTACCTTATTTTTGACAAGCATGGGAAAGGGTACAACGTGGAGGCAATGTCTTCACGCTGTGAAATCACCCCGCTAGATGAGACGCCCATTAGCCATACCAATCATTGTCTCCTACCCCAAACGCTTGAATTCGCTCAAGAACGCCCTGAGGCGTCTCAACTCAGTTCGGAAAATCGACTATCAATGGCTAATGAGCTTTTAGAAAAACGGCCGTTATCCATCGACGACCTCATTGCCGTTACCCGCGAACCATCAGCCATTTGCACCCGCTCAAAGCCACCATTTCATGTTGAATCATGCGGTGCGGCCATAATGCAACCCAAAGCGGGCAAATTTTGGGCAGTATGGGGCTTGCCAGATGAAAATGAGTATGAAGAATTCTCGATCTAAATGAACGACTCCGCCGCAAGCGGACGGGGTATCGAAGACTGTGAGGAATTTTTCTCGCCATAGGTGGCAAGATATTTAATCTCTTTAAGGGTAATAAATGAAAAGAAGTTGGCAACCGTTACCATATTCAATACAGAAACGTCGTTTTACTTGTTACACATTATTTGATGAGTTTTTAGACAAGACACCAAGCCAAAATATCACGCTACTTTAACCTCAACTCGGCTCAATCCGCTGCCAATCATTCTTGGCAATAAATCTCGCAAAAGCGGGATTCTAGGTAACCAACGCATAAATCGAGGAAACTCAAACGGTGTGTCATCTGTTCTGGCTGGATCAAGAATACGCTTTTGGGCTTGTGTTTGGAAGAATTGCATCCATCGAGTAGGTCTTTGTCTTTGGTTTTGAATTTCTTCAAAATGTCCTGACTGAAGTTGACCCGATTTCAGAGGCTCTAGCAGTACATTTGCGGCCACAATGGCATCCTGTATAGCATAATTGATACCCACGCCACCTAAAGGGGTCATCACATGAGCCGCATCGCCAATTAGCAGCATGCCATCTTTGTGCCACTGTTTTAAACGACTACCCGTCACTTTTAAATAGCTAACTTTCCGCCAGCTATCAACATGATTAACTCGATCTTCAAATTGAGGAATGCTTTGCACAATTCGATGATGTAGCTCTTCTAACCCTTTGGATTTAAGCTGACGATACTGACCATTGGCAACAACAATTCCCATTTGGTAATGATCGTGACGTTCAATCACCACCACGGGGGTGCTGCCGCCTGAAAAACCACCACCGATTTGTAATTCCGGATCATTATCAAATTTAGGCAAGCGAAACCATAGGACATCAAGCGGGTCGGTTAGCAGGTCGACTTGCAAGCCAGCTAAGCGTCTTAATTTTGAGGAACGGCCGTCGCAGGCAACCACTAGATCGGCATTAATTTGTTTCAGCTCGTTATTTTGACGGACTTGAACACCACAAATACGGCCGTTTTCATCTCGGACCAGCTCTTGAGCCACCGTTCGCATCATCAAATGGAAGTTATCATACGCCGTTGACTCAGTTGTGACGAAGGACAAAAAATCTTGCTGTGGCATGACCGTCACATAGGGAAATGGGGTATTAATTCGCTCAAAATCAACTAAAGGCAATCGACCTTTGGGCGTATCGAGAAACATTTTGCGCATGGTGTAATGGGGCACGGTGGCTAACAGGTTATTAGCCAACCCCATTTGGTGGATGTTTTCCATCACGCTATAGTGCAGGGTATCACCACGGAAATCTCGATCAAAATCTTTTTGGGCTTCAACAAGCACA
Source organism: Chloroflexota bacterium (assembly GCA_039029915.1). Classification (GTDB taxonomy): domain Bacteria; phylum Chloroflexota; class Anaerolineae; order Promineifilales; family Promineifilaceae; genus QQUD01. The sequence goes on from JBCCFD010000040.1 coordinate 27,589, forward strand.
CAATCAATCCCATTCTTTGCCAACAAATACGATAAGATAACACCTGCTGGACCAGCACCAACTATACAGACGGTTGTTTTAATCATGAGAATCTCCATTTTTCAAGCCGCGAATTAAAATCGTCACGGCTTCGTTAATATAATGGTCTTGTTCTGGTAAACCTTCGGCCAGGTCAGGAACCATAAGCTTGTTTAGCCCATAAAAGACCGTAATGGCTAATAAGGAGCGCGTAGAAACGGCCGTATCATGAGGGCGGAAACGGCCGTTGGCAATTTGCATCTCCATGTAGTACCGAACCAATTCAAAAACAGGCGAAACAATTTCACCAAAACGGGCTTGAAAAGAATCATTTCGTAAGGCTTCAGGCACAAAAATTCGAACAATCTTTTCAATTTCTTCATCGTTTATGGCTGTTAGGTGCATTCTGAGCAATCGAGGCAGCAACTCTTCAGGGGGTAACTCAAAAAAAGCAGGGGTCACATCACCAAGCTGTGCCAGAGGAACACCAACTTTTAAAATTTCAGCAAGTAAGGCTTCCTTATTCTCAAAATACCAATAAATCAGTGCGGAAGACTTCAACTGAGCTTCTTGCGCAATCAGTTTAATTGACGCCTTGTCATAGCCATGCTCGGCAAAAACCCGGCGGGCTGC
>JBCCFD010000041.1:0-28188 GCA_039029915.1 Chloroflexota bacterium
GATTTCTCAGGATGGACAAAGAGCTCGTAGGCGATGCGCTCGCCGGTGTAGCCTGTGCGCGTAATAATGACGTCAAACTCACCAAGCTGAGCTGGCAAGACGCCGCTCCAAGGTAGCTGGCTGATGCTTTGGGCGGTGTCCTCATCGGCCATGGCCATCAGAATGTTTTTGGATTGTGGTCCCTGTAGGGCTAAGTCCACGCGGCACTCATCACCGTATTGCAGGTCTCGTAAATCGCGAAGGGTGACGGGGTGCTGAATTTTGGCAAACGGCCGTTTTTCATCAATGCACACCTTCCCCTCATTGACTGCGTTGAGCCACGCCCAATCTTTGTCATTGTTTGAGGCATTGACTACCAATAAGAATTTTTGAGGAGCAAGCCGATAGATGAACAGATCATCAATGACGTGCCCGTTGGGAAGCATCAAGAAGCTGTAGTGTGAGCGCCCAACTTTGAGCGAGAAGACTTGGTTGGCGGTCACTAAATCAAGAAACTCTTCAACGTGCTCACCGCTGGCTTCAAAGACCCCCATGTGACTGACATCAAAGAGGCCTGCCGTTTGGCGAACCGCATTGTGTTCTTCGGTGACCGAGCTATACCAAACGGGCATATCATAGCCGCCAAAGGGAACCAATTTGGCGCCCATATCCCGATGGGTGGCGTGAAGATGGGTGGTTTTGAGCGGTGGATCGGCTGGCTCTTCCCAACTAAATGAGGGTAAGGGAGCTTGGTCAGATTCGACTTGGTCTTTGCCAATGAAGTACGGTTTGGTGGGGTTTATGGCTCTGTTTGTGGCAGTCTGGGCGTTGGAAACGGCCGTTTGTTTGACAACCACTGGCCCAGCCAGCTTGGCGTGCGGATCATCAAAGCGCACATACCCATCTGACAAATCAGATAACCAAACGGCCGTTTTCGCGGCAGTCTCACTGTCGGGGCACTGTAATTCGAATTCGGTAGCTGCTAGCTGAAGCAGCGTGCCGTCAAAATCCAAACCGGCGCCAAAAAGATGTGTATTTTGAGCCACCCCAGTTTGCAGGCTGGCCACGTCGCTGGTCAGCGCATGATGGAGGAACAGTTTGGCTTTTTTGCCGCGAATAGAAACGGCCGTTTCGTCAGAAGCCACAGGCTCGACCTGACGCAGCTGCCGAACAAGGGCGCGACCTCGTTCAAGGGCTTCAAAAGACACCTTGGCTCGAAGCTGTTTTTTCCCACCGCCACCCAGATAGGTGAACGGCGTGCAGCCTTGCAGCACGGTGGCGATCGCTTCAGCGAGCAAATCAACCTCAGCTGGCCCAAACCCCAGTTGGCTAATCCAAACCGTGCCTAATCGTAACCCAGTCGGATTAAGCGCCCCTTTATCACCGGGTATGGTGTTGCGATTCACTACAATACCGGCCACGTCCAAAATGCGCGCTGCCATATCCCCTGATAGATGGACACCGCCGCTGGTGACGCTTTTGGTGTCGACAAGCAAGAGATGATTTTCAGACCCGCCGCCCACAATTCGTAGCCCGTGTTCCTGTAATTTATCAGCCAGTCGCGCGGCATTTTCAACAATTCGCTGTTGCAGCGCTTTGAATGTCTCGCTTTGGGCGAGCTTTAAAGCAACGGCTAAGCCAGCCATCGTGTTAAGGTGAGGGCCGCCCTGTTCACCGGGGAATACAGCCCTATCGATTTTGCGAGCCAGCGTTTTTTTATGCGTCATAATCATGGCGCCGCGCGGGCCGCAAAGGCTTTTATGCGTCGTTGTGGAAACCACATCCGCAATCCCAATGGGGCTGGGGTGTCGGCCAGAAGCCACTAAGCCTGAAATGTGGGCAATATCAGCCATCAAATAAGCACCGACTTTGTCAGCGATTTGCCGGAACCTTTGCCAATCGACGACGAACGGATAGGCGGAGAAGCCAGCGATGATTATTTGGGGCTGCGTTTCAACCGCAACGCGCTCAATTTCATCGTAATCCAGCTGCTCTGTTTTTGCATCAACGAAGTAGGCGACGCCATTATAATGTTTCCCAGAGCGATTGATGCGCGTGCCGTGGGAAAGATGACCCCCATCGTTGAGATTTAACCCTAAAATTGTGTCTCCCGGTTTGAGTAACGCTGTGTAAATAGCGCTATTGGCCGGGGCACCACTGAGCGGCTGAACATTAACAAAAAGATTTTCAGGCTTAATACCGTTTGCGGCAAAAAGCTCCGCAGCTCGACGGCGGGTGAGTGCCTCAAGAATGTCTGCATATTCGACCCCTTTGTAATAACGCGGATCGCTATTGCGACGATAGATGGCTAGCTCATTGTCAATGTCTAAAATGGCTGATTCAGTTTGTTTACGGCTGGCTTCGCGCGGATACCCTTCTGCGTAAATATGGCCAAAGCTTGAGGCAACAGCTTGATGGACGGCCGTTGGCGTTTCGCTCTCTGAGGCAATTAAAATGATGGTTTCATCTTGCCGGTTTTGTTCTAAACTAATGAGCTGTTTTACCGCAGGATCAAGGGACTCTAAAGACCCATCGAAAATAAAGTTGTTCATAAACTTCTCCAAGTGCTGGGGTGGGAAAATGCAGGGAAATTACATGGGAGAATAGCAGGGTTGCTGTTTTATTTTCCCAAAGCTTTCTTTCTCTCTTTATATGCTTGTTCAACGAGCGTGCGAATGGCTGGATTGCTGATCTCATCAAGCGCTCGCATTTTGATATGTCTCAACTTCTTTCCTGTTCCTTCCATAAGGCTGGCAGGGTCGGGCAGCAATGCCCCTTTGTAAAATCCAAGGTTGATCCATTTCTTATGGGGCATCACGTAAACATAGCCCTCGCTCATCTTTTTGGGGCCAACGCCAAACGTTGCTGCTCTATCCCCCAGACGAATCACTTCCGTGCTGTTGGGGTCAACTGCAAGTACAAGCTCACGCAATTTGATGATGATTGGTTTCAACTCTTCGGGAGTCATCGCCACGAGTTCTTCAAACGTTCCAAATTTTGTTTCAGACATGCCTGTTATTATACTGTGAATCATGAAATGGCGACGATTTTTTGAAAGAGCAGGTCTTGCCGCTGCCATCGCTTTTGTTGTGGCGGTTGCGCCCTTACCCGTTTGGACGCCAAGTTGGTTTCTTTATTGGCAGGTGCCGGCCGCTGTGTTTCTTTTGATTATTTATATTGGCAAGCTTCTTTTAGACACTATTGTTTTCCCCAAAAGCAAGAAATAATTCTGCCCACTCAATAAACGATCTATTGACGATTGATTCATAGAGTCATGTTCAATCCTACTTGGGAGAAATTTCAAATTTTAGAAAGGAAAACGAACATGTCTTTAAAAAAATCTAATCGCAGTAAACGGCCGTTATTCTTCCTCTTCCTGCTGCTAGGCATTGGCACCATCTGGCTTTATAGTCAATACGATGCCGAGGCAGGCGGAACCGATCCCACAGATATTGATCTCAGCACCTTTTTTGGGGGAAGCGGAAATGAATGTGAATTTGGTCGGTGTTCGATAGCCATTGATGATGATGGATCGATAATTGTTGCGGGGAGCACCCCGTCAACCGATATTCCACTGCAAAATCCCCTGTTTATTGACAGCGATGCTGGCTCAACAGCCGATATTTTCGTCATGAAATTAACCCCTGATGGATCAAGCCTCGTCTTTAGTACCTACATTGGCAATGGAACTGCTCAAGGGATGAAGCTAGATGACGACGGTAATATTTATGTGGTTGGGTACTCCAGCGATGATAATTTCCCAACAACGAGCGATGCGTATGCTAACTGTGTTGGGAACGGGATTGATGCCGTTTTCTTTAAGCTAAATTCTACAGGGACATCGCTTGAATACAGCAGCTGTATTGGCGGTGCTGGTCGTGATGAGGCGCATGACATTGCCATCAATAGTCAAGGCCAGATGATCATTGTCGGAGATACACTCTCAACAGATTTCCCGCTGCAAAGCCCTTATCAAAATACTGCCGGAGATGATGAGGATATTTTCCTAGCGAAACTGTCAACAAACGGGTCAAGCTCTTCGCTGCTTTTTAGCACCTATTTTGGTGGTGATAGCCGGGACTACGGCTGGGGATTAGAAGTTGATGATGCCGATAATATTTATATCGGTGGGCGGTCTTCCAGCGACGATTTCCCAACTACAGCCGGGGTAATTCAATCTGAGCGTTTGAGTAACGCTGGTACTGATTCGATTGTTGCTAAGTTTAGCAACGCAGGAAATTTACTGTATAGCACGTTTTATAACACGGTTAGCACCAGTGAAGCAGCCGATATTGCAGTTGACGATAACGGTAATTTATATTTCGTGACGACTTGGGAGGAGGCGATAAAGCTCAATCCAACCGCCACCGAAATCCTATACTTTGTAGATTTGGACGACTTTTTTGTGCCGGTTGAAGGGAAGGCGCAGATTGCACTAGATGATGAGAATAATTTATACATTTTGGGACAAGACACGAGTAGCCAGAGTAATTTGGTTTTAACGGCCGTTCATCACACTGGTCGTGCAGTTTTCAGCCGGACGATAGGTGGTTCTGATATGGAAGATAGTATGGGATTGGCCCTGCGCCAAAATAATGATGAAGTGACGGCGTATTTGCTAGGGGTTTCAAAGTCGACAGATTTCCCAACCATTAACGCACTCTACCCCACCTTGGCCGGTGGCTTTGATATTGTGATTACAAACGTGACCGGCTTGGAAACGGCCGTTCAATTTAACGAAATCTATTTGCCCTTAATGATCAGATAGTTGCTCGGTGTCGTCAATTTAGAAAGTAAAAAGTAAAAAGTGATAAGTACGGCCCAAAATTTAGGGAGAATGACTTATCACTTTTTACTTGGTAACTGATGTGACGCGCTAAAAAACCTCAGAGGTTTGCACCAGCGGTACCGCGTAACGCCAGTTGGTAATTAAAAGAAGAAATCCTGTTGATTCGCTTCTCGCTTCTCTTTTCTCTCTACTCCCATTTCCCCATTCGTGATAATCTTCCCAATATGCATGTAGCTATCAACGGATATTTTTGGAATAAGATTAATTCAGGGAGCGGACAGTACACACGCTACCTTGTTTATTACCTCAATCGGTACGTTTCCGATTTGACAATTAGCCTGATTTATCCAGTGCAGCCTGATGGGGTAGAGCCTGATAAGGTGCCCCCTAGCATAAACGTCATCAAAGTGCCTATTCGCGGTGGCAATCTGGGGAAAGTGCAGTTTGAGCAGACCATTTTCCCGCGAGAGTGCCAAAAAGTGGGGGCCGATGTAGCGCACGTGCCGTATTGGGGTGGCCCCCTGCAGTCACCGATTCCGCTGGTCGTAACGGTACATGATTTAACTACCATGCTGGTGCCCGAGTATCGGCGGGGCATGAAGGCCAGACTATACAACTCGCTGGTGGCAGCTAGCGCGCGGGGTGCCAACCATATCATCACTGATTCGCTGGCTAGTAAGCAAGATATTATCACCCATCTACAGATTCCAGAAGAAGATATCACCTCGATTTACCTAGCCGCTGGTCCAGATTTTACAGAAGGAGATAACTCCCTGCTGGATATGGCGGTGCTGCGTAAATATGATCTGCCTGATTTTTACATCCTTTATTTAGGCGGATACGAACTGCATAAAAACGTGATGACGCTTCTTTTGGCGTGGTCGTACGTGGGGCAGGCCCTTGGAGAAGATTATCCGCTGGTACTGGCCGGTAAAAAGCCGGAAGAAGAGAGCGAGATTTACCCCGATTACGATTGGTACATTAAGCAGCTGCGCATTGATGAGTACGTGAAGTGGATTGGCTTTGTGGATGAAGAGGATAAACCGGTGCTGTATCGAAATGCCGAAACGTTTGTCTTTCCTAGCCGAAATGAGGGGTTTGGCCTGCCGGTGCTTGAGGCGCTGTCTTGTGGGGTGCCGGTGGTTACTACGGATGCTAGCTCACTGCCGGAAGTGGTGGGTGATGCTGGCTTTACGATTGACCCTGACGATGCCCGCGCTATGGGCGGGGCCATTATTGCTACCATTATGCAAGAAAATTTGGCAGCTGACCTGCGCCAAAAAGCGAGCAGGCAGGCGGAGAAGTTTAGCTGGCAAGAAACGGCCGTTCAGACCGCGCTTGTCTATGATAAAGTCGCCAACAAATCCAAATCTTGATCTAAAAATGAACTAAATCACCACCCGAAGCGTTATCCCAGTAGAATGATAGCCTGTGGCTAATGAACTGGAGAATTGCATGATGATGAAATGGTTTCGTTGTATTCTTTGCTTGGGTTTATTTTTATCTGTGGCGTGTCTAGCGAGTGAGCCAGAAGAGATGGTCAGCATCACCCCGCCACTGTTGCCCACAGCGACATCAATGCCCACTGTTGAACCAAGCTTGATGCTCCCCCCGACGGCGACACAAACGGCCGTTTCCCCCACACCTATCCTAACACACACACCCTTACCCACAGCGACGAATACAGTGACGCCAACAGCAACAGCCGTCCCATTTCAGCCTGAATTTATTAATTGGGAGTCTCCTGAGGACCTGCCCGGTTTAATAAGCCGTTCCGGTGGCGGGATAGCTGGGATTGCTGGCAATGATGAGGTGATTTGGGCACTCATTGGGCGTGAACTGGTTGGCATTGATATGTTGGCCGAGGGAGGGCCACAGGTTGTGGGAACGCTGGTGGTGCCATTCTATACGCGAACGCTTTATGCGCACAACCAGTTTATTATCGCAGTAACCGATCAAATTTTTGTCATTGATGTGTCAGACCCGACTGCGCCAAAAGGGGAATATTCGATCAGCGGTCTGGGGGAGTTTACTCTGCGTCAAAATGAGGCAGGCGCGCTTTTTGTGAAGGATTCGGCTGGCGAATGGTGGCGCTTTTTGCCCCAAGAGCACCCTGAACTGCGCTTTTTGCTCGCTGAAGAATTTCCCCAACCCGCTTCAACCCAAGCGCTAGAGCGATGGCTCGGAACGGCCGTTCCCAACCCGATGTTTATTGAACAGCTTGGTGATAGCCAGAATCGCTTGTTTGTGATTGACTGGATCGGTGACCCAATTTTGATTGAAAATACCGTTTATTTTGCTTTACCAACGTTGACCTCAGCCCTTTTGATTGCCGCAGACGGTACCGATAGAGAGAATTTGCAACTCATCAGCGTTTACGAATCTTTCAACACCACACTGCAGGCGTATCAATCTGGTGCACTTATCACCGGCATTGGGGGCGGGGATGGCCCTGCTCAGGGATACAGCCTGATTGACGTGCAGTCGCTTGAGACGCCGAGATTGTTGGGCAATCTGCCAATCGGTTCACAGCCTTTTGTGCTAGACGGCCGTTATCTCTACATGGGCAGACACCCCGGCGTATCAAAATTTGATTGGCTGACAGCCCCCAACCTAGCGCCTATTGAAACAGTAAGCTCGCCAAGGTCTGAAAATACGATTGCGAATCAGCGAATGGTTGTGAAACATCCTAATCGTGATTTGCTGCTACTTGTAAACGGCACCCATGCTGGAGAAGAAAAGAACATTGAACTGGTGGAAACTGACCCTACTTTAAATTTCGTTGGTCAAATTAGGACAAATCAAATATTGGCAGTGGCTGCTTATAATGATGTGGTTTACGTGTTAGAACCTGAGCAGCTGCGTCTGTTTGATATTCAAAACAGAGCTGAGGCTGTGGAAATTGGAGCCTATCCTTTTATTCAAGCGGGCCAACCGCCTGTTAAGGTGCTGTCGATGACGTCAATCATCGAGGACACCAACGGCCGTTTATCTCTTCCCATCCTGACCAATCAAATGGTGCTGCTTTTGGACGTAACCGAGCCAGATGCCCTCACTGAGCGAGGGCAATACCTGCTTCCAAACGAATGTCAAACATCAGCGCCGTGGTCCATTCAGCAAATAGAATTCACGCTTTATCTGCGTTTCCCCCAGTGCCCTATTCAGCAGATTGATTTGACCCATCCTGAGGCACCCATCCTTTTAAATGAGCTGCCTATTTCGGCTCCCTTTTTAATTGCAGATGGCGTGCTGTTTGCCCAAAATTTAGGCCGACTTGAAATTTATGACTTACAAATATTGTTGAATAAGCAATAAAGTGAAACGAAGTTCCTGCTTTGAATAAAACGACGGCTGCAATCTTCGTTTCCTTGAGGTTCCGAAGCTTTTAACCAACAAGGTTTTCAATTTAGAAACTTCGGAACACTAAACTAAAAATTGAAAGGGGCAAATGCCGCCTATTGGTTTTCTATAAGCTCAAAGGTTGATAGCATCGTTTTGAATAGGCGCACCGTTTCTTCCTGCCGAGGGAATGGGTCGTTTGGATTATAAGGGGTGAGGCTAATTTGAATATAACGGCCGTTATCCTCAATAAAGTAGCCTAAAGCACCATTAGCTGAAAAAATAAAATCACTTTGGATGGCCGGTAGGCCATTCACAGTAACATCGGTATAAGATTCCGCGATGTCATCACGGCGATCCGGGCTGTATTTATTGGCATAGAGGTCTGGAAGGGGGAGCCCGTCGGGGTTTAGATGCTCTTCTACCCAAATTGAATATTGAAACGCCCCATTAATTTCCTCTTGGTTTTCGTTTGTAAAGAGGTAAAAGATATCGGTGCCTGTTTGGGTACCCCATTTGTTTGGCACCTGCACTGAAAAGCCAAATTGAGTGGAAACGGCCGTGTTCCAATTGGCCAGATTTATTTCATCACTATTGGGCCAATAAAGGGCATTCAAATCATGATCTAAGCGATAACGGTCTCCGGTAGCCACATTGTAAATATGCGTTTGTAAAACGTCGTCAATATAAGCCTCGAAAATAAGCTGTTCGTCGTTGAGCCAGCGGCCGTTATAAGAATCAATGCCTAAAAAGACAGCTTCAGCCGTGGCGGCCTCGACCACCGTTAAACCCTGCTGCTCCCTAAAGTTGGCCCACGGGCTAATCACAGCGTGAGTGCCGGCCTCATTCCAACTGGCTGTCCCTGTGTAGCCTCCCATCGGCGGGGCATCAAATGAGGCCACAATCGTGGCTTCGTTGGTGACAATATCCAGCAGGACATACCTGCCCATGGAACGGCTAATTTCTAATTGATCAATACCGACTACACCAATGAAGTAACGCTGGTCATTTGACATCGAAACAGGAGAAAGGTGAATCCATGATCTGTTGCTCAAAGCTAAAATAGGATCCATATTGACGATTCGTCGGTCCCCATCCTGCCAAATAACGGCATCCCCGTTACTGTTGGAGAATATAACGGCCCCATCTGGTGTTACGGAGGGAGCCTGACCCAAAATGTGCTCATCTTCAATGATTGTGAGTTCATTTGTGGTGGTATCAAGCAGGGCAACGTGCCCCCAAATAGGGCCTTCATCCATCGGATCATTGCGAAACCCAACAACGACAAAGCGATTATCTAGCCACACTGCGCGGTTGGCAGTAATGCTTATACCAGCTTCGTTTTCATAAATCGCCCGCTCACCGGTCTGTAAATTCTCAATCTCATAAGCGGCGTTTTCTAACGCATAATCAAAGGTTGTGAATAAGGCAACCGTGCCGCTTGGGTTAATTGATAACGCAGAAAAAGCCCCACTATTGTTTTCAGCCACTTCTTTTTCTCTAACAAGGGTACCAACTTCCGCGCGGAGGAAGGTCTCAACTTCGTCAGTGAGAGGCTCGATATCATATTGGGCAACAGGAGCGAAGCTATTATAGGAAAAGACAGCCCCTAGCCAGCGCAGTGCGCCTGCTTGTTCCGTAAAGTATAAGAGTGCTTCGGCGGGTTGATCGACGCTCCAGCCCTGGCTCACAACGATGGCGTCAACTGGTAGGTTGGTTGGGTTGAGAGCCACGGCCGTTTCCCAATCAATGGGGAGTGGGGTATCAAGGTCGGCAGTGATGTTTAACGGCCGTACGCCATAGGTATCACCAGCATAGTGGGTGGCTAATTCAGTAGGTACGTAGGTAGGCTCATTGATTTGCCATATCCTAACGCCAAAAACCCCGTGAAAAAACGGCGCATTGAGACGATACCCATCACGTTCATGGGCATTCAGTTTATTAATGATAGTGTCAACCGCCTGTTGAAGCGGGTCGGCAACGGCTGTGGGTCTTGGTGGGATCGCCGTCGTTGTGGGGACGGCGGTAGGAGAAACGGCCGTTGATTCGGCTAAAGCTGGGCTGGCGGTTGGCTCGAATGGGGGTAGATCAATGGCTGAGGGTGATACATTTTCATCTGGCAAATCAGTTGGGTTGATTAGCAACCACCGCATTACTGACCCCCCAATGCTGCGCACGATCTTCTCGAAGGTTGGCGCGAAGGCATCGGCTTGGCTAGCGGGCAAAACGGCCGTGATGCTCATGGTGGGTTGCGGGCTTGGGCTAAGATAACTCTCCATTGCGCCAAAGAAGTAAACGAGACCGGTGCTTTGCTCTTCGTATTGTTGGATGACAATATCGGGTCGATGGTGCAGTGGACCAGTGGGCGTCTGTTCACGCAGTGTGAGTGGGGTTGGGTGGTTGGAAACGGCCGTTGTTATCTCATCAAGCGGCGTTTCACCCATCGTCCGATTAAGATTGTGATGGAAAATGACAATAGGCGTTGTTATTGCCGCCTGATTGTTGAGCAAAGCGATAGGCTCACTGATGGTTTCATGAGTCAAATATATCGATTTGGAAGTCGTAAGCATCTGCCAATCAGCGGGGTGCCCAATCGTGGCAAAGAAGTCAGGTATCTCCGCCTGAGTCCAATTATCGTAGCGGATTGATTGCAGAGACGCAATCGTTGCATGCATCTGCTCCCGAATGGCGTCCATCTTCGCTTCAAACGCCACCCCATACAGGCGCACAATACGGCCGTCGACAACGGTGGTCATGACCTGTTCATGAAGGGTTGGGCTTGAATTGAAAATTCTTTGGGTTTGGGCCACTTGACGGCCGTTTACCTCAACCAGTTCAATGCTATCGTTTGGATCGGCCCCTTCTGCCAAATGGGCTTCCCGAGCAGTTGGGTCACGTTGTCCCACATTGTTGGCCAGGGTATCGGTAAAAACAACAATATGCTGGAACGCCGCTGGAAGCGTATCAGGGTCAAATGAATCATCGAAGGTCAATAAATTCATTTGCGAATTTCCCATCTCATAATACGCACCATCACCACCGTCATGGTCGATGGCTGCCCCATACCCCTGCCACCCATCGGGAATATTGAAGCGCACACCCAGCTCCCAACCATCATAAAATTGGTTGTTTTCCGGTGCTACGGGGATAAAAACTGGGTTTGGTTCAGCACGACGGGTGCAGGCAGGGAGTAAGGTCAGGCTGATTAAAAAAATCAGAGTTATTTTTCGCAATTGATTTCCTTTGGTTGTCAAAAACTGCTCAAAGTCATCAAATCATATTGCAGTCAGTGAAAAGTTCGCCCAACGGCTTAATCACGATATTCCTCCGGAAGCACTTCACCAACGCTCCAGATGTCTGAGCCAAGGCAGCGATCTGGAATTGGTTCAACCAACTGAGTTTGAATCCGTTCAATATCATTGGCCGAACGGCTGCTTCCACCCAAATAGGCGAGTTCCCCAACCTGAAAGACATCAGCTCCGTTTTCATCAAGCACAGTCGGTAAGCTGCCGCTATTGTCAACCGTAAAAAGCCTTGGCCATATGATAAGGTAGAGGTCCGTGCTGCCGTCTCCTTGAACAAACAGGCAATCATTCATGACAACGAGTTCCCCAACTAAGAGGGCTTCTTCGAAGGCATCGGGGTCAAAATTTCGTCTTGCCATGTAGAGTTCCCCTTCAAGCTGTGGCGTTTCAGGCGTGGCTGTCGGGATAAATTCAGCGACTGTTCCACCTAATGGCTCAACGCGAATTGCATCAGTTAATTGTGTATGGTGTTCTGGCTCACGTCCATCAGTTAGCAAAATGAGATTGCTAAATTGCCACCAAACAGGATGGGCTCCTGACCAGAGTTGTGGGGTTTCACTGATTATTGTGCCATCTTCGCGGATATAAGTCACAGTGCTTTGATGTTGGTTCAGAATCTCAGCTGACGCAACGGCCGTTTCCACATCATCAAAAATGTAGACGACAACCCGCTCGTCGTTCAAAGTCAAAAGCTCGCGAGCCGCAACAGGTGCACCGTACAAGCGTTGAAACAAGTTTGGGCGCTGGATGCTGGGTTCATACTGCACAATTGCCCCATTTTCACGCAGCTCCTCGAGAAGTGGCTGAATTCGGGCTTCCATGTCCTCAAACTCTGGCCGCATGTCGCTCCAGTAAAGGCCGTCGCTTGGTGCGAAATTGATGGTATAAGTTAAGATGCCATTGACAATGGGTGGTTCCCCGCTAAGTTCAATATCTTCGCCGTGAACCATGCTTATGGATTCACCACTTATTGTGATTTCACCGAGAAAGCTCTGGAACGCAGTGGGAACTGTCGCAAAATTTGTGAAGCTGTTGGCTTCAAGCGCGCCAAACGCAATGCGCTCCTCACCAAAAAAGCCAGTGATTTCATCAAAGTCTTGGGGCGTGTTGTTGTGTATTCTTACTTCGACTGAGCCAAGTGGATAATTTTGAATAATAGGTGGGCTGGTAACGGCCGTATTGGCTGTTGATGGTGCGCAGGCAATCAGGCAAATTAATATTAAAAACAAGTAAAGTTTATTTTTCATTTGAGATACTTTCTCCTTTCTCTTTTTTTAACGAAAATTTGCCGGGAAATGTTCCAATGTTTCAATTTGATAAAGGGACCTCTGTTAACCAAAAATCGTTTTCAGAAACCCTGAGACTCAAAACGGTTTCCTTACTAAGAGAAGCAAAAGGTCGTTTATTTTTAAAAAGTTTTGCTTCTCACTTAAGCATGTTAAAATCCCCGCCAGTTTGAAGATTGATAGGAAATAATATGAGCGTAAACCACCAACTTGGTGCAGAAGTCAAAAAAGCATTAGAGGCGGCCCAGAGCGCTGGCACACTCCCTGCGTTTGAGTTACCAGCGGTTCAAATTGAACGGCCCCGCGACACGACGCATGGCGATTATGCAACGGCCGTTGCTCTCCGTCTAACTAAACTTGCAAAGATGGCACCTCTAAAAATTGCGGAAGCGATCGTGATAAACCTTGCCGATGCCGATTATTTAGAAGAAGCGACCGTTGCCCCACCCGGATTTATTAACTTCCGACTTAAAGAGAGCTGGGTGCAATCTGTCGTTGATGCCATTCTTGAGTCGGGTATGGCATACGGCCGTATTTCGCAGGGAGAAGGCCAAAAAGTTCAAATCGAATGCGTCAGCGCTAATCCAACTGGTCCAATCCATATTGGTCGGATTCGGGGCGGGGTGATGGGTGATACCCTCGGTCGCATTATGCGGGCTGCTGGGTATGAGGTCATTCTTGAATATTATTACAACGATGCAGGGCGTCAGGTTACGATGCTTGGCGAATCAGTTCAAGTTCGATATCTACAGCTGATTGGTGAAGCGGTTGAACTTCAAAAGGACCATTATCAAGGAGAGTACATCGTTGAGATTGCTCAAATGCTCAAAGACGAGCACGGTGATGGTTTGAAGGGTGCTGAAACGAAGGTGTTTTCGGATACGGCCGTTGAAACAATCTCCCAATGGCAAAAAGACAGCTTAAAAAGTATCGGTATCATTTTTGACGTTTACTACCGCGAACAAAGCCTTTACGAATCAGGCCGGGTGTGGGAAGCACTCGAAGTGCTTGATGAGCGGGGGTTCGTATATAAGGAAGACGGCGCCACTTGGTTTAAATCCACTGAATTTGGAGACGACCAAAACCGTGTTCTCGTTAAGTCAACTGGCGAGCCAACCTATCGCATGCCAGACATTGCTTATCATTGGCACAAGGCCCAGCGCGGTTTTGATAAAGTCGTCGATATTTTTGGCCCAGACCATCACGCCACTGCACCGCAGGTGCTCATGGGTGTGCAGGCGCTCGGTTACGAGACTGCCTTTGTCAAAACACTTCTCCACCAAATTGTTAACTTTGTTAAAGATGGCCAGCCCTTCAAAATGAGCACCCGTTCAGGGAACTTTATATCATTAGACGATATCGTAAATGAAGTCGGGGCAGATGCGATTCGTTACTTTATGATTTCACGGTCCGGCAATAGCCATATCGAATTTGATATGAATCTCGCCGTTGAACAATCAGATAAAAACCCTGTTTTCTACATTCAAAACGCCCACGTTCGCTGTGCCGGCATTTTCCGCCGTTGGCAAGAGGCTGGTAAAAACCCTGATGCAGATAAAGACGCAAATATCAGTTTGCTTACCCATCCCAACGAATTGAACTTTTTACGTAAAGCAGCAGAACTTAGCGAATTAATTGAGCTTGTTGTCAACACAAGCGAGCCTCACCATATTGCCTTCTATGCTTACGATTTAGCTGCGCTTTTCCATCCTGCCTATGAAACCTGCCGGGTTCTCCATTCAGATGTCCCCGAACCTTTACAGCACGCCCGGCTCAAATTTTATCGAGCCGCCCAACAGGTTTTTGCACGAGTCCTCGATTTGATGGGTATGAGTGCCCCCGAAAAAATGTAGCAAAGTGGCAGAATTGGAAGGTGGCAAAGTAAAAAGGATTGCCTTGCAACCCTACCACTTTGCCACTCTGATATGTATTGGTAAATAAAAAATAAAATTTAAGGAAATAAAATGGCAATAAAAGCAGATAAGTGGATTCGAAAAATGGCATTGGAGCATAAGATGATAGATCCCTTTGTGGATGGACAAGTCCGAGAGGGCGTCATTTCCTATGGACTTTCATCTTATGGATATGATATCCGTGTAACAGATGAATTTAAGATCTTTACAAACGTACATTCAGCCGTCGTCGATCCGAAAAACTTCACCCCGCAATCATTTATTGATTTCAAAGGCGATGTCTGCGTGATACCACCTAATTCTTTTGTACTAGCGCAAACGGCCGAATATTTTCGAATTCCACGCAATGTGCTTACGGTTTGTTTAGGAAAATCGACCTATGCTCGCTGTGGTTTAATCGTGAATGTCACTCCTTTCGAACCAGAATGGGAAGGATATGTCACTCTAGAAATCTCAAATACCACACCGTTACCTGCGAAAGTATATGCAAATGAAGGGATTGCCCAAGTTTTATTTTTTGAATCCGACGAGGTGTGTGAAGTTTCTTATGCGGATAGAAAAGGAAAATATCAGGCGCAAAAAAGTATCGTTTTGCCTAGAATTTAAAAAAATCGGTTGTTGATTACAGATAATTTAGGGAATGAATCAACCAATTTGTAGTAACCAATAAACCAATTCACGCATAACAATTTTTCATTTTGCACGTTCACATAATACGGTTATAATCCTTTTTCGCAAGGGCGCTTAGCTCAGTTGGTTAGAGCGCTTCGTTTACACCGAAGAGGTCGGGAGTTCGAGTCTCTCAGCGCCCATTCTCCCCCTTGTTAACCCAAAGGATTTTGCTATAATTCGTTTGTGAATAAGCACACAATCAAAGTGCTTCTTTGTAAACTGTATTTTCGTTTGCATAAAAAAACACATTTTCCCCCATGCTTGGGGTGACGTGAGATTTTTCACAGGAGAAGAGCCAAATGGCAGATGCAGCAGTAGATGCCGATGTAAAAAGTAACGGCATATCAAGACGTGAGTTCCTCTATTATATTTGGGGAGCTTCCCTCGCTCTTTATTTAGCCCAATTTAGTGGATTATTAGTTTGGTTTTTGATCCCCCGCTTCCGCGAAGGGGAGTTTGGTGGTTTATTCCCATTTGACCTGGTTAATGCCCCCTTGCTAAATGGTGAGCCGGTAAATGTGCCAGACGGCCGTTTTTGGATCGTCGACTTAGATACCGATCTTTCTAATGAACGCATGTACTTAGCTCAAGATGAGCCCGAAGCGATTCGTGGGGTTGCCGCAATCTATACAGTCTGTACGCACTTAGGGTGTATTTATTCGTGGATTCCAGCAAATAATCGCTTCGAATGCCCATGTCACGGGTCAAAATACCGCTTAGACGGTCGTCGAATCGAGTCTCCTGCTCCTCGTACCCTTGATCGGTTCAAGGTCATTGCCTTAGATGCTGAAGGTAACCCCATTGCCGAGTCCGAACTCGTAGACAACTTCTATCGACCACTGGTTCTTCCACCAGAAACTGTCTCCCTTAGCGTTGACACAGGGTCTCGTAAACAAGGCCCATCAGATAACTTATTGTGCGACTTTGAAGGTAATTGTCCATAAAATTTTTCGCCGCTAAAACTTGAGGAGTTTGAGAATGGCTACATTTTTTGACCAAGTCTCAGAGATGGGACTCAAACAAGCAACAATTACTAAAGCTGACGAAATCGTAGAACGCCTCACCGCGGGTATGAACATCAGCGACATTCGTGGTGCATTTCGTGGTGATGAACCTCGTCGTCCAAATCCTCGTCTTCGTCCTCATTCCGACGGCTTTTGGATGCATATTCGCCCTAGCTTCTATCACACAGAGGTCACCCATATTTACCCAACCTTCCGTTTAGGATGGTTATCAACCTTCATGTTTGTATGGGAAACAATCACAGGCATCATTCTGATGATTTTCTATACACCAAGCCCCACCGTTGCCTACTCAAACATGTGGAATATTTTAAGTAATGTGCCCCTAGGGCAGCTTTTCCGTAATATGCACCGCTTGGGTGCGGAAGTGATGGTCTTGGCGGTGGCCTTACACATGCTCCGGACCTACATAACGGGGAGTTATAAAAAACCACGACAATTCACGTGGGCGACCGGTGTGATTTTGCTCACATTGACCGCCCTACTAAGTTTTAGTGGCTACTTGCTTCCTTGGGATCAGCTGGCTTACTGGGCGCTGACCGTATTCTTGTCTGGTGCTGAAGCTGCACCTGCGCCCGAACAGTTCAATGCAAACGTATTGCTTGTGCTTCAAGGTGCCCCCTCACTCGGTGCCGCTGGTTTGCTCAGGTGGTATCTCTTCCACGTGCTATTGCTACCAATGCTGTTAGCAATCTTCTTCTTTGTACATTATTACAAAGTAGTACTTTATGGTATTTCACTGCCTCCAGGACGTGAAGAAATTGGTGAAGACACCGCAAAACGTGTTCCACGTGATGAAAGGACGTACTTCATACCGGAAGTGTTTACAAATGAGATGATGTGGACAGCGCTAGTGACGCTGTTCTTAACGGCTGGTGCCCTCTGGTTGTGGGATGCTCCCTTAGAAACGATTGCTGATGCGAACGTGAAACCGCTCCACGTTGTGGCACCTTGGTATCTTTCTTGGTCTCAAGGCTGGTTGAAGCTCGCAGACAAGACAATTGTGGTCGGGTTTATCCCGGTTCTCTTGATTGCTTTCATCTTCTATCCTTATATAGAAGTACGGAAAAGCCGTCGCTATGCAGACCGTCGTCCTGAGCTAACTTTAGCATTCCTGTTCATCGCTTTCATGCTCATTTCAAACTGGATGGGCTCTCCAGAATATCGCGTGCAAAGCTCGCCTGAATTGGAGATTAGCGGTGAAATTATGCCGGAAGAAGGCCCTAGCGTTCTGAAGGGCGTGCCTTATGATGAACTTGAACCCGGAACATATTTCCCTGGTCAGGTCGTACCAGGTCGGCCCCATCTAACGCGCGCGCTGGCTTTATTTGAGGAAACGGTAGAACGCCGTGCTTGTACCTCAGATGGTTCTCAACCTAATCTCGATCCATGCGAAGTATTAGGTGTAGATTCGTGGGGAAACAATTTCACACGTAATGCGCTCCCTGATCCATATATTGAGTTCCGCATCGAGCAGGCTCAAGAAAATATGGTGAAGTTTACGCTTTTCTTTGAATCGATTCACCCAGAAACTGGTGATATCTTCATCCAGACGGAAACCCACGATTACCGTCATGAAGATGCATTTTATGAAGAGGAATGCCGATTCTTTAATAAGAACTGCTAGGGCATAAGAGGATTATAAGATGCAAGTTAAGATTGTCATTGGAACCATCGCGTTCATGCTTACCATGGTCATTCTGGGGTATGCTGCCCTAGTAGAACCAGCGCGACTAGAACATTTTTCGGAGGCTGCCGTAGCTCGGCAGATTGAGACCGGTGCCGAAATTTATAAAAATAACTGTGCTTCCTGTCATGGTGTTGAGGCTGCTGCTCAGCAATGCTTTAGCCCTTCAGGTGAACAAATTGCGTGTCAAGGGTTACCACTTAAAAATCAACGTCTTGTTTGTGGTGACCGGCCTGAACGTCTAGACGATATGGGATGGGTCGGCTCAAAACGAGATTTTGTGTATGTGACGGTTGCGGCCGGGCGTGGGCGAATTATGCCTACGTGGTCAACTGACTTTGGCGGTGCCTTACGTAATGACCAAGTCGAAAATGTTACGCTCTACATTTTGAATTTTGAAGGTGAAGAGTTCTGTAGTGAACCACCTGCACCTAATTACGAGTGGCCTGATACCGGTAATGCTAACGCAGATTACGAAGAATTCACGGCCGAGTGGGCAGCGGGAGATCCGGATCGTGGGGCTGAATTGTATAACGTAAACTATGGCTGTGCAGGCTGTCACGGTGGTGATGATTCAGACGCCTCTTGGGCTGGTACTGGTCCTTGGCTAGGAGCGATTCAGGACAATGCGCCATTACGTAACCCTGACTTGACAACTGAAGCGTACATTTATGAATCAATCTTGTGGCCAAGTCGATTCCTTGTTACTGGCTATACGGATGGCGTTATGCCTCAAGACTTCCCAAATCGAATGGGGCTTGACCCAGATGTCACGCCACAAGATATGCAGGACATTATCGCGTTCTTAATGAGCCGATAAGGTGAACAAAACAACGTAGAACTTGAAAAAGCTCGGATATTTTCCGAGCTTTTTTTGTTTTTCCTGAGTTATCCTTTGGACAGTTTGAACCATAACGATCATCACAACTAATTCTTGCCAAAGGGATAGAATTCTGTCGCGATCATTTTTTATTTCTCTATTCCGTTAACCCCAATTTGGAGGTCATCATGGTCAAGCCCAAGCTATTGATTGGCACCGTTGCGGTCATGTTATTGATGATTGTTTTGAGTGTGGCTGTCCTAAGTGAACCCAACCGGATGCTGCAGGTTCAAGAAAGAATAGCGGCGCAGCGTATTGAAGAAGGGGCAAAGATTTATCAATCCCATTGCCAGGACTGTCACGGGGTCGAGGCAAGCGCTCAGCAATGTTTTAATCAAAGCGGTACTCAAATCGCTTGCCAAGGATTGCCGCTTAAAAATCAACGTCTTGTTTGCGGCGAGCGGCCTGAGCGCTTAGATGATATGGGTTGGGAAGGGAGCAAGGAAGCGTTTATTAACAGCACAACAACTGCTGGATATTATTGCTTTTTTGACGGAGCAATAGATTGGGATAGGAGGACACAGCGCGCTATGCTCTTACAATTAGCTGGTTGAAAAGATGAATATGCTCAATGGAAGTGGTAGAGTTCGTAGGCGAGATTAGGCGTGGCCTCGGAGGCGAATGCGGTTGGCGCGGCAGCGAGGGCACTCCATGTCGGTATAGTCACGGCCACAGGTGCGGCAGGTGCGGACGACGACTGCCCGTTCGTCAGAGTCTGCGCCGAGCACGAGAGACATATCTTCGCCAATGTGGTCGTTAAGCCAGCTCGTGAGGTCTTGTTTGCCAATTTTCCAACGGCCGTTTTCGTCCACGCTGAGCACACCAGACATTGTGTCAAAGTCCATTTCATATGCAGTCGCGACCAGTTTACGTAGGGCCGCACGTCTTAAAGATTTCATAAAGGTACCTATACATTTTTGGGTGGGTTTGATGCTTGCTATTTTGAGGATATTTTTATAGGTGATTCTTTCATTTCTGTTTAATACTTTGTTTCTGAAGCTTTTTAGTACTTTGTTACCAAAGTTTTTAGTCATTTGGCACCAAAGATCTTGAGTATCGCATCTCAAATCGTTTCGTGCCCATCAAAATATATTTGGCGGTATTTAAATATTTGCAAATTTCCCTAATAGCTTATAGCTTAGTGACAAAAGCGTAAAGCTATTTCAGTATAAACTCACATTTGGAGATGGTATGACCCATTCAGAATTGGAAAAAGATTTGCGTCAAATGGCGGATATGGCCGGAGAGATTGAGGACTATATCAAAAGTGACGTGCTATTTTGGCCGATGGGAAGCGGTCCACGGTTAACATTTGGTGGTTATCTGATGCGCCAACATCGCATTTTGGCTTTGGCTGATTCTTTGGATGCGGCGGGGCAGGCGCTTTTGAACACGGCCGTTTCTCAATTCAACAACGCTCTCCATGAGAAGGTTGTGCGCTTAGAGACAAAAGTTCATACGGAGCTAAACGCCCGTTTACGCCAGTGGGAAGCATTTTTGGGTGATCTGAAAAATGAAACGATCGTGAGTCGAGGATTTTTTGCAAACGGGGTTGAGCCACGGATCATGATTGAAATGCTTGTTCGTAAAATGCAAACCCCACCTTACCGATTGGAAGGTCGGATTATAAGCAGTTTAGAAGCCCATGACCGTCGCTTAAGACGACGCTGGTCAAAAGGGGAGTTTGTGCTTGATCCAGTTTGGGAAGAAGCTTATCCAGACGATGAGTTTTGGTATTTGCACGGCTTGCCTGGGAAGGGGGGCAAGTAAGCTTAAACTGCTAGGGTCGAAGCTTGGCCATAAAGTAACTGTCTGCCCAACGGCCGTTTCCATAAGTGTGGAGGCGACGTTTCCCTTCAACCTCAAACCCAAATTTTTCATACAGTCGAATCCCACCAGGATTGTCCGTGTTGACATCTAGTTCAACTCTTTTGAGATTGAGCCAATTTTCGGCCGTGTCTAAAATTTGTTCCATCAGCATAGACCCGACACCAATGCCCCAATACTCGGGGTGAACTGACATGCCTAATCCAGCACTGTGAGCCATACGCGGATTGGCATTGACCTGTATTGATACAAGCCCAACAACTTTCTCGCCATCCACCGCCACGAACCGATGATTATTGCTGCTGGGATCACGTCTCTTTTCGTAATAGTTGAGCTCATAAGCCGGAATTTGGAGCGTGGTTCGGCTGACGTCTACAAAGGTCATGAGCTGATGGATTTGGGGAATATCACTGCTGAGATACGGCCGTATCACAATATTATTGATGGATTTTGTAGATTTGGGTGGTGGCGACCATTTTGGACTCTCCAATTGTTTAGGAATATTGCGCAGGCGGGCCATGACATACTCATCTTGCCAACCCCCATTTCCGAAGACGACCATTTTGCTGATTCCTTCAACCTCAAACCCCACTTTTTTGTAAAGGTGATTGGCGGCTTCATTATTTGTAAAGCTTTCTAACTGCAATCGATTTAAATTTAGCCAATTGTCCGCCAAATCAAGAAGGGCTTCGAGCAGCATGGTGCCAACCCCTTGCCCCCAATAATGATGCGATACATACATCCCAAGATTACCGCTGTGGTGCATTCGACCGCGTAAGTTGTGCGTGAGGCTGCCTTGTGCAATGGGTTTGCCATCTGCTTCGACGACGAGACGGTAACGGCCATTGATCTCTTTACGTGTCCATGCTTCTACTTCTGCTAGCTCCATAGATGGGATTCTTGCCAAGGTGGAATAGACCTCGGGATTAATCATAATTGCATGCAGAGTAGAGGCGTCATCTGGGTGAATTGGGCGAATTTTGAACAATTTTCACTCTTCCTTTATCTATTTGGGGATGTGTGCTGTTTCAATTAGCGAAAAATCAATTATGATTACCTTAGGACAAGACCGAGCATAAATCAACCTTTGAGAATGAAAAAGATTTTATAGATTAACGAACCAAAAAATAACCGTTCACAAAGGGAATGGAGAGCGTTGTGAAGCCTATTTCTGCGACTGCTATCCATTTGCAAAAATGACCTCAACTCATCCACTTAAGTGAAACGAAGTTCCGGCTTTTAACAAGGTTTTCAAACTAGAAACTTCGGAACACTTAATCTCCAAGTTAAGCGAGAAGGCGTAGGATAGAGAAGAAGACCGAAAATTTTATTGGTAGTATACATCATAGACGCTGTAAAAATTTTTAGTGCATAACTCTGAATCTTCCCCTCAACAAAGGGTCGCTCCTAATTCGCAGTTGGAATCCTCTTCCCGAAAGGTAGAAAAATTTACGCTTGCTTGGGCTCGCAAACGATTCCAAAACTTAATCGCAAATTCACGGCTTCTTCGACCCGCATTTAATCAAAGTGTTGCTGATAAATTGACAATGGTTTCAGCCGTTCTGGCTATCTATCACCTTACATTGGCAATCTGTTTTGCATTTATTCCTGCTATTCGGGCAGCCTCAGAAGTGATCCAACTGAATGTGACCGTTGGTATTATGGGCGTTGTCCTATTTCTACTTTTTAAACGTGCGCCAGCTCCGCCCAAATATGCAAATTTAATCCTATCTTCAATCATTTTATTTGCGGTCATTAATGCGCTTTATTATCTTTCATTCTCGCGTGAAATGCGCCAATCGATTTTCCTTCTTTTTGTGATGATTGGTGCGTCCCAGTTCTTCCTATCAATCCGCTGGTTTTCTTTCATGATGGCTATCACGCTAGGAAGCTGGTTTTTGATCGCTTGGCAATTGCTCGGCGGATCGGTTTTTTACTTTGGATTTATTTTGTTTGTGGGCGCGGCGGCGGCTGTGGTTGTTTTTGTTGTGCGACGTGACGCGCATCATCGTTTTGAGTGGTTGCGGCGAAAAGATTTGAATCGCCAGAAAGTTCTCCAGTATCGTGCCCAGCAGCTTGAAAAAAGCCAGGCAATTGCTTGGCAGATTGGGTCAATTTTGACTGTCGATCAACTCTTAGACCAGACTGTTGAATTAATTGCTAAACAATTTGATTTTAGCTTTGTGAACCTGTTTTTACTTGATGGCGATCAGAAGCTGTTGGAGTTACGAGCGTACGATGGGGATTATGTAGATGGTGAAAATCACATTTCAATTGAGCTGCCCATTGATGAGTCCAATTTGCAAGGTTGGGTGGTAAAAAACGGCCGTTATCGGCACACACCTGACGTCAGCGATGAAGCGCTTTACACTTCGCTATTCCCACAGCAAACGGTGGGGTCTCAGTTGGACTTACCCCTACGAGATGGTCGAGGGATTTTTGGCGTTCTATCACTGCAGTGGGAACATACGAATGGGTTTGATAGTGAAGATATTTTGTATTTACAGCTTCTGGCTTCTCAGGTTGCCAACAGTATTCGAAATGCAACTTCATACCAGCGGGAGCGCTCGGCCCGCCGCTTAGCCGAGACCTTGCAGGAGACGGGTAATGCGTTGGCAAGCACGCTAGAGTGGGACGCTATTATCGATATGATTTTGGGGCGCTTGTTTGAACTGGTTCATTATGATCGAGCCGCCGTGCTGGTTCAGAACGAGAATCAACTTGAATTTGTGGCATTTCGCGGCTTTCCTGAATCGATGGAACCTCGAAATATTTTTGTCCAGCTTGAAAATGAAAGTATTTTCAAACAGATTGTGGAAACAAAAAGGCCGTATTCACTACAAGATGCCCTCGAACATCCCGATTGGCAGGCCGTTGGCTCATTTTCTCCGGCCCGTTCATGGCTAGGCGTGCCGCTGATTCAATCAGGGGCAGTCATTGGAATGCTTTCATTAACGCGCGAAACCTTAAATCCGTACCAAAAACATGAAGTTGAGCTAGCGGCTACCTTTGCTGGTCAGGCGGCTATTGCCCTGGAAAATGCACGACTTTATGAGGAAACAACCCGCTTCAATCAGCAGCTTGAATATGAAGTGCGCCAGCGAACAGAGGCGATTCAAATTGCCTATGAAGAGCTAGAACAGCTAAATCGAAACAAGTCTGACTTTATCTCGGTTGTTTCACATGAGTTGCGCACACCGCTCACGATTTTGCATGGTTATACTCAAATGCTGCTACAAGATAAGATCATCTTAGAAGACCAAATGCGCCGCACTTTAGTTAAGGGGATTGAAACAGGATCTGGACGTCTGGCTGACATTATTAACAGCATGCTTGATGTGGTCAAAATTGAGAATAAAGAGCTCAATCTTTTCCATTCTCAGGTGTCTATTCCCGCTATGTCTAAAATGGTAATGGATGATCTGTTTGATCTGATGCGGGATCGGAACTTAACGCTAAATGTTGAGGAGATGCCGGATGTGCCGCTTATTTATGCCGATCCTGATATGATGAAAAAGGTGCTCTATCACCTTTTAATTAATGCCGTGAAGTATACACCTGACGGTGGCACCATTACTGTTCAAGGCAAGCGATATAAGCTGGCTGGCGGCGTGCTCTCTTCAAGCGTTGAAATTGTCGTAAAAGATTCAGGGATCGGGATTGACTCATCAATGCGGGAGCTGATTTTTACTAAGTTTTACCAAACGGGTGAGGTCTCTCTTCATTCTTCAAGCAAAACCCAATTTAAGGGGGGTGGTCCCGGGTTAGGCTTGGCGATTGTGAAGGGTATTGTTGAAGCCCATAACGGCCGTATTTGGGTTGAAAGCCGAGGGTATGACGAAACGGGGCTGCCCGGCAGCGAGTTCCACATAGTCCTGCCGATTAACTGGCCTGAAAGCGACGAAGCGGCCGAAACCCTCAAACAATCCTTCGTAGAGTAAGGCGATCGTAGCGGAGGCTGAGCCTGTTGAGGCTATCCATGTTCCCCAAAACAACCCCTAATTTTGGATCAATTGAACTTCAAACAAGGTTGGCCATAGCTTACCGGTGAGAAAAAGACGGCCGTTTTCAGCATCAAAGGCGATGCCGTTCAACACAGCGTCGTTATTGCGGGGTTGCACTGTCTCAATCAACAAACTCCCATCAATCCAGCCTAAAACATGCCCCGTTTGCGGATCAATTCGAACGATAAATGGGCTTTTCCATATATTGGCCCAAATCTCGCCGTTAATATATTCCAGTTCATTGAGCTGGTGTATTTCTTGGCCTGCATCTTGCACTAAAATCGTGCCTAAAATCTCAAATGTTTCAGGATCGCGATAGGTGATTTGGGAGCTACCGTTGCTCATAATGAGACAGGCTCCGTTGCTCGTCAGCCCCCAACCTTGACCCATATAGTCGAAAGCGCCAATCTGCTCCAAACTGTTCACGTCGTAAATATGGCCTTGGCCAGCCTGCCATGTAAGCTGATACAGTTTGTTGTCATACACGGCCGTTCCTTCTCCGAACTGGGTTGGGTCGATGCCAACCTGCTTTTGAACCTGACCCGATTCGAGGTCAACTTGACGAATTGTTGATTGGCCACGCAGGCCCGTGCTTTCGTAAAGCTGTCCGTTAAAGTAAAGCAGACCCTGAGTGAACGCATTGGCATCATGCGGATACGCTTGAATGATCTGGAGCTTGTATTCGGGAGCAGTGGGATTTTCCGATGATGGTATACCGTCACTGCAGTAAGGGGCGGGTGCCGGAACGGCCGTGGCTAGTGGCGTTTGAATCATCGTTGGGTCAACAGTTGGACTCGGTATGATGGTGGGTGAAGGATTAACGGCCGTTTCCTCATTGGCAGCGTTGCTTTCTATTAAGACAGCGTTATTAGGGGTTGGTGCTGAAGAAAATAAACCACATCCTGGTAAAAAAATGGAGAGGATTAGGAGGAGGAATAAAGATTGGGTAACGTGTCTCATCATGAAGGGGTAATTGTAATAAACTTTTGTAAATGAGGGGGGTCTATTGATAAACTTATCATGTGGAAAAAATAGTGACAACAACCAAGTATCAGTTTCGTAATCTCGTGTTCCAAGGGGGTGGGGTGCGCATGCTGGCCTATCACGGTGCCATCAAGGCGCTTGAAGAAACGGGCATACTGCCCCAAATTGAGCGCGTGGCCGGTACATCAGCCGGGGCGTTAACCGCAATGCTGGTCAGCTTCCGGCTTTCAGCAAATGACACCATTGAGCTGTTTAAAAGTGTTGATTTGAGCAAGGTGCCAACGCGTAAATCGATTGAGGATATCGCTTGGGAACCACCTCAGTTCTTAGAATCGCAAATCAATCGATTAGTTAGCAATTGGGACGCCATGCGCCGCTTTTTACGACAGTATGGTCTTCATGGACATGATCACGGCTATGATTGGATGCATGAGATTATTGCCGAGCAGTGTGATGGAAACGGCCGTGCTACTTTTGCTGACTTTAAAGCGCTTGGCTTTCGTGATTTACACGTTGTAGCCGCCAACATTTCTAAGCAGAAGACCATTGTTTTTAATGCTGCCGACACGCCTGATGTTGCCGTAGCTGATGCGCTAGTAATGTCCCAATCGATTCCGCTGTTTTTTGAAGCAATTCAGTTTGATGGACAGGGGATAGGCCAAGGGGATTATTTTGCAGATGGGGGTGTTTTGAATAACTATCCGCTGCAGGTTTTTGATTACGCCCGCTTCCTTTCAAATCGAAAATGGTTTGTAAATCGCGCCAACTGGGAAACGTTAGGGTGTCGCCTCATGACATCAGACGACTGCCAGCGAATTGATCGCCCGATCAATAATGTGGTGTCTTATTTAGCCAATTTGCTTGTGACCGTTTCCGTAGCGCAGGATGTGGCCTACAACAACAATCGCGTGGACCAAAATCGGACGGTTGAAATTGATGATTGCTGTATCAGCGTCGTCGATTTCGATATCAAGATTGCCGACGAGGATGAACGGTATTTAAAGCTGGTTGCATCAGGATATAAAGCGGTTTATGATTTTTTAGAGGAATATTCCCCACCAACTCCCGATCAAATTGCCCAACTGCGCCACATTTTTCGCCGCATTACCCGCCGGCGTTGACATTCATTGGTGCCATAGGAATTAAGGCAAGGGAATATTGAGATGGGGTAATGTTTTAGCCAAAAACATGTAGGTATCATTTAGCTGCCCTCGCGGGATGATAAACTCAGATGTTTGATGCCAATGATTTTTTGTTCTTTGATAATGAATGATCACTTTATTGCGCGAGGTTGTCGACCAGGTAACTTTGTAAACAGTTTCCCAATTTACCGTTGGGTAGGGAAAGTCTAAGATTCCCTTTTGCGAAAAATAGGTTGGCAGGAATATTTTAATGATCAGGTTTGAGATAATTGTTAGTTGAAGGAATACACCAGCACCTCGCCAAATCGATTCTTCAACACGAAAGTCATTAAAATCCAGCCAAAAGTAAAAAACGAAGCAAACAGCAAAAGCGAGCGAATTATATGTTTTTTGAGGAATGTGGATTTTAAATTGTGTTGGGTTTCTATAAGATCTGGAGAGGCGCAAGGTATAGATCCAGATTAGAAGACCTGCTGCTAGATATATAAATCCAAAAATGGGCTCTCGCCACTCTTCACGATATCCATAAACGAAAAAAACGGTAAAAATCGATAGCCCACCTCCCCAGCTTCTAAATAGAAAACGAAGCTGGACAGGTTGTTTTGTATCACCCTGAAGATGATAAAAATAGATTGTGATGACAACTAAATAAATGAGTGTTGTAAATAGACTTGAATAAAGTGCACTTGATAGCATGATGGGTATCCAAACGGCCGTTTAACTTATAGTTAGTTTACATCATTAAACGGCGCGTTGGAAGTTTTTTCGACAATGGTATGGTTAGCGACTATCAAAGGTTAGTTCAGGGTAGGGAGACGGCCGTTCCAGCACGTCGCTTCTATCGACCCCTTTTAAATATTGGTCGAAAAAGGCCACGATGTACTCATTTTGGATGCCAATGCTGTAATGGCTATCGATGGTTCCAGAAAGGCCTAGCTGTGGGGTGAGTGGAGAAAGCATCACGAGATCTGTGAAGTCATAATGTCCTGTGTCTGACACAGCCAGATTATAGCCATCATTTGACAGGCGATTGTATATTTCAAGCCCCCGCGCTTGATTTTCTTCACCCAGCCATATCGGGGTGCTAATAAACATGAAGGGTTGCGTTGGGCCATCTGCCAGCAAACTTTCCGTAACGGGAAGGACCCAACTGTCTAACCCAATACCGGCCGTGCAGCGCGTGTCGATCAGGCAAAATTCAACGGTGGTGCCGCCGCCGGTTGAGTGTCCGAAGACGCCGACGTTTGCCGTGTCTAAACGGCCGTTAAACAATCCTTCGCTCTCATGCCAATCCGTCATCTCATCCAGCAAGAACGCAATATCTGCTGCCCAAACGTTGATCAACTCATTCGCCTGCAC
>JBCCFD010000042.1:0-27986 GCA_039029915.1 Chloroflexota bacterium
AAAGTGCTCCATGAAATGGACATGATCGTTTGGCAAACGCAAATTGAGGGAGAGCCTCAATCATTTCAGTTTAAAAAAGATGCTTATTCGGCGGTTCATAAAAATTTGTTAGCTCAGGCCAAAGAGCTGCTGGATTCATTGGAAATGGTAAATGATGGTGAACTGACTATCGTCCCGATACGGAACCGAGCCTATTTAAGAAATTAGGTCGGTGTTGGTTCAAAAACCTCTAGTTTCGCTATATAATTCTCTGATATTGGTAAACGGATGCCGTCATTTGAAATAAATGTTGGAAAAAGCTTTCCGTTTCCTCTTAGAAACTTTGGAACAGTGAATTGAAGTCCAAAAGGAGAATATGGTATGGCAAAAGTACGGATTGGGGTGATTGGTTCAAGCTGGTGGGCAGATGCGATGTATTTGCCCCCACTAGCAAATTATGAAGGAGTAGAGGTAACGGCCGTTTGCGGCAGAAACCGTGACCGTGCTCAGACCTTTGCAGATCGCTGGCAAATCCCCTACGTCTTTACTGAGTATCAAGCATTAATTGACAGCGGTGCCTGTGACGCCGTCATCATTGCTACGATTAACGATACTCATTACGACATATCAATGGCCGCCATCGGAGCGGGACTCCACGTTTTATGTGAAAAACCCCTATCCTTAAATTACGAATTAGCTGAAAAAATGACCCGTTTGGCCGATGAAAAAGGGGTTATTACCCTTGTGCCATTTACCTATCGCTATATGCCCTCAACCCGCTATGTTAAACAACTGATAGATGAGGGATTTTTAGGGAAGCCCTATCATCTGCACATGCGTTACTATGCCGGATTCGGCCGTGTCAATGAGGGCTACAACTGGCGTTTTGATGTTGGCAAAGCCGGATCCGGGGCCTTAGGGGATATTGCTTCTCACTTTCTCCACTTAGCCGTTTGGTTTTATGGTGAAGTGGATGCGGTTTGTAGCCAGCTTGGGCAAATGGTTGAACGTGATACGGTGAATAAAGAGGGCGAAGCCTACGAGGTCGCAGATGATACGGCTATGCTCATGCTTCGGTTTAAAAATGGGGCCCAAGGTATGGTGCATGCCACAACGCTTGCTTATGAGGAGACTGAATTCTTCCAGACACACGAGATGGATTTTCATGGTTCTGGGGGTACGCTGCGCAACAAAATTGATTGGCTTAACACCCAGGAGGTAACGGGTGCTCGAGATGGGGAAGGGTTTTCGCGCAAGTTTGAGATTCCTGATGAATATTGGGGAGATGCTCGTCGTGAAGTTGTGGTCGAAACCTATAAGGATATGTTCCGGCAGGAAGGGTTTATGGTGCGTGAATTTGTAGATGCGGTGGCTAATAAACGGCCGTTAAACCCCAACTTTCAAGATGGGCTTGATGTGCAGGCCATTATCGATGCAGCCATTCTCAGCCAGAAAGAGCAGCGCTGGGTGAGGTTGAGCGAAATAAGCGGATAGATTTAAAATTATCTGAGGATTGGGGATTGGATGATAAATGATTAGATTGATCTGTTTATTACGAATCCCCAAGCCCTCACTATCTCTTTACCCTTTTCTCTCTTCTCTCTTCTCTACTCTCTACTCTCTCTTCTCTCTTCTTTGTTTTTTTATTAGCCAGTGAACTCACGTAATTTGTTCAACAGGGCATCCGTTTGCTTGGGTTTACCAACGCTAATCCGAATGCAGTTTTCAAGACGCGGCTTGCTAAAGTAGCGAACAAGGATGCCAGCTTTTTCGAGGTCTAACTTGAGCTGCTTGGCAGAAGTAACGGCCGTTCCCTCCTCAACGCGACATAATATAAAATTAGACTCCGAAGGATAAGGCGTTAAAAATGGGATTTCCTGCAGCGCCGCAAAAAGCCGTTGTCTTTCCGCCACGATAAGGCTGGTTTTTTCCTGTAGCCATTCAGCATCCCCTAACGCCCCGATTGCGGCTAAATTGGCGGCCACATTGATATTGTAAGGCTGTTTAATTTTCCACAGATGGGGCATAAGCCAGTCTGGGAAGCCTCCAAACCCGACTCTTAAACCGGCTAGACCCGCTAGCTTGCTAAATGTTCGGAATACCACTAAGTTCTGATAGTTTGGCACCCAAGAGATGTGGCTCGTGTGTCCATTTATTTCTGCAAAATCAATATACGCTTCATCCAGAATAATGAGAATCGGTAACTCAAGCAGCCGTTTTAGCGTCTCGTCTGACACGACGGAGCCGTTTGGGTTGTTCGGTGAACAGACAAAGAGCGCTTTGGCGTTAGGGTGGTTGGCAACGGCCGTTTCAATCCCTTCGATGTCTAGCGAAAAATCATCCAATCGAGGCACCGGAATATATTGACCGTCGTTAACGGCCGTTGAAAAAGGATACATGCCAAACGTAGGAGGGCAATCAATCACACCATCACCCGGCGACAATATAACCCGTAATACAAGGTCAATCAGCTCATCAGCCCCCATTCCCGCACAAATATTTTCGATTGGAATACTGGCGTAGTCAGAAATCAGTTCTCGTAGCTGTGTTGATTCTGGGTCAGGGTAAATGTGGAAAAATTGGCCAGAATGCATTCCCTCAACCGCTTTTGGAGAAGGCCCATAGGGGTTTTCATTCGCGTCAAGCTTTATAATTTCGTGTGGTTCACGACCCAGCTTTTTTGACAGCACCTCAAAAGGAAGGATCGGGGTATAAGGTTTCATTTGGGCCACAGTAGGCCGAATCATTTTTTGAGGATCAAACACGTGTTTCTCCGTAAATTTTTAACACAAAGGCTCCAAGCGTTTAAGAAAAGACATTCTTTGTGGTCTGGGTGTCTTTGTGTTGAATAAGCCTAAAATGCACACAGCGAGGCTAAATAATCTCCAGAACCATCGCGTAACCAGCCGTCCAACTGGGCAACCTCTTTAATTTGCTGGCCTCGCTGTCGGGGCACGACGATAAAACGGCAGTTTAATTCAGGTAGAGCAGTCATATCGCCCCACAGCTTTTCGAATTGGGTAACGGGGAAAATATCCTCTTGCCCATTCCCCCACCGTTTTTTGACATCTTTAAGCGTGATATACGTGGGCATGCGTGCAGCAAGCTGGCGTACGGCCGTTTCTACTTTTGTTTTATCATTTAATAACGCTCGATCAAGTCCAAAAAGTGCCAAAAATTGGTCAATATCTACCCAAGTTGTGCTGGAGTTGTAATAACTTAGCTTAAATTCAATCTCTTCATAAGGGAGGGCTAACCCTTCAATGAGCTGAACACGGCCGTTGACCCTTGCCAAGCCGCCCCCTCGATCTTCAAGTTCGCGGGTAATGACCTCGGTCGTCATCCCAGCCCCGCTTTGTAAATGAGCCCCTAAAATAGCGGGATCGACATTGGCACCAACCGTATCGATGTTGTGTACCATGAGCGTAGTGAGAGACGGCCGTTTATCCAGCAGGTCAGCCAGCGATCCATTAAGAAGCAAGTTGGGCACTTCATACCAGTGCCCCACCGGATGTAAACATTGATTAGGCAAATTGTCCGTGTAGTCCGACCCTTCGCCAGCCCCTTGTGCCCAGCCAATTAATGCTTTGTGAACACTATCCTGCATCTTTTGGGCTTGCTCGTCGAGCCTTTGCTGGGGCTGCTCTTCCCAGGCAAACCGCAAATCGCGGCTCATGGGAATCAGCCTTAGCCCCACCGATTGTCCTTGAGAAAGAATGAGCGTTCCGGGGTAGTTAAACTGAGCCTCTTGCTCAATTTTTTGATAAATTGGCTCGTGAGTGAGGTAGCTTGTTGTGAAGATATGAGGCAGATCCGCATCATAAAGCTGGTTGATTTTCTTGCTTTTGGCAAGGTGCAACTCGACAAAGCTGCGGTGACGGCCGTTTATTTTGACGAACGGATTGAGCGCCTTGACAACACCTGCCCCTTTTGTCCAGCGACTTCCTGCGCCACCAGCCAGTGAAACCACAGCTACCTTTCCCGCTTGAAGCGCCTCAATACCGGCCTGTCGATACGCTGCGGGCAATGGTTGGGTGGCATCAAGCAAATCAGCTAGCGGAACATCTTCAATTTGGGTGTTAACGGGCAGGCGGTTTTGAGAAAGCCCAATGCGCCCGCTGCGTAAATCGGTGCGAATTTGTTCATGCTGGACGGGGTCGAACCCATACTGGTCTAGCAGATTTTGGAGCTGTGACTGCACCCGTTCGTCTTTGACTGATTGGGGAATAAGGGCATCGAAAAGAGTTTGGGTCATTCCGGCAAATTCGGGGTTTTCTCGAGATGCATTGCCAAAAAAATCAAGCTCTGCTTGACGGTGCTTGGATAGCTGGCGGTTATTTTGCCGCAATAGTTGCGGCATGGTTAGCTTGTAGTAGCTGGCTGGCATGAGGGCCTGTGAGCCTGCCAGCATGGTTCCCCAAGTTCCCTTTTCGTTGATGGCAAAGTCGTAAACAACTGGCTCCATGGCAAAAGGAACGGCCGTGGCTAGCGATCGCTTCGTGCTTGACATGATCATCTGGAGGGTGTCCTGTGCCTCTGCTTTACGATGAGGGGCAAAAATAAAGCCCATTCCCCCACCGGCCATGCCGCCCAGCATCCAAAACCCCCAAAAATCCTCACCAAACTGGTCTTGCACTTGCTCAATCAATAAATCTGTGTAGCGGTTGCCTGCCCACGGAATAATCGTTTGAATCGGACCGTGGAAATTTTCGTGGGTGGCTTGGGCGAGCTTTTGTATTTCGCCCTCTTTGAGACATTGAATGACGTGATCGTAGAGCGTGATAGCTTTTTGACGGCCGTGCCACTCTTTTTCAGAGCGCAGCAGGTATTTTTCTGTAACCATTTCTAAAATCGGACCAACATCTTGGGCCATGCCGCCGTGAACCAGCACCAAACTATTTTGCAACGCTTCTCTCGTTTGGACAGATACCTCATCCCGTTCCAAGATGTGGTGTGAGGGTAAGAGCCGGCCGCGGCTGATGCCCCATTCTGGGTCACCTTCCGCTGCTTTTTCGCCGTGAATCATCTTCATGCCCGGCCAGACGCCTCCGGAATCTTGCCAACCGCCCCCTGAGCCGGCGATCCATTCACCAAGAATTGCTCTTGCTGCCACCAGCCGTCGTTCCGCTTCGGTTAAACCACCCGTAAGTGATTCGGCTTGCCCGGTTGCGCGCATGCAGACGGTAATTAAGCAAGCCAGCAGATTGGTGGATACGGCCAAGCGCGACCCTTTGGGAATATCATTCACTTTGCTGATTAGCTCAAATCCTTTACCCGGACCAATCAGTTTTTCGAGAAGTTGATGAAGCGGTTGAACGGCCCCTTCCATACCCGGTGGGACAATGCCTGATGCAATGATGGCTGCTTTGAGCAGGCCTAAATAATCACGCGCAAAGTCAAACAGTGCTTCAATCGTGTCAATAACGGCCGTTGCTCCTAAATCGACGCTGGCTAGCCTGATAACCGGCTCATCAATGATCCGAAAATAAGCTTCGACAGGTGGTTTAGGGGCTGCTTTTCGCCCTCGCACGGCTAAATCAATCGACACATTAATCACACGGGCGCCTTCGGGAAAATCCATGCCTAAAAAGAAAATATCGCTCCAGCCGCTGTGAGTTAAATCCATGCGGACCGGTGTGGTTTCTTGCAAAATTGGAAAAAGCTCTTGCTGAGTGGTGAGCAATTCGCGGCGGACGCGCAGAGGGTGATCTTCGGGGTGTCCAGCCCGAAACATCCATTGATTACCACGCACCGTGCGTACGCTTTTACGAACTTGGTTAGCTAACGTTTGGAAGCCTAAGCTGTGGTAAGCTGATGCTAACGCTGACGAGATGCTTTTGTTGGCGCCTGAAGTTTCCTGCGCCTCTAAGAATAGATTGATGGCCTCTTCAAAGCGGCGGTTAAGTAAATGCTCATACCCTTGAAAGGGAATCGAGCCATTTTCGTCACAATCCTCTTTTGTAGGAATATGAAATCGATGAATCGCGTAAAGAAAAAACAGCGCCCGAACGCGTTCGTACAAATTGTTACTTTGACGCCGAAAGTCATCAAGCGCTTTGCATTCCATGAGCAGGGTGTTTAACGTAGCTTTGGATGCAAAGGTGTCTAACGATTGGTCTCGTTGCTCGGGGTGGGTCGCCGTAATAATGTGGATCAGCTCGCTCATGAATCCCCCTAGGCTCCGAGTTCGCGATGGGCCATCAGATCAATCATTTGTGTTAGGACAAGGTCGCGATCGCTTCCGTTGAGCGCGAGGGCGAGTTGGGCGTTCATCAAGCCATACTTTGCACCAAGGTCATAGCGCCAATCTCGTTTTTCTAGCGCAAGTACCTTTTCTTTTTGAGCGAGGTAGTGTAGGGCTTTAGAAAGCCAAACGGCCGTTTCGTTGGCGACTAACTCATCTAATATCTCCATAATCGCTGGCGTTAAAACATGCATACCAAAAAAGCAAAGATAGTGACCCGAGCGCAAGCCGGGAATCATCAGCTGTTGCTCAGCTTTTGTGGGCGTTGGTTTTTCCAAAATTGTTTCGATCTGATACAGCTCCTGCCGCCCTTTGACTCGGCTACCGCCAACAACACCAAAGTAGGGTAAATAGCTTTCCCGCGTGGCCTGTACGGCTGAAACGGCACAGTTTTCTGCTTGGGCCACCTGTACCAAATGCTGGGCGCAGCTCATATCCGTTCGGCTGATGTAAATATGGTCGCCAACCAGATGCAGGAATGGCTCGCTTTCCACAAACGAGCGGGCACAAAGTATTGCCTGACCATAGCCCAACGGCTCTTTTTGTTCGATAAAACGAAGCCGTCCCGAATGGTGTCCAGCCACCTCGGTAAAGGCTTCCTCATCCCCCGGTCTAATGATTAGACCGATCTCTTCGATGCCGGCCTGTAGGGTTTCCTCAATGAGAATTTGAAGCACGGATTTTTCCGTACCGTCTCGATCGATTAAGGTTTGAAGGGGGAGGGTACGCTGCCCCTTGCCTGCGATAGTAATGACTGCTTTTTGTATATTCATGGGTTATTACCCTATCGGGATTGAATATCCCACCACTTGTGGCGAGAATAATCCCGCCGACCCTTTGATACCCCGTCCGCTTGCGGCGGGGTAGTTTATTTGAGAAAAAGATTTTGATGATTGATGGTTCAAGATGATGGTGGGGTAAATTATTTCTTGGAAAATAGGCGATCTCGCCAAGATTGTTTAGTGGGTTGGGCGGGTGTTTCGACTTGTGCCTCACTTTGAGGTGAAACGGCCGTTTGTTCCACGGGCTTGATCAAAACACCGTCGTCCGTTATTTCTAGGCGAACCCGATCGCTCATTTGCAGCGCTTCACGATACTCTTTTGGTACCTGTAGCCGCCCAGCTGAATCGAGAACGGTCAGCTCCTCAAAGATTTCTTCCTCAGATACAGCCTCAGACTCATCAGATGGGGCCGGTCGTGGTTTGGCACGCACCGTTTCAGCCGCCGTTTTCCCATCGCGAATGGCCACAACGCGATCCACGTGCTTAGCAATATTCGGATCGTGGCTGACGATGATGATTGTTAAATTTAACGCTTCGTTCAGCTTGCGGAACATATCATAAATGGTTAGGGCTGTGTTGGAATCGAGTTCACCGGTCGGTTCATCTGCGAGCAAAATTGAGGGCTTGTTCGCTAATGCTACAGCAATAGCGACTCTTTGTTGTTCACCACCAGACAACATTTGGATGTAATGATCGCTTCTTTCAGAGAGTCCTACCATATCGAGCAACTCACGAGCGTATGCTTTTGCATTTTTGCCACCGGAACCGGCTAGGGTCATTGGAAATTCGATGTTTTCAACGGCCGTTAAGTAAGGAATTAAATTTCGAGCGCCCTGCTGCCACACAAAGCCTACCTCTGTGCGTCGATATCGGTCTAAAGCACGGTCTGATAGTTTGAGCAAATTCTTTCCGTTCACCTCAACTTTGCCAGCCGAAGGGCGGATTAACCCACCAAGGACGTTCATGAGCGTTGTTTTACCGGAGCCGCTGGCACCGACAACTCCCACCATTTCTCCCCGCCTAACAGTTAATTCGAGGCCTTGCAGGGCAAGGACCTCAATATCATTGATCTTATAAATTTTAACTAAACCATCGCAGGTAATTATTGAGTCGCTCATAGCTGTAAAGATACATGATTGTGCAGGTTTTGGCGAGATCGATTGTATACCTAAAACGGTTGTTTACTATTCGTATTTTGTTGATTTGCGAAATGCTAGACGTGCCAGCGGAGACGTCTCTACAAGCCCTAATTCCTAATCCCTATTCTCTAATCCCCAATTTGCCGTTTGGCTTCGTGTTTGATATGCTCGTTTTTTAGGGAAGGAGAACCCACTTTTAGGGTTTCAATATGTTGATCTATGAATAATCATGGTGTTGTTTCACAACCCGATTCTGCTTACTTTCTAAGACTTGGTTTTAATCAGTTAGCTGACGTTTTAGCCTTAACCTTGGGCCCCACCAAAGGCTCAGTCCTCAATTTTTCCACGAGAAATGAGCGTCCGGAGATGCTTAATGATGCGGCAACCATTGCTCGCCGCATCATCCAAATTCCAGATCGGCGGCAGGATGTGGGGGCGATGCTGCTTAGGCAGCTAGTGTGGCAAATGCATCAACAGGTGGGGGACGGCGGCGCGATAACGGCCGTTATTGCCAAGCACACCCTAGATGAGGCGACTCGGATGGTCGCCGCTGGTGGCATCGCACCGCTCATTCAGAACGGTATTAAAAAAGCTAGTGCTCAGGCGGTGGACGCCATTAAAGCGATGTCACAACCCGCTGATAACGAGATGGCGCTGGCTGCAGTGGCAGAAGCCGTGACCGGTCATCAAAAACTGTCTTGGATTTTGGGCGAAATGTTCGATATTTTGGGCAAGTACGCTTTTATCACTGTCGAAAAGTACATGTCTTCTTACCTTGAACGAATCTATTTAGAGGGGGGACGCTGGTCGGGAAAACTGATCTCGCCGTATTTAATAACAGCTCCAGCTACCCAAAAAGCAATTCAGCAGGATTGCTATGTGGCGCTTTTTGCGGGAAAACTGCATGAACATGAAGATGTAGCTCCGCTGCTGTCGATAATCCATCAGCAAAAAACCAAGAATCTTTACCTGCTGGCTTACGATATTACGAGTGATGCCTTAAATGCGCTGGTTTCAGCTCATCAGCATCAAAAAAACGGCATCAATATTGTGGCTGGCACCTTAAATATTGGCGGCCAGCAAGGGGTTCGTGAGCTAGAAGATTTGGCCATCCTAACGGGAGCAACTGTCTTAGGAGATGATTTGGGACGGCCGTTATCTTCTATCAAAGCCAGCGAATTAGGGCGGGTCAAACGAGCCGAAGCGGATAAGGAAAATCTATACGCCATTCAAGGGGGGGGTGATCCTAAACGGATCCGCGAAGAAATTCAATCGTTACAAACCCTGCTTGATCACACCCCGCCCGATGATGAAGACATCGGCATCATTCACCAAAGGCTGGCTCGCTTTTCGGGCAGTGTGGGCATCTTACAAGTGGGCGCTATTTCCCAAACTGAACGGGATGTACTAGAGCAGAAAGCGAAGCACGCTACTCGCGCCCTTTCTGCGACGCTGATGGAAGGGTATGTGCCCGGTGGCGGTGTCGCTTACCTGCATGCTGCCAAAGCAATCGATCTGGATTCGGCAGAAAATGATGATGAACGTATGGGAATGCTTGCTTTAAAAAATGCCCTTTCGGCTCCGTTTATCCAGCTTCTGACTAATGCGGGCATTTATGCTCCCGAGGTCAAAATGGCAGACGTGATGGCTAAAGGAAATGGCACCGTTTACCATATCATTGAAGAAGATTTTGTTTCGGCCGTTGACGCTGGCATTGTCGATGCAACTAAGATGACGCGGATGGCCTTAGAAACGGCCGTTTCTGGTGCAGTGATGGCCTTAAGCGTCGATGTGACCGTTCTGAAGAAAAAGCCGCGCACCAATAAGGATTATACGCCGTAAGTATTGCAAACCAGCGTATTGATAAATGCTATGTGGAATGAACTTGCCCAAATCGCCCCCGGCGGCCCAATTTTAGACATCTTCCTTACCGAAAAAGGTGAACAAATTCTCGTTTCACCAAATGGGTTGCTAAAGCACCAATCTCAGACGTGGCGCTTGCTCATGCGTGGTGTTCCTTTTTGGCAAACAAACTGTGCCGCTGCAGCGGGAAAAACGATTTTCTCATCAGGATTCCCAACCGGCATTATTCGCTCCATTGATGGGGGTAAAAGCTGGCTAAACACCTTCATTGATCAGCAAACAGCCCCTATTGTCAATATTGTTGCGTCCCCTAACTATGCTAAGGATCGGATCATGTTGGCAGCCACCGATGGAGATGGCATTTTGCGCTCAACGGATGGTGGGCGACATTGGCAGCTTTCAAACTTTGGCTTGCGCGACTTTCAAATTGTTGAGTTAGTTGTTGCGCCTCAGTGGGATGAACGGTATGAATTTTGTATCGCAGTGAGCGAAACGGCCGTTTATCAATCACCAAACGGGGGTCGAGCCTGGCGGCGGGTAGAATTTGATGAAGAAGCTCATCCGTCTGCTGTTGTGTTTAGCCCCGACTTCCAAAACGACCGAACTGTCTATCTCAGTACGCAAGATGGTAAGCTTTTCTGCTCTGCCAACAGTGGACGACAATGGCAAAAAGTGGCCGATGGATTTGAAACGATTTCTGGCCTTTGCCTCATTCAGAACAAATTGTTTATCGTTGAATTTGATAAGGTGATTGCGTGTGCAACATCTGACTTTTCAAAACGTGAGATTGTTTTGCAAGATACACTGCCGATTTTGAGTTTAAATGCCATTAAAACGCAGCTTCATCTGACGACGATTGATGGCGTAACGGTTTCGGCAGATAACGGCCGTTCCTGGCAAGCCGTTGAGAGCTATAACGCTCGGCGTTTTGTTTGGGTCAAGCGGAGTGCCAATGCCTTGATTGTGGCTGGACCTGATGATGGTATCTGGCTTTCCACAGATGGTGGCCGCTCTTGGTCTTTACTTTGGGCAGATGGCACCGTGCTGGCTTTGGATGTTTCTCATGAGCAGATATTCGTCAGTAGCGATATCGGTTTATTTGTCTCGCCTGATTTAGGGAAAAGCTGGCTGCAAGCGGGCGTTATTGACGAACAAATGATGGGGGTTGCTATTGCGGACTCGCATCTTTGGTTAGGGAGCCAATTTGGCCAGATTTTTCGGCAATCCGGTGCGGGGCTTGAGCCACAGAATGCGCCCTTCACTGGGAAAGCCCTGCTTGATATGCAGCAGATCAATGGGTTTGTTACAACGGTCGTTTATAACGCTGACAGCAGCGAAATTCAACTGTGGCAATGGCAGCCAGAAAATAAAGTATGGCATCTTTTCTTTAGCGAGCGGTCTCAGCCTAATAAGCCCGTGATAGCAGTTGATAATCGGTGGGGTGTTGTGATTGGTGTGGCTGGTTCCCTTTATGTGAAAGCCCAATCCGGCTGGCGTCGGGTTCAAGTTTCTTCCTCAGATGCGCCGATAACGGCCGTTTATTCGCAGCAGGATCACTTTCTAATCGGAGCTACTGACAGGCTGCTTAAAGTATCTAAGACTGACTTTGCTCAGATCGAAGCGCTGAGCTGGGATGGGGATCCGATTCTTGATATTAGTGAGCATGTGATGGTGACGATTAACGGCCGTGTTTTTCAAGCCCCCAGCCAGTAATCCCGAGCAATTTTCGTAAATCGTCAATCAAAAACCGTAAATTTCCCTTCCCTCATTGTACATATCATCACAATGTTGCGACCCTCTGAATCCTCTAGTACACTATGACCTATGTTAACGTTAACGGGAACGCTAACATTTGGTAACTTTACACAAGCTTAAGCATATCAATCCGTATTTGTTTTATTGACGCTTAAAAACGGACAAGGTTGAATCTCATTTCCACGATGACTAACCAAAAAGTTACAATCAAGGAAATTGCCAGAGAAGCGGGTGTTTCTACCCAAACCGTTTCACGCGTCATCAACAATCGACCTGATGTTGCCCCCGCCACCCGCCAACGCGTCCAAACCGTAATCAATCGTTGGCAGTATCAACCGAGTCAAGTTGCTCGCAGCCTGACACTTGGTAAAAGCAACAACATCGGCGTCGTTATTTCTGGACTTCCTCAAATTGGTCCCACCAAGCTCTTAACTGGTGCTGAAGCAAAAACCCGAGAGCTTGGCTACACTATCTCCCTAAGCCTCATTCACGATACCTCTGAAAAAAGCATCGATTTGGCATTAAATCAAATGCTTTCCTCCCGTGTAGATGGCCTATTCTGGGCATCTACACCCACAGAAGATGATGATTCAAATTATCTAATTGATCGATTAAGCCAGCTTCCATTTCCTGTTGTTGTTAACGG
Source organism: Chloroflexota bacterium (assembly GCA_039029915.1). GTDB lineage: Bacteria > Chloroflexota > Anaerolineae > Promineifilales > Promineifilaceae > QQUD01. The sequence continues at coordinate 12,409 of JBCCFD010000042.1, forward strand.
CGTCAAGCCGATGACCCCACTAGCGTTTAATGAAATTGATAATCGATATGGAGGCCGAATTGCGACCCAGCATTTGTTGGAAAAAGGGTATAAAAAAATAGGTATTATTACTGGCCCCATGAATGAGTGGAGCGCCAAAGAACGACTAGCAGGATGGCGCGTGGCCCTTTCCCAATCGAACAGCTCATTTGATGATTCGCTTATTTTTTATGGTGATTGGAGTCCCGCATCTGGCGCTAAAGGTCTTTACAGTTTGTGCGAAAGACACCCTGATTTGGACGCGATTTTTGTGTCTAATGATCAAATGGCGCTGGGCGTAATGAATAGTGCTCACGCCTTAAATAAACGAATTCCTGAAGATTTAGGGGTTGTCGGATTTGATAACATCCCTGAATCCGCCTTTTTCATTCCACCGTTAACCACTGTGCAACAAAATATGTCACAATCTGCCGCTATGGCAGTTTCAGAGCTGGTTCGTCTCATTAAAGCCAAAGCAGAACACCTCCCATCAGACCCAACAATACAAATCGTTAAACCACAGCTCATTGTGCGCGAAAGTAGTTGATGATTGTTTCATTGGCTGTTATCAGAAAGGAGGAAATTTATCGACCTTAAGATTAAATTTTTAAGCTGTTTTATAAATTTTATAAACGTCTACCCTAAATAGAGGAGGAGACAAAATGACAGACGAAGAAAAAGTGAAATTAACTAAGAAATACGTAAGTCGCCGCGATTTCTTGAAAATTAGTGGTCTAGCGACGGGTGGGGCTGTATTAGCTGCTTGTTCTAGCCCTTCCACGTCGGATGGTGGCTCGACTGATGCCGGTAGTGAAGCTGCAGATGCCCCGTCATCGGAACCCGGTGAAATTGTTTGGTGGTATGCTTGGGGAAACTTGGACCCGGCTGTAGAAGAAATGAATGCATTGGACGGTTTTCAAGAGCATATTGGCAACAATACTTTAACTTGGAAAGGCAATGTGGAACAAGAAGAATTCTTGACAGCGTTTGCTGCTGGTGAACCACCCGATGGCGGTTCAAACACAGATTATCCTGGCTTTTGGGCACGTGGTGTTGCATTGCCGGTAGATGATTTAATAGCTGGTAGCTCGATGATCGATCTAGCCGATACAACACCCGGCTTTGGTGATTCACTCCGCTATGATGGCCAATTGATTGGTGTTCCGGCTATTGAATCTTTCTTGCAATGGGGTTTAAATTACAATTCTGAGCACGTTTCAGAAGTTGGGCTCGATCCAGATAATCCACCTGAAACGTGGGAAGATTTGCTCGAATGGCACCGTCAATTGACACTATTTGATGATGCAGGCAACCTCAACCGGTTAGGCCTTGATCCACTCGATGCAATGGCAGGCTCCCCTGATTTCCACGCATTCTCTAGAGAATTGCTCTGGTACAACGAAGCGGAACAATCTTTCCATCTTGATGATCCAAGAATGGCCGAAGCAATTGATACGGTTGCGGAATTTTACCGTATAGCCGGCCCTGATAATGTTGCCGGTATGCGTGGTGTTGAAGGTCAAGGTCAATGGGGTGCGGCTGTTGAAGCCGGTGTGCAATCGTTGATTATCGAAGGGTATTGGCACCCGGGCGAAGCATCGAACAACCAGCCAGCAATCGCTGCAGTGAACCGGGCAAGTTGGGCACCTGTACCAGCAAGCCGAGCGGGTGCAAAACTTCAAGCGACCAATGCACACTATATCCAACTTTACAAGGACGCTAATAATGTCGATGGTATGTTTAAAGTTGCTGAGTATTCGTTAACGAACGAAGTATTAGACATCATCTTTGAAAACGTGGGCTGGTTAAGCAACAAGCTGTCACATCTTGAAACAGTTGATGCTGACGCCTTCCCTGGATTACGCTTCTATGTCGAATCTGCTTCTCAAGCGGATGAATGGATGATTATCCGACGCTCACCACTTCACTGGTTTGTATTTGGCGAATGGGGAAATCTTTGTGAACAAGTTTATCGTGATCTCATGTCACCACAGGATGCTATTGTAGAATTGCAAAAGCGCGCTGTTGATGAGTGGGAAGCTCAAGGTTTAGGTTAATTTTTATAGTAGGGACGTAGAAGGCTACGTCCCTACATTTGGTTAATATTATGAAAATACGGTTTGGCTATCGCACGATTGAGTATCCAAGTGAAGAGATGGGGCATTTGCGAGACAGTAGCGAATTGCTCAATGATATGCCTGCTCTGCATGAACGAATGCAGGAGGATGGTTATTTGCTTCTGCGGGGTTTGATTGCCCGTGAAAAGGTGTTGAAGGCACGCCAAACTGTATTAGAACATATGGAAGCTAAGAACGCCTTGGTACCTGACACACCAGTTTTGCAAGGTGTCATGCCCAATGGGGGTAAATCTGTTCCTATGATGGGACGCAAAGGCATTGCGCAACATCCAGATGTCTTGAATGTTTTAGAGTCTGAAGAGCTTACAGATTTTTATGATCGCTATTTCAATGAGCCCTCTACAACCTATAATTATAAATGGCTTCGTGGCGTGGGAAATGAGGAATATACAGGGGCGCATTTTGACTTTGTGTATATGGGCCGAGGGTCTAAAAACCTTCATACCACATGGGTCCCATTTGGCGATGTCCCAGTTAATCAAGGCACATTAGCGATGTGTGTCGGGTCAAACCATTTAGAAAGCTTTGCACCTATTCGCGGTACATACGGCCGTATGGATGTTGACCGCGATCTGATTGAAGGCTGGTTCACAAAAGATCCGATGGAAATTGTGGAGAAATTTGGTGGGCAATGGGTCACCAGTGAATTTTATGCAGGTGATGTCATTTTATTTGGGATGCACACCATGCACGCGTCGACAACCAACCTTACAGACAGATTTCGTTTGAGCTGTGATGTTCGCTTTCAACCGCTCAGCGATGATATGGATGACCGCTGGAAGCCAAAAGGCGAAGGTCACACAGCGGCATTTAAAGAAGTGAAATCTATGGAGAGTGCCCGGAAAGAATGGGGCGTATAAGGATTTGTTTTAAAAATTAAGGGAATTTTGAAACATTTCTTTCGATAAGGAAAAATCAGATGACTGCAATGCCGTTTAAAAAGCTGAGAAATATGTCAGCAATAGAAAAGCGGAATTTGAGGTGGGGGCTTTTATTTGTTTCCCCTTGGATTATTGGCTTTTTGATATTTGAACTATATCCAACGCTGTCCTCGTTATATTACAGCTTCCATCGATACGATATTATTCGTGAACCTGTATTTTTAGGGTTTGAAAATTACATTGATCTATTTACTGATGATCCAAACTTCCCAACGGTGTTGTGGAATACTCTGTATTATACGGTGATCGGTGTTCCAATAGGTATAGGATTTGCCTTTTTAATCGCCAATCTGCTGAATACAAAGATTGTCGGACGTACGTTTTTCCGCGGTGTGATTTACATGCCTGCGATTGTGCCCGCTGTGGCTTCTGCAATGGTATGGCAATTTTTGATGAACACGCAGTTTGGTGCCATCAATGGGCTATTAAGGGCGCTTGAGCTTCCGATAATTCCCTTCCTGTCAAGCCCAGCCTGGTCTAAGCCATCGCTGATTTTGGTGCTGATCTGGACTCAGGGTGCGGCTGTTGTTATCTTCTTGGCCTCATTGCAAGATGTGCCACGCTCACTTTATGAGGCGGCCTCTATTGATGGTGCGAATGGGTTCCATCAGTTTTTAAATATCACCATTCCAATGACTTCACCTATTATTTTATTTAATTTGATCACGGGTTTTATTACCGCATTTCAAGAATTTACGATTCCGTGGTTGCTGACACAAGGAGGGCCGATGAACTCAACTGAGTTCTTATTGACCTTCCTCTACAGAAATGCCTTTATCAATTTTAGAATGGGTAAAGCGTCTGCCATTGCTTGGGTTATCTTAGCGATAATTGTGGTGTTTACAGCAATATTGCTACGCTCTTCGGCGCGCTGGGTTTATTACGGAGGTGACTGATGACAACAGTAATTAAAAAACCAACCACACAGGCCGATAAATCCACAGATTCGGCCGTAACCATAAGTCGGATTCTCGGCGTTTTTGGCGAAATTAGTAAATATGTTGTTTTGATTCCGCTAGCCATATCTTTTATGTTCCCAATTTATTGGATGTTTGTATCGGCATTGAAGGATGATCCACAGGTATTTACAGTTCCACCTGTCCTGCTTCCAAATCCTGTTTTCTTTGAAAACTTTATAGAAGCGTGGAACTTTTTACCGTTTAATACCTTTGCATTTAACACCATATTCCGATACGTCTTGCCTACTACCCTCATTACGGTAGTCTCATGTACGGTAATTGCTTATGGCTTTGCCAAGATCGATTGGCCTTACCGAGACCAGGTTTTTTATGTGGTTTTATTGACGATGATGTTGCCTTGGGCTGTAAAGATGGTGCCCCTCTTTTTGATGTTTAGAGATTGGAATTGGCTGGACACTTATTTTCCATGGACAGTCACGGCCGCTTTTGGGACGCCCTACATTATCTTTCTATTGAGGCAATTCTTTAGAACGATACCCAATGAAATATTAGATGCGGCGCGGGTTGATGGGGCAAATGAACTTGTCATTTTGTGGCGCATCATTTTTCCACTGGCCCGTCCGGCACTTGTTGTAGTTGGGCTTTTCCGCTTTATGTGGGCGTGGAACGACTATTTGGGACCCCGTATCTTTATTCGGACGCAAGAAAATTTCCCATTGGCATTAGGCATTGATTTGCTTCAATCTCGAGCCAATGATGTAGGCGCCTGCGTGCGCTGCTTGCCTTATTTAATGGCGGTTAGCTTCTTAGTCGCCTTGCCAATTATTATCATGTTCTTTTTTGCCCAGCGCACCTTCATTGAGGGAATTTCATTGACGGGTACAAAAGGGTAACTAGATGAATTGCAGCTACTTGAAATGAATTTCGGTAAAAGCCGTTCGTTCTTTGATGTGTTGTTCTTGAGATAGGAGTTGGATGAGGAAAAAGAGGTGGGGTTGCTTTAATAAAGTGACGCCACCTCTCACTACGGTTTCCACATCTTTTTATATTAAGTTTGCAGGGTCGTCCCTGTAATTCCATAAGTTCACTTCACAGCGTTTGGCAGATTATATACGCAGGACGATGCTGTGATGCGAGTATCTGATTTTTCCCTTGTGCGCACCGCTGACGTGGGTTGGTGGTGCGCACTCACTTTGAATGGTCGTATCAAGCAGGATTTTTTTGAATCTTGTTTGTCACAAAGGGCGGAGCACGCCTGCTCGTTAGAAGAATGGAAAGGGAAGAGAGAAGAGGGATGTTGACATTTATAATTTTAGTGAAAAGTGAAAAGTGAAAAGTGCTTAGCTGGAGGTTTTTACTATTACCTATTTACTTTCTACTGGTCACTTTACTACATTCTGCCTGTACGGCCGTTAAGCAGCCGACCTTCGAATTAACCCAAACATCCTTTGTGGAAAACGGCCGTTGTTCTAACAAGTTTGTAGCTCATCCGCTGCCGCACGTCACGGCCGAATCCGTAGAGCGAATTGGGTTCTTTATCAGCAATGGGTCAGGGCTGGCCGTGAATGACCTCGATCAGGATGGAGACCATGATATTGTGCTGGGCAACATCTTAGGCCCCGTTCAGATTTTTTGGAATCAAGGAAATTTTGAGTTTGAGGCACAGGTTTTGTTTGAAGGAAGCGTCCGAGCGGTAACGGTCGTTGATTTCAACGGAGATGGCCTGCTTGACCTTTTGTTTAGCACGCGCAATGGGCGCATTGAATATTTCCATAATCAAGGAGATCGGGTTTTTGTTGAGCAGCGTCTAGGTACAATTGACGCGTATGTCTACTCGATGGACCTTGGGGATGTGGATTTAGACGGTGATTTGGATTTAGTAACAGCATCATATGATGCGTCGATGGAATTGATTCATCGGAATGCGTTTGGAACAACAGGTGCGGCAGGCGTTTATTGGCATGAAAATGTGGATAACAATTTTACTTCTTATCAGCTTGCCCCGCGTGCTCAAGCACTGGCGTTGCAGCTGGTTGATTTGGATGGAAACGGCCGTTTAGATCTGCACGTGGGGAACGATTTTGATATTCCCGACTTCGTCTGGTTGAACAGTGAAGAGGGCTGGGAACTGGCTGAACTTTTCGACCGCACCACCATGAGCACAATGAGCTTTGACCGAGGAGATGTCAACAATGACGGTCAAAGGGAACTGTTTGCGGCCGATATGCATCCATACTCTGAAGAGCCAGAAATTATGGCGCAGTGGCAGCCCATATTAGACAATATAACTCATGATGTGGCAGAAGATGATGCACAGCGAATGGCCAACGTTTTACAAAGCGGTGACCCGGCAGCCTCTTTTTTAAATGTAGCTGAAGAAAGTGGCCTCTCTGCCACCGGCTGGAGTTGGTCTTCAAAATTTGGTGACATAGATCAAGATGGCTATCTCGATTTGTATGTTGTGAACGGCATGCAAGCCCTCAATAATTTCAGTCATTTACCAAACGATACCCTTGTTGAGGAAAACTTAGCTCTACAGAATAATCAAAGCGGCCAATTTGAACGCGTCGACGCCTGGGGGCTGAATAGCACTTTAGGTGGTCGCAGCATGAGTATGGCGGATTTAGACAATGATGGTGATTTAGACATCGTTGTCAATAATTTAGCTGGCCCAAGCCAAATTTATGAGAACCAGCTATGCCAAGGTGATAGCCTGCAGGTTGAATTAGAGTGGGCAGCAACCCCAAACCGGTATGGCATTGGGGCGCAGCTCTTTTTAGAATCAGATTCAGGTGTTTTGCAAAGAGATGTTCGCGTGACAAGCGGCTATTTGTCAGGTGACCCAGTACGGGTGCATTTTGGATTTAAGGAAAACACGGCTGTTACTGAGCTTAAGGTAGTTTGGCCTGATGGGATCGAATCCGTCCATGAAAACGTTCAGAATGGCCTGGTTCGTGTATCCAGAATTGATCAATAAAAAGTGATAAGTGAAAAGTGATAAGTCTAAAATCGTTTAGAGTTATTTTAATGAGCATCGTAGTGGCTTTGCTTTTAACAAGCTGCGCCATTCAGACTGTGACCGAGCCACATCGGGTTGATCCTGAAAATGAACCAACCCCTGTGCCAACTTCCGTAGCCATTGCTAAACAAACGTATACCGTTGAGCGGGGTGAAGTCATTAAAGAGATCGTCCTTAGTGGCCAGGTTGTGCCTGAGATTGAGCTCTCTATAAACTTTGCTATGAACGGTGAAGTGTCTGAAATACTCGTTGATCGAGGTGATCAGGTTTCAGAAGGAGATTTAATCGCCGTTTTGAATCAGGATGCTATCAACAATGAGCTCTTTCTGGCTGAATCATCATTAACCGTAGCGCAAGCTCAATTAACGGCCGTTCAAAATCAAATTGCCAACAATCGGCGTCGTGCAGAAATTGGATTCGAACAGCTTCAGCTGCGACTTGATTATTTGAACTCATTGGTTGATGGTGAACCAACGCCTGAACAAAGTCTGGAAATTGGGCTTGTTGAACTTGACATTGAGTTAGCCGAACTGGGCATTAGTGAGCTATCTAATGATATTGATCCAGCCTTGCAAGCTGCGGTTGATCAAGCCCAGTTGCGCGTCGATGAGCTAAATGCAATGCTCGAAAATAGCCAGCTGGTGGCACCCTTTGATGGTGTGGTCACCCGATTGCAAGTTGATGTGGGTGATACAGTGACGTCCCAAACAACAGCCGTTATTATTTCTGACTTAGATCAGCTGGTTGTACGTTCGTTTGTGGTTGATGAAGATTTGGAACAGATGCTTGAAGGTCAACCGGTCTTTGTCGCTTTATCTAGCCGTCCAGGTGAGACATTTCCGGCTATTGTGCAAGCGATGCCGCTCCCATTCGGCACCTCAGATGAGCTAGAAGCCAATACGGCCGTTTTTGCCTTTGAAGATAATAGTGCTGCCGATCTTGAATCTGGTAATCGGGTCACTATTGAACTAGTGCTTGACCAACGAGAAGATGTGCTTTGGCTGCCTGCTGCTGCCCTACGCGAATTCCGTGGTCGCTTCTTTGTGGTTGTGCAGGATGGTGATGTCCAGCGTCGGGTGGATGTTGAGCTTGGCCTTCAAGCTGATGACCGCGCCGAAGTTGTTACAGGCCTTGATGAAGGAGCTATAGTTTTAGGGCCATGATTGGGGTCTTGCGATAAGGGATTAGGGGTTGGTGTTGCGTTAAAATCACTAATCACTAATCATTAATCTAGCCAAATATCACTTTTGAATAGCGCGGTGATAAATCACCCCGCAAAAGGTAAATGTGCCCTCTGGGATTCAAAAAGCCCAAAGGCCGCCTAAAGAGGCGGAGCAAACTAATCACTCTCTACTCTCACCTCTATTCTCTATACTAACTACCTATGTACCGATTCCTATCCATTTTTCGAATCACCCTAAAACGCCTGTGGGCGCAGCGAGGGATGAGCTTGGCCACAACATTTGGTTTAACGATGGCGGTGGCGATCATTATGGTTGTGCCGCTGTATGCAGACGCCGTTAGCTTTCGCGTGCTTGAAGATCGGTTGTCAACCCAAAATAACGGCAGTCGGCCGCCCTTTGCGTATATGTTTAGCTATATTGGGGCGTGGCGCGGCGCTTTGCAGTGGGAAGAGATAACCGAAGCTGATGAGTATATGCAGAACCAAGCTGGGAATGTTATCCCGCTAGAGCAGTTATCTCTTGAGCGTCATTTTGAAACGGCTATATACCAGATGTTTCCTGAGGATACGGCCATTTATGACGGTGGCGAAGAGCCGCTCACGCTCATCAAATTTGCTGCCACCACCCGAATTGAAGAAAACATCACCTTGCTTGAAGGCAGTTGGCCGGCTGCCGCGCCGACTTCTGGATCAATTCCAGTTGCAATTACTGAACAGATGGCAAACGATACCGGTTGGCAAATTGGTGAGACATACATCGCCTTTAACAATCGCCTCGAAGGTCAGCAGCAAACCTTTCCCATTGTGATTTCCGGCATTTGGCAGCCGATCAACGGTAATGATAATTATTGGGTATATGAACCGCCCGTTTACGAAGACTTACTGCTTGTTCCTGAGTCAACTTTTGTTAATCGGATAAGCCCCGAAATTAGCGATGAAGTCAATCTGGCGACATGGTATTTTGTCTTTGACGGTAGCCGAGTTGGAACGGACGATGTTGATCCACTTATTGGGTCTGCTAGCATTGTGGAACGCCAGCTACAAACCATCCTGCCCAATATTTCAACCTTTATCTCGCCAGCTGATGCCCTCTTTGCATATCGTCGTGAAGTGAGTCAGCTAAGTACGTTGCTGTTTGCGTTTAATGTGCCAACCATCGGGCTTGTGCTTGCTTTCATTGGCTTGGTAGGCGGTTTGGCTGTTAATCAAAGGCGCAATGAATTTGCTGTGGTGCGGAGCCGAGGGGGAACGGCCGTTCAGGTTATCAGCGTTGCGTTGCTAGAAATTATTTTGATTGGCGCCGTGGCCTTTGTTTTAGGCTCTTTTTTGAGCCTGTACTTGACGCAGTGGGTTGGCCGAACGCGCAGCTTTCTTGATTTTACATCGGAAACCCCCGTGCGTGTGGCTCTGACGGCAGATGGCATTCGGCTTGGTCTGATTACGATAGGTATTGCCATTATGGCTCAGCTGATTCCCACAATAGCTAACGCTCGGCACACCATTGTCAGCTACAAAAATTTACAGGCGAGGTCTTTGATTCAGCCGTGGTGGCAACGAGCGTATATTGACCTTATTTTGTTAGGGATAACCATTTATGGGTTTTATACCTTGCGCGGTCAAGGTGCCTTAATTATTAGCTCCACAGACGGTGATTTTCAAAACCCGCTCCTGTTTGGTCTACCCGCTTTCACGATATTCTCCGTGGCGCTTTTATTTTTGCGTCTATTGCCTTTGGCAATGCGGGGCGTATCTTGGCTTTTGCGGCAGACCGACAGTATCACCTTATTGCAAGCAGCTCGCTATTTGGCGCGCACGCCACAACATTACAATACGCCACTTATTCTGTTGATTTTAACGGTTAGTTTTGCTGTATTTACGGCATCCTTAGCGCGCACCCTCGATTTTTATCTTTATGATGCTTTCTATTATGCTACGGGTTCTGACCTTAATATGGTGACCTCAATTGCTGGCCCGTTTGCGTTTGGCAATGTGCAAAATGAAGATGAGGCAGAGGAAGAGGAAGCGCTTAGCTTCTTGCCTGTGTCTGATTATGAAACGATTCCCGGCGTTAGTGCGGCTACGCGAGTCGGCGAATATCGGGCCACAGCCAATATCGGCACCACAAACTTGTCGGCACGATTTATGGGAGTTGATCGACTCGATTTTCCTGAGGTAGCCTATTGGCGCTGGGATTTTTCAGAATATCGGCTTGGCTCTTTGATGAATGGATTGGGAAACGCACCTGAAGGTATTTTGGTGCCAGAATCATTCTTGCGAGGACGTCAGCTTCGGGCCGGTGATTCCGTGAGAATTACCGTTCGGATTGAAGAAATTGAGGTAGAGTATAACGCTAAAATTGTCGGGACGTTTGAATATTTCCCAACATGGTATCCTCAATCTGAAGAACTACTTTTCGTCGGAAACTTAGACTATATTTTCGAGCAGGCGGGTGGTGAATTTCCATACCGAGTTTGGGCCTCAACGAATGGTCAACAGTTAAACGAAGGCTTACTACGCTCCCAGCTCAATCAACTCAGTTTGTTTGGCACGATCTGGGATGAGCCACATACAAATATCCAGCAAACACTGGTAGAACCGGTGCGGCAAGGATTATTTGGTTTGCTTTCGGTCGGTTTTATTGCCGCCTCAGTGTTGACGGTGCTTGGGTTGCTACTTTATACCGTATTTTCTTATCGGCGGCGTCTTGTTGAGCTTGGCGTACTGCGAGCCGTGGGTTTGCCTGCCAATAAGATGACGCGATTAGTGGGTTGGGAACTGGCACTACTTATTTTGTCTGGTATCTTTTTGGGCACATCGCTGGGGGTTGGGGTGAGCGCGCTGTTTATTCCTTTTTTGCAGATTGGTGAGCGGGCTGAAGAGCTTGTGCCACCTTTTGTTATAGAAGTAGCCTGGGATGCGGTTTCACAAGTCTATATTTTATTTGGATTACTGTTTATCATAGGATTGATTGCCTTGGTTTTATTGGCAACTCGAATGAAAATCTTTATGGCAATTAAACTTGGGGAAACAGTTTAATGATTTACGATTTTGGATTTGCGATTGACGAATTTTGCAATTTGCAATGTTGTAACTTTTAAAAGCTATGGATGCATCAATTTACGATCAGCACGTGAGCGCTTTTTTGAAAGATGGCGTGATCACTTTAAATACAAATGCCAAAACGGATGATGGCTTGTGGTATTTGCAGGAACCTTTTGTCTCGATACCGGTTGCAGATGGGGCACAGGCGATCGGTGATTTGCTGTTAGATATGCTGGGGCAGAGCCAAACGGCCGTTTCAAACGATGAATTTACGCAAGTCTATATTGCCCAAGTTTTTTCTAAAATGCTTGAGGCGGTTGGAGTGGCGTCCGTTGATGAGCTGGCAGAATTGGCTCAACATTGTGGTGTTGGATTAGGCAACGGCCGTTATGAGCTGACACCTACGAAAAAAGTCACCACAGGCGAAATGTTTACCTTTCTTGAAGATAAACAGGTCCTCGTTGAAGCGGAAGAAGCTGACAGAATCCTGGGATTTGCGCTGCTCAACTGCTTTTCCCACTGTGAATGATAGCCCTGACGTAAATTTAAAGACACCAAGAAACTAAGATATATAGGACTTACGCAAAAAGCGGTCACTGAGCCTGTCGAAGTGACTTTCTTAACCCTTCGACAGGCTCAGGGTGCGTAAGCCCTAATATAAAAGAAAAAAATAGCCTATCTTTGTGCTCTTTGAGCCTTTGTGTAGAAAATTCCCGATCAAACCTTATGAAAATCACAAAACTTGAAACAATCTTCGTTAAACCCCGCTGGCTTTTTCTAAAAATGCATACCGATGCTGGAATCGTTGGTTTAGGCGAGCCGATTGTGGAGGGGCGTGCCCAAACGGTAGCGGCCTGTATTCAAGAAATCGGCCGTTATTTGATTGGCAAAGACCCGCGTCGCATCGAACACCATTGGCAAGCGATTTTTCGCGGTCAGTTTTATCGCGGTGGTCCCGTGCTTTCGAGTGCAATTTCGGGTATCGAGCACGCTATGTGGGATATTCTGGGTAAATATTTGCAGCAGCCTGTGCATCAGCTGTTAGGTGGACGCACCCGCGACAAAATTAGGATGTACGGTTGGCTGCATGGTGAAACGTACGGCGATTACATCGAAAGTGCTAAGGTTGGGGTGGATGCTGGGTTTACGGCATTTAAGACCGGGTTGATCGGGGCAATGAATATTGTGGATACGGCCGTAACCGTTGATAAAAACATTGAGCGTTTTGCCCAACTTCGAGAAGCCGTTGGATATGATGTCGATCTGGGTATCGATTTCCATGGGCGAGTAAGCCCCGCGATGGCGGTGCAGCTCGCTAAAGCGCTTGAACCATACCGCCCGATGTTTATCGAAGAGCCTGTCCTGCCCGAAAACGTTGATACGATGGTGACCGTGGCGCGAAGCACCACCATTCCAATTGCGACTGGTGAACGCTTGTTTACCAAGTGGGGCTTTAGAGAAGTGCTTGAAAAACAAGCCGCCGTCATTCTTCAGCCCGATCTTTCGCATGCAGGTGGTATTTTAGAAGTTAAAAAAATTGCCGCTATGGCAGAGGTTTACTATGGCGCGGTTGCACCTCACTGTCCGCTCGGACCCATCTCGCTTGCCGCCTGCCTTCAGCTTGATGCCTGTATTCCCAACTTTTTGGTTCAAGAACATGTCACCAGAGGTGAAGGTTATCTCAAAGAGCCATTCGAAGTGGTGGATGGGTATATTCAAGTGCCTGAGAAACCCGGCTTAGGCATTGAACTGGACGAAGAGGCTCTGCAGGACAAAATTGACGATGGCTCTTGGGAAACACCTCGACTTTGGCATGCGGATGGGTCCGTCGCAGATTGGTAGAAAGGTGCCTAGCTTAGCTTAGGCTTATACCAATTCAGCGACGATGGTTGAAACGTCTGCTAACGCTTTTGACACCGCCATCTCGCGTAAGTCTGGGTTGATGTCTACCGGTTGAACGTTGACAAATTGAATGTCGTAGACGCCAACAAAACCAAAAATTGCCCGTAAATACGGCTCTTGAAAATCATAAGCATGCATAGGCGTGTTCTCGGAGTAGTCTCCACCTCGGCTAGTGATACAAACCATGCGTTTATTTTGAACCATCCCTTCCGGTTGACCTTGCTCGTTGTACCTAAACAAATAACCGGGTTGAACAATGGTGTCGATGTAATGTTTTAGCGCATAGGGGATGGTGAAGTTCCATATTGGTGCCGTAATCAAATAGATATCGGCGGATAGAAAATGATTGACGTGATGTTCAATTGGTTGCCAGACGGCTTGTAATTCATCATTGAGTTCCTGTTGCATCATCATGCCGTATTTGGCAGCAATGTTTTCGTTCCCAATTGGGGGCAGCTGCGCATCAAATACGTTCAGGGTGTCAATTTCAAGCGCCGGATGTTTTGCAGATAGCTGATCGATAAATACGGAAGAAATTTGCATCGTATTTGATTGCTCGCCTCGTGGTGTTGCCACAATGTGTAGTAGTTTCATTCTTTTAATTCTCTCCTATTGATAAGTCTCTTAAACGTTAGAATCGTTTTGAGACAATGCTTTGGTTGATGCATGGAGAGTGTAAAGATCTGGCGTCCCCAAAACGTCACCATGCCCCATTGAAACTGAAGTTAGATCGATTGAGGGACGAGCAAGGACATGGCGATTGAATCGAGTAGGAAATCAATCTTGCAACCTTGCCACTGTGCCACGCGCAACTTCCACTAAGTCATTACAATCCATGATCAATAAAATTAGCAGCACCCAAATTCAAGATGTAATCAAAATCCAGTTAAAAGAATTTCCCGATGGCCGCGGCCGTTTTTTGGAGTCGTTTCGGACGGAGTGGTTTCCACAGGTTAGCTGGGACAAAATCCAGATGAATCGGTCTGATTCTGATGCGGGCATTGTACGCGGGTTGCACTACCATTTTGAGCAGGTTGACTATTGGTATGTGCCCAAAGGTCGGATTCAAGTGGGGTTGGCAGATTTACGGCCGTATTCCTCCACCTATAAAAACGTTGAGGTCCTAGAACTTGGTGAGGGGGTTGGCGGCGAATTTGGTCTTTTTATCCCCGTAGGCGTGGCACACGGATTTTATAGCTTGACTGAAGCCACTCTGACTTACGTTGTGAACAATTACTATACCGGTATGGATGAATTTGGCGTGGCTTGGAACGATCCTGATTTAAATGTGCCGTGGGCCGCTGATGATCCAACTGTCTCTGACCGCGACAAAAATCTTCCTTTGCTTAAAGAAATCCCACCAGAAAAATTACCAAAATAAAAAGTGAGCAGGCAAATGGCAAGGGCGGTTGCTACGTCCCCCCTTTATCAAATGCCTCCTTTTACCCTCTAGCTTTAGCTAGAAACTGTTTTTCAAATTTCACACCTTAAAAGAGGTCATATGTTCAAAGTAGAAAAACTTAACGACTGGGAAAATCCTCAGATGGTTGGTATCAATAAACTGCCTGGCCATGTCCGTACCGTTCCATTTGAATCTGTTGAAACCGCCAAAGGGCTCGATTGGAAAAACTCGCCGTTTTGCCAAATGTTAAACGGCCGTTGGCAGTTCCATTTAGTCGATAACCCGAGCGTTGTGCCTGATGGCTTTTATGCCACAGAGTACGACAGCAGCGATTGGGACACCATTCCCGTGCCGAGCAATTGGATGATGGAAGGGTATGACAAACCGATCTACACCAATGTGCAAATGCCTATTCCGAATACGCCGCCGTTTGTGCCAAAGGATGACAACCCAACGGGGCTGTATAAGCATACCTTTACTGTGCCCTCGAATTGGAACGGCCGTCAAATTGTCATTCATTTTGGAGGCGTTGAGTCTGCTTTTTATTTGTGGATTAACGGGCAGGCCGTTGGCTACAGTCAGGGGTCTCGGCTGCCAGCCGAATTTGATATTACTGATTACGTTCAGGCGGGCGAAAATAAATTGGCCTGCCAAGTGATTCGCTGGTCAGACGGGAGCTTTATTGAGGATCAAGATCATTGGCGAATGGGGGGCATTCATCGGGATGTTTTTCTCTATTCAAAGCCAAAAGGACATCTGTTTGACTTCTTTGCCCAGCCTTCGCTAGACGCTGATTTAAAAGACGGCACGCTTAAATTAACGGCTCAACTCATAAATGTTGGCGAAAAAGACATGATGGATGGGTATCGGGTGAGCATGCAGCTGTTTGATTGGGATGGCTCACCCGTGTTTGATGCGGTGGATACGGCCGTATATGAAAATGAACGCAACCTAACCATAGCTAGACTCGAGCAGCGTGTTGATGCACCTAAACAGTGGTCAGGTGAACATCC
>JBCCFD010000043.1:0-27866 GCA_039029915.1 Chloroflexota bacterium
ACCGTTTGAACAAACCCGTCAAACGCATCTTAATTGTCGATGACAACCCTGACATGCTTCAGTTGTTAACACGAATGCTATTAATCATTGACCGAACTTATGAGATTACAAAAGCAACAAATGGAACAATGGCGTTAGCCACACTTAGGCAGATGACTGAAAACGGCGCTCAGCCAGACTTAATCCTGATGGATATCCTTATGCCGGAGCTTTTGGGTTGGCAGGTCCTTGAAATAAAAAATCATGACGATACTATCCGCGATATTCCAGTCATCGTCGTTTCAGGAGAAGAGCTTGTTGAGGAACAAACCAACAGCCCATTGCTCATCACCACGATGGGAACAGGACTATCCGTCAATCAACTTTTGCGCTTTTCCCATGAATTAACGACACTACTGTTGCAATCTGATGAAACCTTCTGAGATAGCACAAAACTATGCTAACTCCTCGCCTAGCGACAAATTTCATCAAGCGCTTCAATAAATTGGCGGCGACGGACTGGTTTAGGCAGGCAAAGGCTGGCCCCTAAAGTTA
The DNA here is from genome assembly GCA_039029915.1 of Chloroflexota bacterium. Taxonomy (GTDB): domain Bacteria; phylum Chloroflexota; class Anaerolineae; order Promineifilales; family Promineifilaceae; genus QQUD01. Next base: position 535 of record JBCCFD010000043.1, read on the forward strand.
ACGCAAGCTCTTCACGCCGAATCACTGAGCAAATGATGACAGGAATATTTGTTGTATCAGGATGCTCGTGCAAATATGTCAGCAATTCCCATCCATCTGTCTCTGGAAGCATTACATCAAGAACTATCACATCCGGATTGACCTCAGCAATTGTTTCAAAAAGCAATTTCCCGTCGGTAAGCTGGGTAATTTGATAGGGTGTATTGGTAGTCCATCGTTGATAAAAATTGAGAAGATCTGTGTTGTCATCAATGGTAAGAACAGAAATTGACTCAATCGCTGATGGAATAGCAATTTGATAGGACAACGTTTCTCGATTGTGTTGGATCGTCAATTCGCCATCAAATTCATTCAACATCTCTCTAATCAGAGCGCTATCAGGCAATGATTGCTCAGTTTTTTCTCTAATCGGATTACCACTTATCGTAAGCGTTACGCTATCCCCACTCTGTTTGGCTCGAAGTGAAATATTCCCTAATGACATATAGGCAACCAATTTTTCAATCGCGGTTAAAACAATTTGGCGTAAAACAGAGGGGTGAATCTTTCCAGCCAAGTTTGACGGCACATTTTGTATGTTAAGCAGTACATTATATTTTGCCGTAAGGGCTTTACCCACCTTGAGCACCCCTTCAAGCGTACTCTTGATATTGGTAACCTCTACTCGATTACCCTGCTGTAGGGCAGCAAGCTCTTGTTGGACCTGTGAACGCCACGTTGATAAGTTTTGATCCTCTTCTTCGGGGTCGACCTCTTTCTCATAAACGCTTTGTGCCCAGAGCCATTGAGCCAGATCATTGATTGCGCGTTTCTGCTCTCGCCGTACATGACGAGCCGTTAACCCCAGCTGCAGCCCAGTATCTTCTTGGGTCAACCCTTTAATATACCGAGAGGTCAATATCTCATACGCACGCTGGCTTGGCGCATGTGGCGCAACATCTGGCTTTGGTTTTAATGCACCAAGGGCGTGAATGATGGCTGACTGTATGGCCTTTACACCGTGATGATTCGGCACACGAAGCAGTTCCCACATAATCTTAGGGGGTTGATATAAGGGATCATTAAGGTGCGTGAGGCTTTTATGCAGTGCCTCTTTAAATGTTTCAAACGCCTCAATATTTTCGTTCTTCGGTTCGCTCATCAGCTTCTCCCATTGCAAGTATATCTTGATTGCCGCTCTGGATCATGTTCTCTTTACTATCGTTTTACCTCTTAAAGGCACTATACACTCAAGGTTAATTTGTCCTCTTTTTACTGTATTTCGACTACTTTTATGTCCTATTGCTGTCCTGTTGATACCCTTGCAAACTCATTGACAGGGCTATATTTTAGGGATTACCTTTCAGCCTTTGGTGGATGGGAAACGGTTGCAGGAGAAACGGCCGTTTCTGACTCATAACTGCTTACGAAAGGGAGCCACAAAGTCATACCAATCGGGAATAGGCCTTTTACATTCAAAACGTACTAGTCGCCCAACTTGACCCATCTGATTTGATCTGACAAGTCGCATTGGGGCAACCTGAGTTAAGAAAGAAAAGGAGGTCTTACAATAATCCCTAAAATATCTTGCAAAAAAAATGGTGAATTTTAGATTTTCACCGAGTAAATTTCACATTTCTAAACCGTTTTATTTCAAGAAATTCTGTGAAATTTACCTAGATACTTCGTTATACAAAAATTTAAACCTTTTCCAGAGGAGAAGTATTAAAAAACTTTGGTAACAAAGTGCTAAACCACAATATGTAAGGAGAAGAAACTGATGTTTAAATCAAAGATCACTCAAATTTTGATCATCACCTTGATAAGCTTACTCATCTTAGTGGCTTGTTCACCCCAAACGGTTGAAGTCACCCGGGTTGTAACCGAGACGGTAACCGAAACAGTGACTGAAACCATAACTGAAGAGGTTGAAGTCACCCGCGTCGTTGAAGGCGAAGTCGTCACTGAAGTGCAAGAAATCGAAGTCACTCGCATTGTAGAAATTGAGGCTATGGAAGAGGTACCAGAAGCCGTGCCGTACAATCTTGCAGCAGGTAAACCTTTCGACGGCACAACAATCAACTTTCTCATTTGTTGCCCCACGGCAGGGCAATTTGTCGCTTGGCAAAATAGTGCAGCTGAATTCACTGAACTAACCGGTATTGAAGTCGAGTTTGCTAATGAACCATGGGGTTCTTTCCAAGAACGAATCGTAACTGAATCAATTGCGGGAACCGGCGCTTATGATGCTGTTGTTTGGCTTGATTCATGGGGTCCTTCATTCAGCAACACACTCTTACCTCTCGAACCATTTATTGAGCGTGATGGCATTGATTACATGGATGATTATCCACCGGCTTTCCTGCAGGCAGGCACGTTTAATGATCACGTTTATGGCATTCCAGTACGCACCCACGCCTTTATTACCTTCTATCGTCAAGACGTTTTTGATGAACTTGGGTTAGACCCCCCGGCAACATGGTCTGAAGTTCTTGAAGTCGGCCGTACCATTCAAGACAATACCGATCTGGCCGGGTTATCAAACTATTACGGTGTAGGGTCAGCTCAAAACCTCTTTGTCTGGGCCCTAATGCTATGGGGTAATGGTGGCGACATCTTTGACGAAGATTTCCGCCCCATATTTAATAGCCCGGAAGGTGTTGCCGCCACCGAACTATACGCTTCACTGGCAGAAATCGGGCCAGAAGCACAGTTCACAAATATTGAATCTGATGCCCGCTCCTCAATCTCCCAAGGTGAATCTGCTATGATCATTGGTTGGTGGCATTTTGCAGGGGGTTTCAACAACGCAGAAACCTCTGTTGAAGAGGTTGTTGGTAATATGTCTTATGCACCAGTACCAGCCTACGAAGGGGAAGACCCTGTTGGCTTCGCTCTTTCAATTCCAATCGGTATTTCTTCATTCTCACGCAATCAAGATGCTGCTTGGGAATGGATCAAATATATTTCTCATCCAGACCGTGACAGAGCGGTTGTGATTGACAAAAGCGATCCAGCCGCCAGCACGGTTGTTGTCTCACACACATCGAACCTCAGCGACCCTGAAGTTAATGAAGCCAATGGTGGCATTCATGAAGCAGGCGCACCGGGTCTGGCTAACTCACGTTTGATGCCATTGATTCCGGAATGGGCAGAAGTTTCTTCAATTCTTGAAACAGCTATCAATGAAATTGTACTCGGTGCAGATGCTGAATCAACATTAAATGAAGCTGCAGCTGACATCGAAGCCGTGATGGAACGCTCTGGATACTACAGGTAAATCGAGCGAAGAACGATAAGGATAGCTAGCGAGTAGCTAGACTCATCTTATTGCGTATTGTGTTTCGATTGAATTGAAGCACAATACGCAACATTTAAGTCAATCACAAAGGGAATGTGATTTGCAATTATCGTTCATCATAAAAATTTACTGGAGGTTTTATGGAGCGTGGAAAAACAGCTAAATTTCTGTTGTTAGGGCCAGCCGTTGTTATCACCCTGGCGGCCTCTCTCTACCCCATGTTTTTTGCTCTCGCAACAAGCTTTCGTGATTGGCGGCTAGCCAGATCTTTGGTCCCCCAAGATTTTATCGGCCTTGCAAATTATACGCGTGCATTTCAAGACGAGCGGTTTTTAAATAGTCTCGTCGTCACGCTTCAATATGTGCTGATTTCGGTCACGATGTCAATTGTACTCGGGCTATTTATGGCGCTCTTGTTGCAACAACAAACTTGGCTCAACACCTTTGTGAAGACTGTTATGATTTTGCCGTTTGCTGTTTCCCCAGCTCTGCGCGGATTTACATGGAAATTTATGTTGAACCCACAATATGGCGCCTTTGACAAGATAGTGGATACTGTTTTGCCTTTTATGGCTGATATTCAGTGGTTGGCGAATCCAGTTTGGGCACTAATTATGCTGGCCATTACGGAAGTGTGGGGGTGGTCTCCGCTGGTTGCGCTCATGTTTATCGGTGGTTTAGATACGATTAATCCAGAGGTAACTGAAGCGGCAGCACTTGACGGTGCAAATGAGTGGCAAATTTTTTGGCGTGTCACGCTCCCTCTACTAAGCCCAATCATTTTGCTGGTGACGCTTCTACGCATCATTTTTTCTTTGAAAATATTTGATCAAATTGTCACGATGACCGGCGGTGGCCCTGGGGATGCAACTCAAGCCTTAAATTATTTTGTTTATCTCAACGGTTTTAGATTCTTTGATTTAGGGTACGCTTCAGCATTGGGTTACATATTGCTCCTGCTCATGTTTATAGCCGCCTTCTTTTATGTTCGCTCGTTAATTGGAGAAGAATGATGAGTAAAAACCTCACAAAACGTATCCTATCTGGCTTACGCATCGTTGGCATCCTGTTTATCTTTTATTTTGTCACTTTCCCAATTTTTTGGATGCTGTTGACGGCGTTTAAAAACAACCGAGATGCTTATTCCACAAAACTGATTTTTCAACCAACCCTAAATAATTTCACGCTATTATTTGACGGAAATCCCTACAATTTTGCCCCTCTTATCACCAACAGCATTATCATCTCATTATCAACAGTCATTATAGGTGTTCCACTGGCCGTCATGGCGGCGTTTGCCTTTTCTCGCTACAAGTTCCGAGGCAAGAACCTCTTGCTCATTTTTGTGTTGTCTGCTCAATTTTTACCAGCGACGGTTGTATTGCTCCCTTACTTTATTCAGTTCCGAAATTTTGGGCTTCTTGATACCCGTATTGGGTTGATCATCATGCATTTAACGATCTCGATTCCGTTTGCCATTTGGTTGGTCAAAGGGTTTATTGACGCCTTACCTCTTGAAATCGAACAGGCGGCGCTGGTTGATGGATGCACGGAGTTTCAAACACTGCGCTATGTGACGATGCCGCTGATTATGCCCGGTGTGGTGGTCGCAACTGTGTTTACATTTGTAGGGTCATGGAACGAGTTCTTGTTTGCCTTTATTATGACAACTTCTGATAACGCTCGCCCGATGATGGTTGGTCTGCTGGCTCTGAATGAGATTGATGGCATTCCATGGGAAAAACTATCGGCGGCAGGGCTTATTATTATGATTCCGATGTTCATTTTGGCTCTATCGATTCGGCGGTACTTTGTATCAGGGTTAACGATGGGAGCGGTGAAGTAGGGAGATAAAGGGGGAGCGGCTAGAGCTAGAGTGTAGAGGGAGACATATTGGGAACGTTTCTTGTATTCCCTTTTTTACATGCTAGATAAGCTGAAATGCGATTGATGAGGAGAAGGGATGCGATTTTTGATGAGGTGGCTTTGTCTCTTAGGAGCGGTGTTACTTGTTGCCCTATTTTTTGGTGAAATGCGTGCTCAGGAGAACGGGCATCCGTTTGTTGATGTCACGGCCGTTTCCGGCATTGACACCACCCATGAAGCGTTCTGGGACGGCAAAGGGGGGGATGGCTATCTTGGCGTTGGGCAGGCATGGGGAGACTATGATAACGATGGATTTCTTGACCTATACCTGACAGGTAACATCGCTGAAAATACGCTGTATAAAAATAATGGGGATGGCACTTTCTCACATTCTGAGTGGTCAACGGCCGTATCCATGCCTGCCAGCCTGAGCGGTGGGGCCGTATGGGCTGATTATGATAACGATGGCTGGCGTGACCTTTATGTGCTAGCCCGAGGGGAAAACAAACTCTTTCGCAACTTAGAGGGTGAAGGATTTGAAGATGTAACAAAAACTGCTGGCGTTGGAAACGGCCGTACCGGTGAAACAGCCACCTGGGGGGACTACGACAGCGACGGCTTTCTTGACCTGTATATCGTCAACTGGACCTGCGAACCGCTCTGCGAGCCTATCGATTTCACCCAATTTCAGGACGTCCTGTACCGTAATAACGGAGACGGCACATTTTCTGATGTGTCTGATCTGCTCGTTTACGAGAAGCTGTTGGGAGCAGGGTTTGCAGCCAGCTTTATCGATTACGATAATGACCTCGATTTAGATTTATATATTATCAATGATGAGTATATGAACCCCATCGGGAATGTGCTGTTTCGCAACGATGGCGAGGGGTGTGGCTCATGGTGCTGGACTGATGTCTCCGAAGAAAGCCAAGCGGATGTGGTGCTTAGCGGTATGGGCATTGCGGCAGCTGACTATGACAATGACGCTGACATTGACTTCTACTTTTCAAACATGCTCAATAAATTTTCACTCTTGGAAAACAAAGGCCAAGTTTTTGAAGATCGCGCTGAAGCAGCCGGCGTTCACTTTGGCTGGACCGATACCGTAGGTTGGGGAACCGGATTTTTTGACTACAACAATGACGGTTGGAAAGATATCTACTTAGCCACAACGGGGTTTGTGCAGGAAGATCTGTATCTACCACCGGAAGGGATGCACTTTCCGCATCCAAACTATCTGTTTCACAACAATCAAGACGGCACCTTTACCGACATTTGGCAAGGGGAAGAGCGACCCAGCATGGGATTTGCCTATGCAGATTATGATAATGACGGGTTTGTCGATTTTGTGGTCAGCAACTGGAATGAACCGTATCAATTATTTCACAATGAAACGGCCGTTTCTCAAAATTGGCTCACGATAAATCTCGTCGGGGGTGGCCCCATCAATCGGGATGCCGTGGGGAGTAAAGTGCTGGTGACCACAACTAATGGTCTGCAACAACTTCAGGTTGTTACTTGCGGTGGCAGCTTGGGCGCCGGAAACGATATGCGGCTTCACTTTGGGCTGGGAAATTCTCAAATTGAGTCAGTAGAAGTATTTTGGTCGGATGGCGAAACGGCCGTTTTCAACAGTGTACCTATCAATCAGCAGTGGCAAATAACCTACGGCGATCAAGAGACGCCTAAAGCGGATGAGCGGATTATTTTATTAATTCTCGCTTTCCTTCTTATTGCTGGAATTATTCTCATATTTCAACAAACCAATCAACCAAAATCCAAGAATCTAAAATGAAAATTCATCGCTTACAACCGTCAGCTTAAAACATAAAGCCCATGGCTCACAGCTTGACACAGGAGCACCTCTCAATGACCATGCAAAATTTTGCACCAGAATTCAACACACCCAAACAGTACATCATCGACATCACCTATCAAATTTGGGAAGAGCGCGGCATCGGGAAAATTCATGATTGGTACGCGGCAGATGGCCCCGTCCGGACACCCCACGGCATGACCAGCACAGCAGCCGATGTGGTTAACCATACGCTAGAAACCCTTCACGAATTCCCCGACAGAAAGCTCTTTGCTGAAGAAATCATTATTGGCAGCAAGAATCCCGGTTTTTTATCTTCACATCGGGTTCGCTCAACAGCAACCCATCTGGGAAACGGCACCTTTGGATCACCTACAAATCAGCCTATCACTGCCTTAGCCATCGCAGATTGTTTGTGTCGGGATAATCAGGTTGTTGAAGAGTGGGTGCTGCGCGATCAGGCCAGCATCGCCCTACAGCTGGGCGTTGATCCAGTTCAGTTGGGACATAGATTAGGTTCTAAGAATCCAGCCCCTTATGCAGTTGGCAATGAAGCCATGAGGCAACATTGGTCTGCATCCGAAGGCCTAACTATTGATGGGAACACCCGGATCGCCCATTATCTCCTCTCTGGATTCGATGCAATTTGGAATGATAAAAATACCAACGCCATGACGATGCTTTATGACCGCGCTATGCGTTTTGAAGGATTAGGGGGGCAAATTTGCTACGGCCGTTTCCGCACGGGCAACTTACTGATGAGCATTCTAGCTTCGATTCCCGACGGTCGATTCGAACCTCATCACGTTATTGTTAAAGAAGAGCCAAACCGACCCGTACGCATTGCGCTGCGCTGGTCATATTGCGGTACGCACAGCGGCAACGGCCGTTACGGCGCACCAACAGGCTGTCCGCTAGCCCTGTTGGGCATTTCCCATTTTGAACTGCGGGATGACACCATTCTCAATGAGTGGATGGTGATGGATGAAACGGCAGTTTATGCTCAAATCACCGCTCATCAAGCAAAATAAGCGAGGTAAAAAATGACAAGCACGAAAAAAACAGCAGCTAAAGAAAAAAATCTGGCAGTACCCACGCAACCAATCGCTGGCTTTCGCACGATGCCCTCAGACTTTTCTATCTCTCTCGACGCCAGAGGTGGCACCGAGCGGCTTTTAGCTAATCCCGGCAGTGAACGTATCCAACCGATGCGCGGCTTTGAAGACACCTACGTTGACATTATTGATTACATCGTTCGGATTACCCACCGCATCTGGGAAGAGAAAGATATTGGCTATATTTACGATACATATAAGCACAACTCACGGGTTGTTGATGGGTTTGGCTTGCAATACGGCCGTGACAAAATCGTGTCGGACACGGTTCATACCGTCAACGCCTTCCCCAATATTCGCCTCTTTGCAGATGATATCATTTGGGCGGGAGACGACGTGGTGGGGTTCCACACCTCACATCGCACCGTCATCAAAGGGACGAACACAGGCAACAGTCGTTACGGAGTGGCGACAGGCAAACAGGTTGAGCTGTGGTGCATTGCCAACTGTGTGGCTCTTGAAAACGAAATCTTTGAAGAGTGGGTTCTTTACGACAACGCAGATCTTGTACGCCAGCTTGGTTTTGATTTGCGAGAATTGGCGCGCAAAATAGGGAATCAGCGGGCGGATAATCAGGTGCCGGTGCCAAGCTTTGAGCCAGAACGCTTACCCGGTCAGGGCAAGCCTGCTTACCGTACATATCAAGCCAACCAATCGTTTGATGTCACCGATTTTCTTGAAACAACGTACCACAACATCTTTAATCGGCGCATGCTTAAAACGATTACCCGGTCACATGCTCCCAATGTGCTGGTGCTGAGCTCAAACGGTCGTCGTTTTTACGGCCGTTCCCAATACCAAGCCTTTCTTCTCTCTATCCTCGCAACCTTTCCTAATCTGGCGTTTCAAATCGATGATTTATATTGGATGGGCAACGATACAGATGGCTATCGCACCGCTATGCGATGGAGTATCGTAGGCAATCACAGCGGGTGGAGCTTATATGGTGAACCCACTGGCCGACAAGTTCATCTATGGGGGATTACCCAGCATGAAATTCGAAACGGCCGTATTGAACAAGAGTGGATGTTGTTCAACGAGTTTGCCTTAATGCAGCAAATTTTCCGCGATTGATTTCAATATTAGCCCACAAATTTGGACGTCAAATTCCTTTTTTTGATTTACATATCCATTGAAGTGAATTGAAGTTCCTGCTTTGAATAAAAAACGGCCATACACATCGTTTCCTCGAGGTTCCGAACCGTTTATCTAACAGGGTTTTCAATTTAGAAACTTCGGAACACTCAACCAGCCGTAATTTGAATTAACGACCTTCAAACTACGGTTGGTATACGGCCGTTGACAAACCTCAATCCAAAATCTTATACTCGACCCGCGAATATAGGAAAAGCCAGATTCAACAGGTGACTCACAATTCACCACTTCCAATCAACAAAATAATAAAACTTGACCTAACTCGTCGGAGCTATTTCTATTTGTATCTTTTGTTCAAACAATTTTTAGGCGTGTAAAAGGCCATATAAGCCAAGACGCAATCACCCATTTTTATGTGGACTAAAAACAAAACAAGCATATCAATCGTCTTCTTTCTCTCAGTCAGCATCGTTTTTGTTCTTCAAGCGTGTCAGTACGCGCCAGCAGTGCAAGGGAACAGCCTGGTTGACACAATCCACGTCACTCAGCCTTCTCTTCTTCAAGGTTATCAGTTAAATGTCCTCAATTTCCTTGATAGACTCCCGCCCTGTCGATATGAAATTTTAGGGTGGGAAACAGACACAACGCTTTATTATGAAGAAACTTGCTACAAAAACACACGAGGTACGGGAAACGTACCCCCAGACTCTGACGGTCGCCCAATTGCCCACCAAATCGTGCTAAAAGTTAATCTTGAAGATGGAAATCGAGAAATTGTCACTCATTCACCAGAATTATTCGTTCATCACGGTGCGGATATTTTGAACTTTGTTGAAAATAAACCGAATAATTCATTGCACAGCAATTTTGTGGGACAAGTTTTTGTTTCACCAAACCAAACGACTATTGCTCTTGTCTCAAAGCATGTCTACGGGCCACATGATATTCTCGTGTTTATGCTTCCGCCCACCTGAATCAGAACACCTTATGATGTTTAACCATTACCCTGACCCTCAAATTCAATTTGCTTTATTCATGTTTTCTATTGTTAGACTACAAAATCCCCCCTTACTCGTGTGGTCTGAGGCTGCCGCAGGCGTCATCCACCTCCCTCAGCCGTCGGTTGTGGAGCTGGCGCAGGCTGGAGTGAAGCGCGGGTACAAATGGTGGGCGGCGCGATGGCAAAACCACGCCCTTGTGCCCACTGACGGGCGCGCACCTCATCAGGATAGTGGGGCGGCACGGGCAAATAGAGTCGCGTTTGAGCGTTGTCAGGCGGCCGATTGCTGTTAACCACACAGTGAGAAGGCCGCGGTGCGCTGGTTCCATCAATCAGCTCGGGCTGAGCATCCACGTACCGCTGAGCATCTTCAGCGGCAATGGGCAATGTGTTTAATGTCCATGCCCCAAAGTTGGTTTGCTGGTTTTGTGGATAAGAGATGCGCGGGACGGTGTGCGTCCCAGCATTTGCAAGGAACCAATCTTGACGACTGGCTGTACAGCTACTCCCCCCTGTCCCACCGGGTAAACAAACGGGGCGTAGCTCAATGCCTTCAGGGGGAATGAACTGATCAGCAGGTAAACGGCCGTCTATCATCAAACTCGCCTTCATACCTTCATCCGCATAAATTGCCGATACAATGCCATTCCAAATGGGGGCGGCACCGCGCAAACCAGATGAATCAATCATAGGTTGGCCATTTGAATTGCCTGACCAAACCCCAACCGTCACACTTGGTGTATACCCTACCGTCCAGTTATCCCGAAAATCATTGGTGGTACCTGTTTTCACAGCTGCGGGAAACGGCAGTTCAAGCGCAGAGCCACGCCCCATGGCAGGCACGCGCGCCTGATCGTCATCTAAAATATCAGTAATCACGTACGCAATGCGTGGATCAAGCGCGTTCACCGCGGGCAAGCGATTATTTTGAGCATCAAAAATGACATTGCCTCGGCTGTCGGTGATTTGGAGAATGGTGGTGATATGCGGCCGTTTCCCTCCATTCGCTAGGGTAGAAAAAGCGCGGGTCATATCCATCAGCGTCACTTCCCCACCACCTAAGGTCAACGCCAGTCCATAAAACCCAGAAGGCTCTTGCAGTGACTCAATCCCCATTTTGCGGGCTGTGCCAATAAAGTAGGGCACACCTACATCGCGCAAAAGCATCACGGGCGGAATGTTGTAGCTATTGGCCAGGGCGTCGCGGAACAAAAGCGGCCCATGATAACGGCCGTCATAGTTCACTGGCTGCATAATTTCGCCCCCACCCAAATCCAGTTGGATGGGCACGTCCCACAGCACGTCCCCTGTGTTCCACCCTTTTTCCATGGCGGCAGCAAACGTGACCGGTTTGATGCTGCTGCCAGGCTGGCGCAAACTCAGCGCCACATTCACCTGTCCATCAATTTCTGGGTTGAAGTAGTCTAGACTGCCCACCATGCTCAGCACTTCACCCGTGGTGGGTTTCATGACCATCACAGCTGCATTGCTCACATTGTGTGCAGCAGCGCGGTTGGCGACATGTTGACGGGCAACTGCTTCAGCCGTTCGCTGAATATTCATATCAAGGCTGGTGGTAATTTGCCATCCGCCTTGAATAATGGCATCCGGCCCATACCGCCGCTCTAGCTCGTCCTGCACATAAAGGATGAAGTGTGGGGCCTGCAGCACCACATCAGCGACTTCATCCTGCACCGTAATGCGCGGGGCAATAACAATGTTTACGCCTTTGGCAATTTCGGCCGTGGCAGAATCAATATATCCATCCTCAACCATCAAATCGAGAATTAGCTCTTGTCTTGCTTTTGCGCCTTCAAAATTTGTATACGGATCCCAATCGATGGGCGATTGAGGCAATCCGGCTAAAAATGCGGCTTCAGCCAGTGACAGCTCAGTGGCGGATTTGGCAAAGTAGGTTTGGGAGGCGGCTTCAATCCCATAAGCTAAATTGCCGTAGTAAATCTCGTTGAGGTACATCTGCATAATTTCAGCTTTAGTACGCTCTTGTGTCATGATAAAAGCAAGGAAAATTTCACGAACTTTACGCTCGTAGCTTACGCCCACGCGATCTTCATATGAAAAAGAGATGTGTCGAACCAACTGCTGGGTAATTGTGCTTGCCCCCACGGGACGCCCATCATTCCGGTAATTACTAATTAGGGCCGCGACGATGGCGGCAGGATCAAAACCGGGATTTGTCCAAAAAGTATCGTCCTCAACGGTAACGGTGGCATACACAACATCACGGGGAATCTCATCAAAGGCCAACCAGCGTCGCTTTTCAACGGTGTTCAGTTCGAAAAGCAGTTCACCATTTCGATCGAAGAAACGCGGGGTGCCCCCAACGCCTGTTCCTTGATACACGGCAAGCTGATCAATTGAGCCTGCTAACTGGTTGCTCAAATAAAAATACCCCCCCACAAAGGCAATAATTCCAACAAATAAGCCAAACAAGCCTAGCTGGATCATCAAGATGAAAAGGCGGGTAAGACAGCCACGCTTTTTCTTATCTTGTTTTTTGTTGCCATTTTTCCGTGGAGAATTTCCAGATCGACCGCTATACTTTTCCAGATACTCGAACTCGTACCCATTGTTTTTTCCCATGTCGATAATGTTATGCGGGTTTTGAGTAAACCGCAAAACTTTTTGAGGAGATTGTCATGAATCGTCGGGTGATATTAATTTTACTGGGTGGGGTTGGGTTTCTTTGTTTATGTACAGTTAGTTTTGGGACGCTATTTTTGGTTTTTACAGATTCAACGGTGCCATCGGATGTTTCTGTTTTAGTGGATGCACCAAGAGCGGTACCGCTAAATGAGCCGTTTGCCATTGTCGTAACGGTTCGGAATTTAACGGCCGTTTCCCAAACGCTCGACAGTATCGACATTCAAAACAGCTACTTAGAAGGCGTTCAAATCAGCCAATCCGACCCACCTTTCTCAGACGATTTTGAGATTCCGCTGGTTGGCTATCAATCTTATACCTATTTCACGCCCATTTTTGGCAACGATACGTTAGAAATCGAACTGGTTGGTGAGGGAATCGCTGAAGGTGAGTTTGAAGGAACAATTGATGTGTGCATTAACAATGGTGCGGATTGTGTTAGTAGAACTTTATCAATTGAGGTTGGAGAAACAACTGGACGTTAGGTAATACAAAGAGTAACAACATTTTTTTATGCCTCCTTTATCCCAAACTTATCCCAAATTTATCCCAAATTTAGGCTTGGGATATGGTTGGGTTATTGGGATAAAAGTTGGGTAATCCTTGGGTTATTGGGATAAAAGTTGGGTAATCCTTGGGTTATTGGGATAACGGTTGGGATATTCGTGCTTAATTTTTGGGTTATTGCAGTAGAGGTTGGAACATCTTTGGGTAATTGGGATATTCGTGGGATTTTCACGGGCCACTAGGAGATATTCACCAATCATTCTCAGATGGGCATGGTATAATGAATTCGTTGTGGCCGAAGTTTTGAAATGTGTCATTTACACGCATCTATGTCTTCTCAGACGTTTTCTTAATGTGTACTGAAACGGCCGTAAATTATTTTGAGGTAAGTTTCACAACATATCTTGAAATAAAACGTGGAATTTACTCGGTGAAAACTATTAGCTTCTCACTCTAATGATGTTCAAAAAGCCAATTTTTAATGTTTTAGGGAGCAACACGGCCGTTCAATGAGCCTTAATCCACAACTCCTCATCATCTCAATTCTGCCACTTAGCTTCATTTTGATGGCACTTTACACATGGCAATCTAAATCCAGGCGACGATTTGTTTATTCCCGCTGGTTATTTACCCTCTTGGTCGGTGTCATTTGGGCCAGCAGCAGTATGCGGCCGTTTACATTCGAAATCTTATCTAGACCCATTCGGTTCGGATGGGGCATTGTTGGCACCTATGCCTTCTCTCTGATGATCATTGGTATTTTAATTACGACGTTTAGCCAGCTGAACACACCTACCTCAGCAAATCGCCTCACAATCATCATCAGCCTCCTAATTTGGGGTGGCGCTTTAGCAATAGAACCTCGGCTTTGGACCCTATTTAACGAAGACATTCAGATCGCCGGTCAATTTATTGGCCAATTTTATCTTTGGTCCGGTGTTTGGGTAGCAAGCTGGGTTGTGCCACTGCTTGCTTCACTCATATTAACCCAAAGAACATATTCAAGTGTCTCACGCTCCTTATTTAAAAATCTACTTAACTATTGGATATTAATGCTCATCTTTTTATTTGTGAGCGGTATCTTCAACTCAATTAATCAGGTCAGCCAACCCGGTTGGCAACAGCTTAGCGTGTTAGTTGCCATCGTCGCACTTTTTGTTGGGACTTACTCAATTACACACACTCAGCTACCCGACCTACCTCTGGCTATTCGGCAGCTAATTAGCCGTCTAGCTGGCACTGGCATCGTATTTGGCCTTGCTGTAGCTGCTTTAAGCTATCTTGTGCTGCTGATTGAACAAATACCCAGCAATGTCACCGTGGGCAGTCGAAATATCGTATTTCTTTTGGCGGCCGGTATCTTTGCCATTGGGTTTACGCTGTTCTTCCCCGTTATTACTAATATTTCCCAGCGCATCTTCTTACCGGCACAGGCGAGACGCCAAATTGTAATGTCTGAGTATGCCAATGCGATTGGGAATCTGCCAGAGCCAGAACAATTAGGACAGCTCTTTTTGCGCACTGTTCAGTCAAATTTTGGTACCGATGACGCTTGGTTTTTTGAAGCTTCTGATGGGCCAAAGGGAAAGCTTATTTTATATCCTCTGGCTAGCCTAGACGATCAGCTGCCAGAGCAAACGGTTGACTTCGAATCACACGATCCCATTGCTCAAAACTTGCGTGGCATCAAAGCACCGCTGGTTCAATATGATATTGATACCCTAGAAGAGTTTTCTGCTGTTGAGGAAAAAACGCGTCAAATGCTGTCGCAGTGGCAAAGAATCCTCTTCATGCCGCTTCATGCCGGGGATAGCTTAATTGGTGTTTTAGCTTTAGGGGATAAACGCTCCGGTGAATCTTATAGTCGCCAAGATTATGATAATTTGAGCAAGTTTGGTGAACAGGTGAGCCCGTTATTGGCACAGGCCCAAAATTTGGCAAGCCTTCAAAAGATCAATCACTACGTTTTCAAACAAAATCAGGTTCTATCACGTGAAAAGCGGCATCTAACGGAACTTCTTAATTTACATAAACAAGTGACTGCCTTACTTTCCCCTGAATTAACGAAGCCTTTTGCCTCTGCCACAACGCTGGCAAGAGATATTGAGCTGGCTCATGATGCGGCCGAACTCCAACCGGCTCAGGTTGCTGAACTAAATACACAGCTAGAGCAACTAAAACGGCCGTTTGACAAACTTGTCTCTCTGGCCACCCGCATCGGATCACGCCAATCATTCTCGCTAATGCCCGTTCAAATGAACAATGTCACGGAAACAGTCATCCATCAGCTTAGCAAAATGGCCTCAGCCCGTCGCGTTCGGGTTGACTTTGAACCAGACCCCACGTTACCACCTGTTTTAGGTGATCACGAACAGCTTCTTGAAGCAGTCCAACATTTGCTTCACAACGCCATAAAATTTAACAAAATAGGTGGTGTTGTTCAGGTCTCAGGCACTGTTGAAAATGGTGAATTCGTTCTGAAAGTCGTTGATACGGGTGTGGGTATCCCCGAGGATCGGCTACAAAGCTTGTGGTCAGGGCTAGCTACAGTAAGCAAAAACGGTTCAAGTCGTTCAGGCGGCATGGGACTATCCCTCACCAACTTTATTGTTTCAGCTCACGGTGGCCAAATAAAGGTTCAAAGCAAATATGGCTCCGGTACAGTTTTTGCTCTCATTTTGCCCCTACTTGACGAAGAACCAAACTAATAATTAAGAATCGGCTCAGGTAATTCCTCCTATTTTTGCAGTATAATTCTGTTTCCGTTCACTAATTTGAAGACGGGACACTTTATGAATTTTTCGTTTCCGATTGCGTTCTTATTGCTCTTAACGATTCCATATTTTGTATGGGTGGGGCGTCCGCGCAATACGGCCGTTCGTCGGTGGCGTGAATGGACGAGCTTAGGGGTGCGCATTGTCATCTTGCTGTTGCTCACCCTAAGTCTTGCTGGCACCCAGTTTGTGCAGGCTGCCGACCAGCTTGCGGTTATTTTTCTCGTTGACCATTCCGACTCTATCTCAAATGAACAAAAAGAAACGGCCGAAACTTACATTCGCACCGCGGTCGAGGCGATGCCCCTAAACGACCAAGCGGCCGTTATCGTCTTTGGCAGTGATGCCCTTGTTGACCGTCCAATGAGTGGCTTGGCAGAGCTAGCTCCGATCCAGTCAGCCCCCCAACAGCTTCAGACAAACTTAGCCGAAGCCATTCAACTTGGGCTGGCCCTGTTCCCGGCTGGGCACGCCCGGCGTCTAGTCATTTTGAGCGATGGCGCAGATACCGTTGGAGAGGCATTAGAAGCAGCGGATTTGGCAGCGGCGGCTGGCGTTGAAATCAGCTATGTACCGCTTTCGCAGTCGGTTCCCGATGATGAAGCCTTGCTTACCAGCGTCCGTGCCCCAGCTCGGGTTGTGGAGGGAGAAACGTTCCGCATTGAAGTCACGGCCGAATCTACGACCGACATGCCAGCCTTTCTGCGCGTGACATCTGGCGGTGATGTCATTCACAGTGAAGAGGTTCAGCTTAGGCGGGGCGTTAACAATTTAGTCGTCCGCCTACGCGCCACAGAACAGCAGTTTGCTCGCTTTCGGGTCCAGCTCACCCCCGAGTTTGACACCTATTTCCAAAATAATCAGATGGCTGCATTTACAGAAATTGTGGGGCCACCCCGCGTCCTCATTATCGCAGAAGAAGGGGCAGTTGATGGAAACGGTGAGCCAATCCCCGATGAATCACCCCAAATTCAGCTTGCCTTACAGTCCGCAGGGCTTAATGTAGAGCGCACAACGCCCAGCGATTTACCGGCGAGCCTAGCGGAGTTGAGCAACTACGCCTCAATTATTTTAGTTAATGTCAATGCCAAGAACCTCTCGCCGCGAAAAATGGATATCATTCAGAGCTATGTGCGCGATTTAGGTGGAGGCTTAGTGGCCGTTGGTGGGCCTGAAAGCTATGGGATGGGTGGCTACTTTGGCACCGCATTAGAAGAAACGCTCCCAGTTGATATGCAAATCAAGGATCAGGAGCGATTCCCATCGGTCAGTATTGTTCTCATTATTGATCGCTCGGGCAGTATGGGGGCAGATGAGGGGGGCGTAACCAAGATTCAGCTTGCCGCAGAGGGTGCGGTACGCGTGGTCGAACTTTTAAATGATTTTGACGAGATTACGGTTATTCCGGTAGATACCCAAGCCAACAATCCCATTGGGCCACTGTCAGCTGGGGATAAAGAAACGGCCGTTAATCTCATTCGGCGAATCGGCGCTGGCGGTGGTGGTATCTACGTTCGTACCGGGCTTGAAGCAGCGTCTCAAGCGTTGGCCTCAAGCAGCACACAAGTAAAACATATCGTCATTTTGGCAGATGGCGCAGACTCTGAGCAAAAAGAAGGGGTGCCCGAGCTTATCCGAGGGCTTGCCACTGAGGATGTGACGATTTCAACCGTGAGCATTGGGCAAGGACCTGACACCGGCTGGCTTCGCGACATGGCAGAGATCGGAAACGGCCGTTTTCATCTGACCAACGAAGCGGCTAACCTGCCCCAAATCTTCACTCAAGAAACGACAGCGATTCAGCGCAGCTACCTCATCGAAGAGCGATTCTTCCCAACCCTAAACAGCAACAGCCCTATTTTAACGGGCATAACGGCCGTTCCTCCTCTTTATGGCTATGTTGGCACTAGCCCCAAAGACACGGCTCAAGTCATTTTAGAAACCCATCAGGGTGACCCGCTTTTGGCCAGCTGGCAATACGGGCTGGGTCGCGTTGTGGCGTGGACCTCTGACGCCACCGGTCGTTGGGCAATCGATTGGGTTCAATGGAATGGATTTGCGGCTTTTTGGACGCAAACCGTACGCTGGACCAATGCCCAAGAGCAAGAGAGCAATCTGGAAGCGTTTGTTACCTACAGCAATGACCAAGCGATTCTAACGGTTGATGCCCGCGATGAAACAGCCGGTTTTGTTAACAACCTCACTTTGGAAACAAATGTGGTTGGTCCTGAAGGGGCGGTTGAAAATATTCCGCTGCAGCAGGTAGGCCCCGGTCAATATGAAGCCAGCTTTGTGCCCAATACGGATGGGGCTTACTTTATGCGAGTGGCGGGTGCCAATGAGTCTTCGGATGAAAATGGGGAGACCATCGGTCAAACGGTCGGGTGGGTGCTAGGCTACTCGCCTGAATATGCGAGCTTTGAGTCCAATGTTGGCCTGCTGGAGTCGATGGCAACCACAACGGGTGGTCAGGATTTATCTGCCCAAGAAACGGCCGTATTTAGTCACGATCTACCTTCAGAACCAGCCTCGCGCCCTATTTGGCACTGGTTAACATTAACGGCCGTTTTGCTTCTACCCATCGATATCGCCTTTCGGCGTCTCGTTGTGACCCGACAAGATATGCAAAATGCATGGGCCGCGACTTTTGGCCGCTTCCAAACCCAACCCGTGGCCCCCGCTCCGCGTACAGAGCAAGTATCTCGCCTTTTCCAAGCTAAAGATCGGGCCGCCGCGCCAAAAGCAGCCCCCGAACCCTCAAAGGATGCCCCACCCCCTATTCAACGACAGGATGCGGTTGAGCAAGCAAAGCCGCAACCTAAGAAGGAACAACCCTCTTCATCACCAACCGCCAAAACACCACCAGCGTCTGGTACCTTAGCGTCTCGCCTTCTTGAAAAGCGCAAGTCTCAAAATAACGATAACAATTAATAGTGCCAATCCGTGGTACAAAGGTCCAGATTAATTTTTCTCGTAAGTTTTCATTATTATGGTGCCTCTGTCTCTGATTAAGTTGGGGCTTAATCAAAAAAAATATTGACCTAGGAGCCAAATCATGCTGAATAATTTTTCACTTTCCACTTTATCTACCAAAGTTAAATTGATAATCGTCATGGGAATTTTTATATTTATGGCGCTACCCTTCTTTATGATGAACAGTGCACTGGCTGCAGTTGAGTCTGATGGCGTTGAGGTTGCAGGCTACATTTGGACCGACACAGGTAACCCTGACAACAATCAGGATGGGTATATTTGGACAGACTAATGTTTAGTTTGCCAAACTAACTTTGACGAAAATAAATCTAAATAAAGAACAGAAGTCCGAAAAATAATCGGACTTTTTATTTTGGGCGGGCCACAATCATGTATTTACCATCAACATCAAACAACAGTTATTTTAGAATGCGGCGAGGATTTATCTTTGTTTTGCTTTCAAAGCAGCAACGAACTGCACCCTCTAAGTGGCAAACAAAAAGGTATTCGAAGCAGCTGCGTGAATAGTTTTTCGCTTACCGAGTTTTGGGAGTCCATTATCGGAAAACTGCTGAGACTTTCGCTCAACCAAAACCTTAGGCAAGCTTACGGAGCGAAATACTAGGACTATTCGCACGCTTTACAGTTTTTGCATCTTGACCTAACTTATTTTTAATATGCAAACGGCCGTAAAATTTCCGCCTTGGTATACTAAATTGAAGGAGTCCCATTTTTTATACATTTTCTTTATTGGGCTCCTTGGCTTTTCGTTTTTCACTCTCGGCCTTGTGGCCTTACCCTCACAATCAGATTTATTCAATTTATTTATACTAGTTTGCTTAGCTGCCATTGCTGAAATCGCTGCCCCTTTTTTAACGGTTGGTAAAACAAAAGTGGCGTACGAGGTAGGAACGGCCGTTAGTCTTGCTACAGTGCCCGTTTACGGTCCGGCTATTGGGGCATTTGTGATTTCAATTTCAGGTTTATGTTATTGGCTTCATAAATATTATAACGTTCCTCCGAGTAAACGGCGTTGGGATCAGCTCGTCTTTAATATCGGTATGCGCTCGGTTGCTATCTATATCGCAGGTTCATTTCTTTGGCTCAGCTACTCATTTAATCCAGCTCTCAACACCTTCATGCTGGTATTGGCTTGGTTAGGCGCAGCAATTATCCTAGATCAGCTAAATCTTTGGCTTCTTATTGGCTTATTAAGATTGTTAAAAGGGCCAGCCATTAAACCGTTTGATTTCTGGTTAAGCAATCGATGGGCGATGTTAACCAATATTGCCGTTGAGGCAATCGGTGGTTTTACTTTAGCCACAGCACTCTTTCTCCATGGTACGTTGGGTGTTATCGTTTTTTTCCTCCCCATTGGGTTATCAGCCATTTCCTTCCAACTTTATGTCCGTCAAATGAAAGCCCATATGGATAATTTAGAAAATATTATTGAAGAGAGAACCAAAGAGTTAGCTGATCTGATGGGTGAGAAGGATGCACTCTTATCCGTTTTAGCTCACGATATGAAAACACCGATTACGAGCATCAATCTTTATGGTTCATTATTAAGAGACAAACCAGAGCTAGCGGCTAAAAAGCCCCATATGCTGGATGTAATCCTACGGAGCCAAACAACACTCATTAACATCGTCAATAACATTTTAGATATCGAAAAGCTATCTTCAAATCGAGAGCTGATTACAAACCCTGAAACCTTTGATTTTGTAGAATTGCTGTCGGCAACGGTCGAATCGTTACAGGCCCATGCCCAACAAAAGGCAATTAAACTCAACTATTTGCTGCCACCAGGGCCGCTATCGATTCATGCCGATCGAGTCCAAATTGAGCGTGTTTTGCAAAACGTGTTGTCAAATGCGATTAAATACACGCCGGAAAAGGGGAACGTTGATGTGCGACTACAATCGAATGAAGGCTATCTTCATTTAGACATCATTGACACAGGCTATGGCATCCCTGAATCTGAACTGCCCTACATTTTTGATCGATACCGCCGGGTGATAAAGCACAAGGATAAAGCATCCGGCACGGGCTTAGGCCTAGCAATCACAAAAGCATTGGTGGAATCTCACAACGGTGAGATTCGAGTTGACAGCGTTGAAGAACAAGGCACAACGTTTACAATTACGTTACCGGTAGTTATGAAATCCCCTCAAGCTAAATAAAAAAGCTAATCAGCTTATCAGCCGGTCAGCAATGAGCTAAAAATTCGCTCAGTCCGCGAAATCTGTGTCATCCGTGTTCTATTTACATTCATTTGCTGGTGTTGCTGCGCCACATGGTGTCCCATTTAAAACAGCTCAAAATTGAATATTTTGGGCATTCTCGTGACATCGGTACTATTGAGAAACAGGCCTTATTCCCTAATAATTCACGTAGGTAAACGGATAAAGATTCGTCCAATGTATTTGAATGATTTTTCCGTTCGCATACGACTGGGATGGGAGTCTCAGCATACTTTATTCAATCTTATAAAAGCCAATGCCTGACATCAGTTTGCCTGATGCAATTTTTCTGTTGGTAAAGCTCAATCAGACGCAACGATTCGTTGTGTATTGATGCTGTTCGGCCTTGGTATCTTATGCGAGCCGCTTAGTGCTTTGTTGCTAGAGTTTTTTAATTCTTTGTCTCCAAAGAAAGAAATGAATCCTACGTAATGAAGTATGAGGCTTACCGAATTGGAGTAACTTTAAGTAAATCATCTTGAGGAAATTGAATCACCAGCTGGTGACTGTGATTTACTTACAGGAGAGCAAAAGCTTGGATCAGGCTGTTCTTTATTAAAGAACTTGTTGTTTTCCATTTCAGGGGAGTTTTTTTATGAAACGAAGTTTTCTTTTAGGGTTATTATTGTTGTTAACGGCCGTTTTTGTGGTGCCAACCTTTGCCGCCACAGCCGTCGATGCAACACGCCCAGTATTAGTTCAGGCAGAAAACGTTGATACGGCAGCCGAAATCGTCAACGATTTTGGTGGTCAGGTCAATGAAGAGCTTGCCATTATCAATGCCGTTTCAGCAGATGTGCTGGTGGCCAGCGTATCGGCTATTTCTGATGATCCGCGAACGGTGGCGGTCTATGATGACAACATGGCTGAAATCGCAGGTCGGAATAATAAACGGCCGTCTCGTTCACAGTTCGGGGCAGCATTTCCCGAAGTCATGGGGGCTGATGTGGCGTGGGAAGCTGGCGTCACAGGCGACTCAGTCACTGTTGCTGTCCTAGACACCGGTATTGCCAATCAACGCTGGATTAGAGAACGTATTGTTGAGCGATATGACGCCTTAGATAACGGTCCGCGCAAAACAGACCCACATGGTCATGGCACGATGATGGCTAGCCTAATTGGCAACGACAGAACATATCGTCGTCTCTACGTCAGCGTGGCACCAGAAGTTCAGTTCGTAGACGTCCGCGTCTTAGACAGTGAAGGGAAAGGCACCTATACAGACATTGTAGAAGGTTTAAATTGGGTGCTAGAAAACAAAGACGAGCTAAATATTCGCGTGGTAAACATGTCACTGATGAGTGCGGTTAATGGTCCTTACTGGGCTGACCCTATCAATCAATCAGTGGAAGCCCTTTGGGAAGCAGGCATTGTGGTTGTCGCAGCGGCTGGAAACGGCGGCTCTGACCCAATGACGATTTCGGCGCCGGGGAATGATCCATTTATTATCACAGTGGGTGCATTTACTGATAATTACACGCCAGACGACTTATCTGATGATTATATTGCCCCTTTTAGTGGTGCAGGCCCTACAGAGATGGGCTTCATTAAACCGGATATTGTTGCACCCGGAGCACACATGGCGGCCAAAGCGCCGAACAACAGTATTTTTGCCCAAGAAAACCCAGACCTCAACGTGCGAGGCAACTATTACAAAATTGCGGGCACCTCCGCCGCAACGGCCGTGACATCCGGCGCGATTGCCTTAATGCTTGATGCCAATCCAGACATGACGCCTGACGAAGTGAAATACGCTTTGATGGCATCTGCTCAATCAGCCGCTTATGATGATGGGCAACTCGTTTGGAGCGTTTTCCAACAGGGTGCTGGTCGCATTTCGCTGCATGAGTCAGTCTTAAACCCGCCTGAAGGGGAAGCAAACGTTGGCATGGAGCCAGGTGGCACTTATGTTGGCCCTGTTGCTTACCAAACAGATGATGATGGAAGCAACGGTAAGTTTGTCATTGTAGATGAAGAAGGTAATCCTATCGCTGATGCTGAAGGCTATTCATGGCTCGGCGGTTACTCGTGGCTTGGTGGTTACTCATGGCTCGGCGGCTACTCGTGGCTCGGCGGCTACTCGTGGCTCGGCGGCTACTCATGGCTCGGTGGTTACTCATGGCTCGGTAGCGTTGACGATTGGCAAGATTGGTCAACCGATGCGGTGTGGCAAAGCGGCTATTCGTGGCTCGGCGGCTACTCATGGCTCGGCGGCTACTCATGGCTCGGTGGCTATTCGTGGCTTGGTGGCTATTCGTGGCTTGGTGGTTACTCATGGCTTGGCATCGCCGAGTTCCCAGAAGCAACACCACCATCTCCATAGTCAAATGAAATGAATTGCCTGCTTTGATTAACACAATGGCGACACCCTTCGTTTCCTCGAAGTTCCGAAGCTTTTATCTAACAGGGTTTTCAATTTAGAATCCTCGGAACCTTAAGCTGTTAACGTCACGTAAAAAGATGAAATGAATGATACTAAATCCCCGTGATCTCCTATGGGCATCACGGGGATTTTCTTTTAAGCTAATTTGGCACCAATAGGTGGTGCAAACCTTTTTTTATCGATTTTTTTGGCATTCTCACTATGAAAAATTTGCGAAGTGCATACTCACTTTTTATTTCTATAATGGGAATCGTGCTCATTGGTTTGGGTCTTTTTCAGATCGGCCAAGAAAATCCACCGCTAACCTTCTTTCTGTTAGTCGGTCTTGGGGTTCTTTCACAAATTACCATGACTTCATTTGTTGAGGGCAACGCGGGGGTCTCAGTCAGTTCTGCCATCAGCCTAACAACGGCATCCTTATATGGCCCACAGCTGGCTGCGCTTGTGGCGGCGGCGGCTGAAATTGGCCTTTGGTTGATGCAAAATTATGATAAGTGGCGCAATCCTGAGCAAAACTGGCGCCAAGAAGGGGAAAAGCTGGGTGTCAACATTGGTATGAATGCGATTGCGGCCGTTCTCGCTGGGATTGCCCTGCAATATTTGACAACGTTCTTTAATGGCAATGTTCTTCTAAGCAATACGGTGCCGTGGATTGTGGGCGCAGTGGTTGGAGATCAGGTCAATTTATGGCTTCTGATCGTGATTATTTATTTAGTTCACGGTGCCAAACCGCTTCACGTTTGGCGCGAGAACCGCTGGGCCATTCCAATTAACGTGCTCGTGATGAGCGCCGGTGGCGGGCTTTTAGCGTCTGCTGTTCGAGAATTTGATTTATTGGGTATCGCGATTTTTTTCCTACCCATTTTACTTTCAGCCTACTCTTTCAGGCTGACGGTGAGCAACGCCAAAAAGCAGATGGAAAGCTTAGAAGGTATTGTTACGGAGCGCACGAAAGAGCTAGCCACAGCCAATCAAAAGCTTGAAAAAACAAACCGTCAAATAGAGCAAACCAATCTTCAGTTGGGTGAAGCCAACCTGCAGCTGGGGCAAGCCAATCAACAGCTTGAAAGCGCAAATGAAGAATTACAAACGCTCCACATGGAGAAAAATGCATTTTTGGCCGTCTTAACCCACGATATGCGCACGCCGCTTACGAGCATCAAAGGGTATGCCAGCATTTTAAGATCACGCGAATTGGAACGAGAACAGCAGGTTAAAATCTCTAAGGTGATTTTACACAGTCAAGAGACGCTGCTTGATATCGTGAACAACATTCTTGAGATTGAAAAGTATCAATCGGGCTCGCCCATTGTGCTGGAGTGTGAAAGCTTTGATTTGGCGCTCTTAACAAAAACGGCCGTTGAGTCTATTGCGGCCCCCGCCATGGAAAAAAGAATCAAGCTTTTCTATGACGAGGTGCCTGATCCGGTTATGGTCATGGCTGACTTTAGCAAAATTCAGCGGGTGCTGCTCAACTTAATTTCTAACGCGGTGAAATACACGCCAGAAGAGGGTGAGGTAACGATCAAGACGGTCGCTAACGGCCGTTACGCCATCTTCTCAGTTCGAGACACCGGGTATGGCATCCCCGAAGATGAGCTACCCACCATCTTTGACCGGTATAGTCGGGTTAAAGGGCACCAGCACATAGCCATTGGGACGGGGCTTGGGTTAGCCATCGTCAAGAGCCTCGTTGAGGCCCACCAGGGCGAAATTAGCGTCACCAGCCAAGTCGACGTGGGCAGCAACTTCATTGTCAAACTCCCCTTAGAAAACAGCTACTAGCTGCTAAGTGGAGAACAAAAAGTATCTTGAAATAAAACAGCTTCGTATAAGTTTTTGTTCTCCTGTAACTGATTTTCATTTTGTGCTCAGGAATTCAAGATACTTTCTGAAAATTACTTAAACTTTAGCAAAAGGTTTCGACCATCCCTTGTTGCTGCACGGTTTAAGCTTTTTGTAGGTAACACCGTAGGCAGCATCAACGAGGCCGTTAGTGCCGCCTACGGTGTGGGAACTGCGTTTTTACCGTGGTATGCTGGCTTTCTCTTCGACCAAACTCAAAGCTATGCTGGCTGACTCGCTTATAATTGCTGCAATCGTTAAATTCACAGCAATCATAAGCTTAGCAATGGTGAATAATCTTTACGCTCTCCCAAAATCCGTTAAGGGTTAATCAAGGTTGAAGGATCGCTGCCAAACAAGCCATAAATATAGTAAGTATACGGATTACTAGCAGAAGAATTATGACTAAAAAATCCAGCTTGATCCGTCGCTAATGTTGAAAACGCCCATGCCAAATCTTCTTGGGCATTGCTTCCCGAAATATCGTAAACATTTCCTCCTGTCGCAGCATATTTAGGGTCTGCTTTCGTACATCGAATATAACAATTAGTGCCAAATTGAATATGCCCACCAACTGCCTGTCTTAATCCATCTGATAATGCATACCCACTTTGATGATCCCAAGCATGAACTATCTCATGAATAATCGTCTCCATCACAAGAAATTCATCTCTTTGCTTAAAGTCCTGTCTTGTAAAAAATGTTAAGTCTGTTAGGACAATTCTCTTTAAAAATCCACTATGACATGCTCTGCCTGCGCACAGTGGGGCTGTCGTTTGTCTACCAAATTGATAGCCTTGAATTATATTGACCGTTTCTGCGAAACCGTCGACGCTTCCAAGCACCTCAAAGGTTTGACCTAGTAATTCAAGACTATCTCGAAACAAGAGCATTTCGCGATAAAACCATTCACCATAAATGTCGATTCCATAGGCACTCTCGAGCATATCTCGTTCATCAACACAAAGATTGTATAAAGTCTCATTTCTTTCTGTTGATATTTCATCACCAACCGCCTGATGGATAACATCCGCACCACAATGTCCAGACGGATCAATCATATTTATTGGGGAGTTATTTCCGTAGCTAAATCGATTGAATGTTTGGGGATCATTTGGATTCGGCACAATTGTATCGCTTGAAGCAAAACGGCCGATTCCTGGCAAATAATAGCGTGCATTCATGTAGGTGAGGCCAATGTTACGGTTTTCATGGTGCCCCGTAAAGCCACGCTCTGTGAGGTCATCAAGCTGCTCCCCACCGAACCGTATACCGCCAAAGGGTAAGAAACGCGTGTTGGTTTGCTCGCCACTGCTGGCATTAACCAGCGTATTGGCACCCCCTAAATGGTCGCTGTAAATGAAGTACAGCGCTTCATTGGTTCGGCCTAATTCATCGTCTGGAGCGGTAGTTGCATCACGAGAATATGAGCTTTGCGCTACCGCCTGCCCTGCAACCATATACGTTTTGCGTACCGTCACAATGGTGTTGGATTCAGTTTGATTGGTGATGATGACTGGTTCTTTTGCAGCAACATCACTTGAATGACTAAAATTAAGGAAAGCTATCGCTAACAGTAGGAAAACTGCGAGCAGACTTTTATACTGTTTGTTCATAAGGGAACCTATTTAGTTGACTTTCTGATTAGAGACTAAGGGGATTTAAAAATCTCCTTAGTATTGGTGATTAGAATAGACGCAGTATTGATTGATTTGCATAAATCGTGCTGAATAATCATGTGGTGCGTCGAGGACGTCGACTACAGCCGCGC
>JBCCFD010000044.1:0-27851 GCA_039029915.1 Chloroflexota bacterium
ATGAAAACTCATCGTTATCTATTAATACTTTCTATTACTATATTTGTGCTATCTGCTTGCTCACCAGAAGCAGACCGACTCGAAGAAACGGCCGTTGTGGCCATTGTTCAGGAAGTCGAACCCACGGCCGAGCCTGACACACCCACCCCAGAACCCAGCAATACACCAACGAATACGCCTGAGCCTACGGCCACTCAAACACCTGAGCCCACAGAAACAGCCACCCAAACGGCTACGGCTACAAATACACCCACAAATACACCCGAACCCACCGCCACCCAAACCAATACCCCAGTTCCCCCAACAAACACACCTTTGCCACCACCGCCACCACCAACTTCAGCGCCTGTCGCTGTCTATCCAAAAACCCCCATTCTAGAATGGGATGAGCATCGATTTAGAACCTCGATCCAAGCACAACGAGATAGAATTCCCACTTTCTTAGATTATTTTGGGGGTGTTGTAACGGGAAATTCTGGCAGTTGCCAGCGTTATTGGGGCGACTATACCGCTTGGGAGGAATCACCCGTCTTCACATCTGTCCCACCAGAGTGGCAAACGGCTCATAATGAATACGTTTCAATCTTGCAAACGGTAAAAGCTGCTACTGACCCCATTACGCAAGTCTGCTCCAATGGGGGTGGCACGATTGATGATGGCACCGATCAAGCTATTCTAGCCGCATTTGAAAGCCTTCGTCTGCGAATTATTGCCCTGGCTGAACAAGTGGGTTAGGGATTTATCATGAGCACGGCTTTTAACAAACCATCTTGACGCTGATCCAGCAGTTGAAAAGCTTGCTCCGTGTCTGCAAAATTGAATACCTGCACCAGCGGTTCCGTCACGATATACCCTTGTGCCATCATCATCATCCCTTGGCGCATAGCGTCTAATTTCTCATCGACACGACGAACGTGCCCGTTCACTACATCAATCGCTTTGTAGTTCCATTTCTGCATATTCACAGAGCGCATCCCATTGTGGGATTGATGATAGCCAACCAAAATAAGACGGCCGTGTTCCGCCACCAGCTCAGTGCTGAGGTCAACGGCACTCTGCACGCCCGCCGCTTCAATCACCACATCAAACGGACCATGTTTGTCTAAAATTTCATCCGCCTCAACAACCGAAGGATTGTACGCCGCAACAGCACCAAACTGCTGGCTTAAGGACAGGCGATCTGCCATAGGGTCAATCGCGCAAATTTCACCAGCTAGTTGATAAACGGCAATCTGCTGACACACCAATCCCATAAAGCCACAGCCAATAATCGCCACTTTATCCCCCGGCTGAATACCAAACCGATTGCCAGCGTGGACACAGCAAGCAATCGCTTCACCTAAAGCATATGTTGGATTTATGGTGCTAGGCAGTTTAACAAGCTCTGAAGGTTTTGACGCAAAATATTCACTATAAACGGGCAGCGAAAATGAAGTAACCACATCTCCTTTGGAAAATCCAGCCACATTTTTACCAACTTGAACCACCTGTCCGCTCCCTTCATGTCCCAACCGACTGTATGCTTTCGCCATCGTTTCTCGATTTTGATAAACAAACAGGTCGCCACTGCATACGCCACTAGAATGAGTTTGAATCAGCAACTCATCATCTCCAATTTCAGGGATTTTTACCTCTTGAATTTCAAAGCCATGTTCAGTTAAAACGGCCGTTTTCATCATCATTTTTTTCCTTAGGTTCCGTTGCCAAATGTGATTCGACAATCTTTGTTTGGTGTATCGCTCAGGCCACCTTGGGCCAACTCAAAGAAAAGGTGCGGCTCAGAGCCAAATGAGCCACACCTTCCACGGAGAAGATAACCTTGCAAATCAAAGGTGATCCTACAATTAATAACCCCACCCAAAAGTGGATTCTATTCGGCAGCTGCTTCTACAAAAAACTGCGCCGGAGACAGTAAATATACGTCCAGTGATTTCAAAATGACGCTTTTGTTTTCACTGAAAAAATGGAGACTAAATTGGTTATTCGTTGGGAATACACGCTCATTAAACGTGACTAAACCTTCATCAACAAACAGGACGAATGCTGAGCTATCGACAAACATGTGGAAACGCAGCAGTTGATTAGAAATCCTGTATTCAGCTAAATGAGTATCACCAAACGCTTCGTGAAAATTCGACAACCCCGCCTGAGACCGATCTACAAACAGATGTCGGTTTTTTGGTCTATAGCCAACGGCCGTATATGCATCATCATCTGACACTAGCCGAAATCCAAATTGGTCCACAGCAGCATCAACTTCAAAAATCGCTACTATCTCCATTAAAGGGGCTGTAAGGTTGGGCTTAAAGCCTGCCTCAATCGGAATCGTTACCATTTGCCAAGCAAAGTGCTCCACTCGAAGCTGTTGAAGTTCGGCTATCGGTTTTTGAACAAGTTGATAACCCTTTTCCGTTTCTGTTAAGCCAACTTCACGCGGTAGCGACATCGCTCCGCGCCAGGTTGACGTCGGAATTTGAGTGGCATACTGCCAATTATTCATCCACGCTAGCCAAAGCTGACGCCCATCCAGTGTATCGCTCCACGACTGTGCCGCATAAAAATCAGCCCCGTAATCTGCCCATAAAACAGTCTCTTTAGAATTGTCATTGACAAACTCATATCCATTAAACTGCCCTACAAAATATTGCATTCCGCTACCACCAGCTGGGGCACCTGCCCCAAGTCCTACGGTTAACACCCAGCGGGTTTCAGCCCCACCATCAATGGACAACTCAAACATATCTGGTGTTTCCCACACGCCCGTTGCCGCACCTTGCCCAAAACCAAAGCGCCCTTTCCTCTCCCAATTCACCATATCAGAAGAAGTGTAAAATTGAATAGCGTTCCCAGCAGCAATGAGCATCACCCAATGCCCTGCACCGTTTCCGGCGTCGTACCATATCACTTTTGGATCACGAAAGTTTTGTAAATTAGGTGGTGTAGGGATGATTGGGTTACCTTGATATTTGATCCAAGAACGGCCGTTATCCACGCTGTACGCCAGCGCCTGACTCTGCTTTTCGCTATCGGGATCGTGGTAGGTATAAAAAGCGATCATCGCCTCTTCGCCAAAACCGGCCGTGTTGTGCCAATCGATAACGGCCCCCCCAGAAAAAATGTAGCCAAGCTCATCTGGATAAAGTGCAATGGGCAGATGCGTCCAGTTCACCATGTCAGGACTCACGGCGTGCCCCCAATGCATGGGCCCCCACTTTGTATCATCAGGGTAATATTGATAGAAAAGGTGATATTCTCCCTTGTAAAACACCATCCCGTTCGGGTCGTTCATCCAGTTTTTCGGTACAGAGAAGTGCAGCAACGGCCGTAAAGGTTCAGACAGATCCATGATCACATTTGAATTTTTCATCATGTTAGCAGATACATTTGGCTAACTGGTGTTCTGTCCACTCTCAAATGATGGATATCAAATTGAACGGAATCGAAGGTTTCGTCACCCTTCATCCTAATTTTTATCCATCAAATCAGAGTAGACGAAACAGTAGCTACCCTTTTACACCACTACTCGCCACACTTTGAACAAACCAGCGTTGGAAAATTAAAAAGATAGCTAAAGTAGGCAAGGTCATTAAAGCCGCAAATGCAAATCGATCGCCCCACAAGAATGGCGCCTGACCGTACAACGTATTCATTGCCAAAGGCAGCGGCATAAACTCTGGACCACGCGTGACCATCAAAGGCCAGAGAAGCATGCCCCACTTGAAAATAAACTGCAGGATCGCAACAGTAGAAAATACGGGCAGAGAAAGCGGCACAATAATTTGCCAGTAAATCCGAAAACGACTGGCACCATCAACCAGCGCCGCTTCTTCCAATTCAACCGGAATACCAATAAAAAATTGATAAAACAGGAAAATTGAAAAGGCGTCAGCAATAAATGGAATAATCTGTACGTGATATGAATTCAGCCAACCAAAAACATTCACCACTCGCAACAGAGGCACCGCAATAGCCTCAAAGGGAATAATCATCAGCGCTACGACCACGCCCAGCATCAAATCACGGCCAGACCATTTCAGTCGTGACAATGAATAAGCAATCAAGCTATTGACAAACAATCCAATCACAATCGTCGAACCAACGATTAAAACTGAATTGCCAAATGCCAACGGAAAATCAACCCGTTCAAAAACATCCGTATAATTTTGAAACGATATGGCGCGTGGAATAAACATCCAAATGGTGCCCATATCTTGAGTAATACTCGTCTCATCTGCTTGAAGCGACAACACAATCATGGCGATTGTCGGGAACAGAAAAAAGAAACCAAGTAAAACTAATGCGATATAACCCAAAACAGTGCCTACCCTTTTTTGCATAGATAAGCTACCCGTTTTTTGTTTTACCTCGCTATTTCCTTGCATTGCAACGTGTGCCATTTTTCCCCCTAAGCCTCAGATTCCGATAATACATATCGTTGAACCAGTGAGATAATGAGAACGATTAAAAAGAAAATTACCGTAATGGCTGAAGCGTATCCAATTCGCCCCTGTTCAAAGCCCATCACTTTTGTGTAAAACACCATCGTTTGCGTCGAATTTTGTGGACCACCCCTCGTTAAAACTTCGACTTGCGCATAGAGTTGAAAGGCAAGAATAGTGGTTGAAATCACAACAAACAGCGTGGTATTCCGCAACATCGGTAGGGTCACATTGAAAAATTGCTGCCGGATATTGGCCCCATCAATTTGAGCCGCCTCGTAAAGTGAATAAGGAATTTCTTGTAAACCAGCGAGGAATATCACCATCTGAAAACCAACCCCCTGCCAAATTGATAAAAGCATAATCGCCCCAAAGGCAAGGCTTCGATTGCCCAACCAATCTTGAGGGCCAATTAAGCCAAAGGAAATAAAATTGACAAATTGATTGATCGTGCCATTGGCGCTTGCCTCGTACAAGAATGCCCACACCACAGAAACAACTACCATCGTGATAGCAACAGGGCTGAAATAAACGGTGCGAAAGAAATTAACAAATTTAAGCTTTTGATTAATGAGGACGGCGAGCAATAGAGCCAGTACTGTTTGCACCGGCACAACAACCCCCACAAACGTAAAATTATTGAGCAGGGCTCGCGTAAACCGCTTGTCGGCTACTAGCCGGGTAAAATTTCGCAGACCTACAAATTCGGTTGGATTTGGGCCGGGAACAAGCCGCTGATTTGTGAATGAGAAAATGAATGCCAAAATGAATGGGACAATAACAAACACAAATAAGAGAATCAGAGCAGGTGAAGCAAATAACCAGCCCAAACGACTTTCATTTCCACGCCAACCTTTTTTTCTCGCATTATTTTGTATTACCACCTTTACTCCTCCAACTGGATAAATGAGATTAGCAACATTAACTGCAGCCAACCCATCAATCCTTTTATTAAGTAAAAGCGAGAGAAGTAGCTCCGCCGATTTTCTCTAAAACCTTCCCGCATTCACTTTTGAACAAATGGTAAAAACTATTTTGCAAATAGACCAATAAAGGCTATCAATCTGCTTGGTGAACGGCAATCAATTTATTACATGTGATAAGCAAAAATTGGTCACCGCTCACCAAGTCAAATCTCTACCTATTCATAGCCATTATTGTCTTCAATATCTAAGTCAATATTGAAGGCAGCATCACTTAGGGCAGTTTGGACATCACCGCCCGTCACAATTGAGTCTAAAGCAAATGAAAACTCGCTGGTGATTGTTGCGTAAGCTGGCGTAATTGGACGGGGTACCGCCACTTCACTGTTCAACTGCTGAATAAAGATATTCAAATCGCCACCATCACCATAAAGCTCGCTGCGTTGTTCTAAAGCTGATAAACGAGCCGGAACAGCACCATTAGCATCCGTCATGATCAAGATGTTATCTGGTTGCAGCATATACTCCATGAAAGCCCACGCGCCATCAGCATCTGCACAGGTATTGGTAATTCCCCAGTTCCAAGAGCCCATACCGGTGGCCGCACCACCACCAAAGTCGGGCATTGGAATTAGAATAGAATCGTCTCCTAGCTCGTCTTTATGGGTGTTGTACATCCAGTGTCCAACCCAAGCCAACGCTGAAATTTTCGAGCCGTAGAAATCATCATCAGTTGTTTGACCAGGATTAATATAGCCAGCATCAATCCAGCTTTGCAACGCTTCCATTGCTGCTACCGATTCTGATCCATCTAGGGTTCCACTAGCCGCTTGGTAATCGTTGCGGTCAATTAAATCCCCACCAAACCCTTGCAATAAGGGTGAGAATCCATAAGTGTACCATTCACCTCGTCCGTAGTTAAAGTGCATATCCATGGCGAACTCAACCTGATCGAGTGCTTGCAAAGCGGCTAAGGCTTCTTCAAACTCTGCCAATGTCCACGCATCATCAATGCTGGTTGGAATACGCACACCTGCTTCTTCTAAATATGCTTTATTTGCATAAATGGCTAAGCCTGAATCAAATTGGCCGAGGCTGTAAAGCTCACCGTTGTACGTCCCTTGATTGACAATGGACGGTAGGAAATCATCCAGCATGGTTTGGCTGACATACCCTGTGATCGGCTGCAAAAATCCCGACCAGGCAAAGTTATAAAGCAATGGGCCGTCAAAATCGAGTAAACAAGGCAAGTCACCCGCCAAAGCAGCTGCATTCACCTGATCGGTATAGGAGCCATCTGGCAAGCTAACAATTTCGACAACATACTCTGATTGCGAGCTGTTGAATCCCGAGGCGATTGTTTCGATTGCATCTCGTTCGCCACCTTGCCCAGCATGATTCCATACTGAAACAGTGGTGGCCTCACCAGATGCTGCATCTTCAATTTCAACTGTGCCTTGGGTGTTACCAGAAGCACCACCGTACCCATTGTTGTCTTCAATATCCAAAT
Source organism: Chloroflexota bacterium (assembly GCA_039029915.1). GTDB lineage: Bacteria > Chloroflexota > Anaerolineae > Promineifilales > Promineifilaceae > QQUD01. The sequence goes on from JBCCFD010000044.1 coordinate 6,873, forward strand.
CGATATTGGCCGCAGCATCGCCCAATGCAGTTTGGACATCCCCACCTGTCACGATGGAGTCTAAAGCAAATGAAAACTCGCTGGTGATTGTTGCGTATGCTGGTGTAATTGGACGAGGTACGGCCACATCACTGTTCAGCTGCTGAATAAAGATATTTAGGTCTCCACCCTCGCCATATAGCTCATCACGTTGTTCTAGAGCCGATAAACGCGCAGGAACAGCACCATTGGCGTCCGTCATGATTAAAATGTTGTCTGGTTGCAACATGTAATCCATGAAGGCCCATGCCCCGTCTGGATCGTTACATGTGCTGGTGATCCCCCAGTTCCAAGAGCCCATACCGGTGGCGGCACCACCGCCAAGATCTGGCATTGGAATCAAAATTGAGTCGTCACCGAGTTCGTCTTTATGGGTGTTGTACATCCAATGGCCAACCCACACTAAACCAGAAATCTTTGAACCGTAGAAATCATCATCAGTCGTTTGACCAGGATTGATATACCCAGCGTCAATCCAGCTTTGCAACGCTTCCATTGCTGCAACCGATTCTGAACCATCTAAGGTACCACTGGCCGATTGGTAATCGTTGCGGTCGATCAGATCCCCACCAAACCCTTGCAATAAGGGTGAGAATCCATAAGTGTACCATTCCCCACGTCCATAATTGAAATGCATGTCTAGAGCGAACTCAACCTGATCGAGTGCCTGCAAAGCGGCTAAGGCTTCTTCAAACTCTGCCAATGTCCACGCATCATCAATGCTGGTTGGAATACGCACCCCCGCTTCTTCCAAGTATGCTTTATTTCCAAAAATGGCGAGACCTGAATCAAATTGGCCGAGGCTATAAAGCTCTCCGTTATAGGTTCCTTGATTGACGATCGACGGTAGGAAATCATCCAACATCGTTTGACTGACATAGCCTGTAATCGGTTGTAAAAATCCTGACCAGGCAAAGTTGTACAGCAATGGACCATCAAAATCTAGTAAGCAAGGTAAGTCACCTGCCAAGGCAGCCGCGTTTACCTGATCGGTATAGGAACCATCTGGTAAACTAACAATTTCAACAACATACTCTGATTGTGAGCTGTTGAAACCAGCAGCGATCGTTTCGATAGCATCTCGTTCACCACCTTGCCCAGCGTGATTCCATACTGAAATATTTATTGGCTCTGAAGAAACTTCTTCCATTTCTTCATCGGCCATTTCCTCATCGGCATTATTTTCGGTTTCTGAACTTTCTGCTGGCTCGTCTGCCGGGGCAGGCTCATCACCACCACAGGCAACAAGCAAAACAGCAAGCAAAAGTAGCAAAGCGGTAGTAAGCCGCCACTTTCGTGTGGATAACATTTCTCTCTCCTTACTTAATTAAAAATAATTGGGTGTGATTTTGTTTAACTTTAAATCTTTTTCTCGTCAAACAAACTGGAAATTAAAATAAATGCTGAATTTTCTTCATCAACCTCCTTTCTCATCGAACGATGGTTATACGGAATGCCTGACAACCATCGGACAGGGTAATTTGTGTTGTATAGGTATCTGTGGTTGATTATCCGCTTGATTGATAAGCTGTAATATTTGTTCAACAGCCCATTTTCCCATTTCGTAATGAGGCAGCTGCATTGTTGTTAACGGTGGGTTTAAATATGGGGCAATTACATCTTGGTTGTCATACCCAACGATAGCTAAATCAGCAGGAATCGATAATTTTAATTCCTGAGCGACCTGATAGGCTCCCATTGCCATTCGATCATTGTAGCAAAACAAGGCCGATGGTGGATCGTCTTGATTAAGGAGCGCGTTTGCGGCAAGAACGCCACCTTCGGGCGTGCTCATGCCGTATTTTAGATAATCTTGGTTGAAGGGGATCTGGTGTTTTGCAAGGGCATCTTTAAACCCTCTTAAACGGGCAAATTTTGCAGGAACATCTTGAATATCACAGGCAAACCCGATTTTTCTGTGACCGTGATTTATTAGAAACTCTGTTGCTTCAAAACCGCCTTTATAATCATCGGGGACGACGGAGGTGATTGAAGCGTCTTCTACGAAGCAATCGAGTAAAACAGCAGGAACTTGGCGAATAACTTGGGGCGGATTGGCTTGACGATGGTACATCGTCGCGTAAATAATGCCATCAACTTGTCGTTCGAGGAGGGTAGAAACGGCCGTTTCCTTGATCTCCTGATTCCCCCCCGTGTTCACCGTTAATAGTAATATCTCATGCTGCCAGGCCAAATCTTGAGCACCCTGCAGAATCTGACCAGCAAATGGGGTTGTAGCGACCTTATCGGTGACAAACCCAATTGTGTTGGTTTTTTGAGCACGTAACCCCCGAGCAATCGCATTGGGTCTGTAGTTAAGCGCTTCAACGGCTTTCCACACCCGCTGTTGAGTTTCTTCTGGGATATTTCCTTTTGTGACTTTATTAATTACAAAAGAGACCGTGGTACGAGAGACACCAGCCAGGTTCGCGACATCCTGCATTGATGCTTTTTTGGGCTTTTTATTTTTGTTTGTCATCTCTTTATTATATGAGTTTAACAAATCATCACCCACTCTCGGTTAATCGTGTTACTAAAACGTGTTACTAAACCGTGTTAGTAGAATATCACTTTTTTTATTTGTGTCAAATAAGCCAGATTCCAGAACCGAATGTAGGTTATCCGACAGCGTTTTTAGACTGAGCATTTTATAAATCGAGTTAAGTGAAACGAAGTGCCTGCTTAGAATAAAACGACGGCTGCAAACTTCGTTTCCCCGAGGTTCCGAAGCTTTTATCTAACGCGGTTTTCAATTTAGAAACTGCGGAATAGTTAGGAGGGCAAAATGATTCAAAAAAAATATGTCAAATCACGAGATAGCTATAAAATAACGTTCAAGATTCCGGCCTCTGAGCTGCCTGAAGCAATTGAGGTAACGGCCGTTTCGGTTGTGGGCTCATTCAACGATTGGGACCCCGCAGCGAATCCAATGCAGCTTACCAAAAAAGGGGTTTTCCAAACCACGATTGAACTAGCCCCTCATCAATCGTATCAATTTCGATACCTTGCCAATGGGGACAAATACTTCAATGCTTGGCAGGCAGATGGGTATATTGGCAATGGGCTAGGTGAGGAAAACTGTGTTATTAACATAGAGGCAGATATTAAGGCGTAACCGCAAACTGCACCAAGCACATAAAGTAAAATTTTGACATGATTACAACAATGATTTTTGATTTAGACGGCACGCTCGTACAAACCGAGCGGCTAAAGGCCATATCTTATGCCAAAGCAGCCGTTTTACTATGTCCAGATGAGCTTGAAGAAACGGCCGTTGTTGAAGCCTTCAGAGACGTCGTTGGCTTATCTCGCCATGAGGTGGCTAACGCTTTGGTTGAACGTTTTAATCTAGAGTTGAAAGCCAGCCAGAAAATGACTGAGCTTGGTGTTTCAACCCCCTGGCAAGCTTATGTGCAAATACGACTGCAAATCTACGAAAAAATGTTAGCTGATCCAGAGGTTATTCGAAGCAATCAGTGGCACCATAATTTGGCGCTTCTCGATTTGGCCCGGGCCCACTGTCGTCATGTTGGCTTAGCAACCATGTCTCACTGTCCTCAAGTGCAGCGTGTTCTTTCTATTCTAGAGCTATCAACCGCCTTTGATTTTGTCGCCACCCGGGATGATGTTGAAAAAGGGAAACCAGACCCCGAAATTTATCATCTTGTGGCCAGAGAGCTTGGCGTCACACCACCTGCCTGCCTTGTCATTGAAGACTCCCCAACCGGTGTCCAAGCGGCGCTCAATGCAGGCATGCACGTTTTAGCCGTCAGCACCCCCTTCACCAGAGATAGGCTCCATCAATCCGGCTTACTCCCCGCTGATTTGATCGTTGATGATCCCAATCAGGTAACGGCCGTTGCCCAGCAGCTTATTGATCAACAGGCCGCTCAATAATCAAGTTTGATGATCAATTTATGAAATAATTTGGCGATTATGCGCGTCATGTTTATAAGAGGGACATGGGTTACAAAACAGATTTAGGCGATCCGTTCGCTCAACTCACACAAAACGACAGACACAATCCCCGACGACGCCTGCGGCTTCATGATTTCCCGATGTGGAATAATATGACCGAGGCAGATATGGAGCGACTTCTCAAAGTCGTCACCGTACGGGGCTATAAGCGAGGCGACCTGCTTTTTGATCCATCCTACGAACCGGACAAGATGTATTTGCTACAAATCGGCCGTGTAAAAACCTACGTGCTCACACAAGACGGACGCAAGAAGATCATGCACATCTTTTCACCTGGCGATGCTTTTGGGGGGCTGCTTTTAGGCACGGTAGACGGCCAGTTGCCTTGGGCAGAGGCGATGGAAGACGTCATCATTTGCTCAATGGATGAACTCAACTTTCGCAGCTTTATGCTGAGCTGTCCCAATATGTGCTTAGATCTTTTTCGCTACATTTCCCAAATACACGTTGAAGCAATGCGACGCCTTCAGGGCATGATTCACACCCGCGCAGACCAGCGGGTAGTCATCGCCCTTTTAGATATGGGGAGGCGATTAGGCTATGATGATCAAGATGAGTTTACGATTTATCCCTATTTCACTCATGAGGACATCGCCGATATGATTGGTGTTGTTAGAACAACCGTTTCTGAAATCATTTCAAAATTGAGTAAGCAGGGTATTGTTACTCGTAAAGGACGCCAGCTGCACATTCATCGAGCAGAAGCTGAGGCTTATTTAGGTAAATAGATGTGGGAAATGCAGGAATTTTCGTTTCACTTAAATGATTTATAGAGGAAGGCACTGATGTCTACACCAAAAGTCACTCACTTTGTCCAACTTTATATCAGTTCAGATGATCCAGTTTGTAATGAGGTTGCTAAGGCATTAATGGTGTGGGGAAACGGCCGTGTTCACACCCAGATCCAAACCATACCTGTTTTAGCCGAACCGGAGAATGTGGTTCGTCTGGGTATCTTTTACACGCCTGCTCTCGTCATCAACGGCACACTCATCGCCGGGGGCATTCGCTCACCAGAAGATCTACTCCAATTTCTCCCCAAATAGTTCGCTTCCTTTAGCAATATCTTCGCTTCCATTGACATAAAATATCTTTTTCGTCGCCTCGTACCCCAAATTCAATTACCTTGACAAAACTTTGACAAAAACGCCATGCAGATTGTACAATCCTGCTCAAATAAATAAAATAATGTCCATTATTTTATTTTGTACCCCTATTGTTCAGTTTTAGATTTTAAGAGCTTGCTTGAAGTTCATATAACAAACCTTAGGGAGAAAAAGTGAGATTGCACCGCAAGAAAGAGGAGACCACAATGCAAAAAAGAACAATTATTATTGGGTTAGTCATCATTGGGCTAGCATTGATCCCATCAACCATTTTCGCACATGATGAATCAACCGTCATTCAATACGGATCATTTTTAGCAGGATTTACCCATCCAGTTTTAGGACTTGACCATCTTTTAGCTATGCTTGCTGTTGGCATTGTTAGCGCACAAATTGGCGGCAGAGCCATCTGGACAATCCCCGCTACCTTTGTGGGCGTGATGGCGCTTGGCGGTGTTCTGGGACTCATTGATATCGGCTTAACGGCTATCGAGTTTGGCATTGCCCTCTCTGTCCTCGTTTTAGGTGTGGCCATTGCAGCCGAGCGCAGTCTACCTGTTGTTGTTGCCTTAATAGCCGTGGCCCTATTTGCCATTTTCCACGGCTACGCTCACGGGGCCGAAATGCCATCGCTTGCTGAGCCCTTTCTTTATGCCTTTGGGTTTTTAACAGGTACAGCCATCATTCATGTGATTGGTGTACTCATCGGCGATATTCCAAAACATTACAAAGTTGGCCCAACCGTCTTGCGCGTTCTAGGTGGTGGAATCGCCGTAGTTGGCGTTTTATTCTTAGTCGGCGTTTTATAGGAGAAGAATAATGGCACAAACATTATCGCCATCTCAAGAGCAGCGCTCAATCTGGTCAATCTTAACCTCGAATCGGAAAATAATGACTTGGGAAATAACAGGCATTTTCTTCACAAACATTGTGGGTGGATCGCTCCACTTCGCTTTCGAGTTAAGCAATTACAATCGTGCAGTTGCGTTTTTTGCCTCTGTCAATGAAAGCACATGGGAACATCTAAAGTTTTATTTTTGGGCTGCCTTACTTTGGGCACTGATTGAATACACCTATGTTAAAAATGATGCCCGAAACTATTCCTTTGCAAAAGGGATGAATCTCCTAATCACCCCGCTTGTTATTTGCGCCACCTTTTATGGCTATCTCGCCTTTACTCTACCAATCTATGGGAAAGGGTTTTTGGCAGCCGACATAGCTACTGGTGTGATTGGCGTCATTGTAGGTCACATTATCAGCTCATACTACATGCAACGGGAAAATTTAGGCATCAGCCTGCGAAATAGAGGGTTAGCTATTATTGCGGTCCTAACCATTATGTTTTCAACCTTCACCTACTTCCCACCGCAGTTTTTCCTGTTTGAAAACTACAATGGTTACGAATATCAGGGTGAATACGGCATATTAGATGAATATACGCCGTTTTTTGACCGATCTGGACTACCTGAAGAGTAGAAACTCATCGTTATAGGCTAAGGAACTTTGGAACCTGTAGGAGAATCAAATGAGTCAATCAACCATTTCACCAACACAAGAACAACGCTCCATCTGGTCGGTTCTAACATCGAATCGCAAAATAATGTCGTGGGAAATTGGCGGCATCTTTTTTGTAAGCACTCTTGGGGGTTTCTTTCATTTAGCTTATGAATTAAGCAATTACAATAGCGTCGTTGCCATTTTTGCATCAGTGAATGAAAGTACTTGGGAACATTTAAAATTTTACTTTTGGACAGCCCTCCTTTATTCGATTGTGGAATATACCTACGTAAAAGATGATTCAAATAATTATGCCTTTGCAAAAGGGCTCAATTTGATTATTACACCTCTCATTATTTGTATTACTTTTTATGGCTATTTGGCAATTGCGCTGCCGATTTATGGGAAAGGGTTTCTGTGGGCAGACATTTCAACGGGGGTTCTGGGGGTCATTACTGCACATATTGTAAGCTCGTACTACATGCAACGTGAGCCATTAGGCACAAGTCTGAGAAATCGCGGTTTGGCGATTATTGCTGTCTTAACCATTATGTTTTCTACTTTTACCTACTTTCCCCCACGAATATTTTTATTTGAGGATTACATGGGATACACCTATACAGGTCAATATGGTATTTTAGATGAGTATACTGGCCCTTATGTAATTTTTGACCGAAGTGAATTTCCAGCAGAAGAATAATTAATCTAGAAAACGAATAGCAAATATTGAATTTGCGTAAAAAAGGTGACAATCATAAAATTGTCACCTTTTTTTATCTCTGATATTAAATGTCTCGATTAATATTATTGAAGCGAACCATCTTTTATTTAATATCTTCAATGACATCCTCTAACCATTCGATCTGCATCCGTTCATATCGAAGACCAAAATCTAAAGTATATCCACCAAAGCGTATTTGCTCTTTCATTACCTCGTTTACTGCCAAAGGTTGTAAATCTACCATTTCAAAAATTTCTAATCGAGCGCGATGGTTCTTTAAACGCTCTTGAAGCAGAGAAAGAAGTTCTGCCTGACTTAAGTGCCTGGCAAAATATAGCTGCAATAAAAATGGGTTTCTTTCGGTGGTGTGTCCTATTGGTTTTACCAACCAGCTTCTCAACTCGGTTTGCCCTAGTTCACTAATTGAATATCTTTTTTGATCTGGTTTATTAGCTTGGGGGATTAAGGCACTGGAAATCCATTTTTCTTGTTCCAGCTTATAAAGCGTTCGATAGATTTGGGCCTGGTCAGCCGGCCAGAAATTGCGGACAGATTTATCGAAAAATTCTTTTTTTAGTCGATAGCCGCTCATTGGTTCTAATGTTAAAAAACCCAAGATTGCATATTTTAACGACAAATTGTTCTCCTTAATTTTAATGTCAAATTTGCCTCAGGTGAGGTTGACAAATTTTGTCAACTTATATATGATTTGTCATATATGACAAATCATATATAAGTTGTCACATGGCTTAGGCAAAATCATTTAGCCATCGAACATTTATTACTACTCTCTAAATTCTATAGTAAGGAGATAATCATGAACAAAAATCATTTCTTTTTCTTATCTGGGATCGCCTGTATCGCGGCGGGTGTCTTTTTTATTGCGGACACAGTCGCTGATTTTATCATACCGAATAACAGCTTTGGCTTAGGCATTTGGGTTTCTTTTTTGGGTTTACACGGGCTAACGGCACTTTATTTTTTACAAAGGGAACATGGCGGATATTTGAACCTAGCTGGTTATTTGCTTAATTTTACCGGTTTAGCAGGCCTCATTGGTGTTGGATTCGTTAATAACTTCATTTTACCGAACATCGAAACGTCAGTAACGCAACAGCTATTATCGGGGCCGCTATTGCCAATTTTTATAACAGTCGGCGTTGTTTATTTAACTGGTGCTCTTTTATTTGGTGTTGCCATTTGGCGGGGCAGGATTATTAAACCGTATGCAGCCATTCTTTATATGTTGGGGTCGATTCCAGTGGCGCTTCCGCCCGTTTTTCCAGAATTGATTGTCATTGGTGGTGTTATATTTCTTGCCATCAGCTTGGTATTATTTGGCATCCAAATTTTAAAATATTCCAACACGACATCGAATTTGCAGCTTGGTTTCTGATTCTATTCGGTAAATATCAGCGAATTAACTTGTAGTCTGACAAACTTCTTTTGCCAGACTAATGGATCAAAACTGTTTGTCAAAACCTTAGGTTCCGCTGTCGCTTGCTATCCGGCAAACTTTGTTGAGCGGAACATTAGCGGTTATTTTGGTAGAAAAATTCTGTGATCACAGGGTGGACAAAACCCGGCTGAACGAGAGATTGCCACTCCCAAGCTGGGTCCCAGCCCCCGCCCTCCCGATTAGCGATGAGCCAGTATGTAAACACAAAATAGTAAGGCTCGGCATCAGCCATGTAGCGATATTGCCAGCTAATAAGCTGCGTTTCAACCGCTTTGTCGGTACTGTAAGAACCACCCTCTGTCCCAATAACGGGGAGTGAACGGCCGATTCTATTGCGGACAATTTCGTTATAGCTTCTAAACAGCAAAAATCCACCGGGATCATCCAAGGCACGAACACCATGATAGTTGTGAACCGAAAGCCAAGTGTGATTTAAAAGATGACCGTCTCCATTGTAAATAATGGCTCCCAGTGTGCGATCAAGGAAATCAAAGTGATTATATTCGCCACCGGGGCTTAGGGCGGCAATACCAGGCAAGCCGCCATTGGCTATCACTTCCCGCGCTGCTGATGCCCACGTTAGTGCATATTGATTTGGATTAGAAAAACCCTGAGGATTTTCAATGTTCACGTTAGGTTCGTTATAAAGCTGGTAGTAATAAACCCCTCGGGGCCGATAATGTCTAACGAGCGCACCAACATTTCCATCATACGGTTGAACCCCTGAGCGAAATAGCCGCATCACGGGCATGATGTCATTGGTAACCAGCTTGTCAACCAAATAATCATTATTCCCGATATTGGTGCCATCATTTAAGAAAACCACCCATTTGATGTGCATACGCACCATTTCATCGACGAAGCGATCAACGACCTGTGGCTCTTGACTCACGGTAGGTACCCAGTGCATGCCCCAGCCGTTGTCGTTGGGTGGTTTAGGGAAGGCTTGGTACGGAATAATTTCGTTTGGCAAATATTGATCAATCGGTTTGACAATAGGGGGCGTCTCAGTTGGCAGGATGGCATCGGGAGTGGATGTCGTGAAGCGAAAACGAGTTGGCGTTAAAGTTGGTGGTATTTGGGTGCGGGTTGGAATAACGGGGGTGGAGGTAAACACGGCCGTTTCTATCCCCGCAACATCAACAACTTGGGCAGCTGTAGCGACCTCAAATTCTTCTGCTGATGGTGTAAACGTTGAGGGAACAGTGCCGACTGGAATCGTCGGCGTCAATGTGCTGGTTTCCGTCGGTAAGACGACAACCTGAACGCGGGTTGGCAGTTCTTGAGATGTGGATGGCTGGCAAGCCATTAGAGCAAGTAATGATACCAATACAAGAAGTTTTTTCATTTGTTATCGATAAAGATCAAATTCCTTCGGTCGCACGAGATCTGTCGCTTTGCCGTCGGTTTGAGCATAAGTTAGACCGCGAATATGCACCACGGGCATTCCTTCAGCACCCGGCCCCATGAGCAAGTCGGCCGTAGCGGCAATTTCATCAGCAATCGCGATTTCAGTCACTTTTAAAGTATAGCCAAACAGGTCGGTATCGCCACGCCGGTCGAGCAGGGCAGGCATGCCCGCAACACCAATCGCAATACCCGTTTGGCCAAGACGAAACGGCCGTCCATGACTGTCAGTAATGACAATACCAACAGCCACACCAGTTTTCTCAAGCAAAGCTTGGCGCAGTTGCGCAGCAGATTTATCGGGATCAACTGGCAAAAGCAGGACCACCTCATCACCATCTGGCTGCTTGATATTTGAGCGATCGATGCCAGCATTGGCACTGGTAAACCCAAGATTGTGACGAACGACCAGCACGCCTTTGCGCATGCGGGAAATCTCTTCGCTTTCATTTAATATCAATTCAACTAAACGGGGATCTTTGTCAACCTGCTCGCCAACTTCCAAAGCACGTTCGCTTGGCTGAACGGTACTTAACAGAACTTTGCGTCCCTCTGATTTGGAAACGATTTTTTGAGCTACCGCCAAAATATCGCCATCACGGAGCGCCAATCCAGCTTCAGCTAGCCTTGCCAAAATCAGCTCCGGTAGGTTGTCCCCTTTTTGTACCTGGGGAATATTTGGAACGGCCGTAACGGTAAACTGTGTCATAATCTGGAGAAAATTAGGAACTGGGAATCAGTCGTTTAAAAATTTACCAATGACCCAATTCTCCAACTCCCTTATTCAATCCCCGTAATCCTAATCCCAGCGCTTTTTGATTTATAAATAATATTAATCGCAATCAGAACAGAGGTTAGGTTTTCAGCCACAACAGCATTTTGGATCGCTCCACCGTTCACCCCACGCATGCCTGCATCTGCACATAGGTCAATGACGACCTGTTTATCCGCTTTTTTAGCGCCAAAAACGAGAACATCACAATCCATTTTATGCTCTAAATCAGTAAGGTGATGGGCACCAATATTTTGGAAAGCAGCAATGACGCGAGTATCCTCACCAAGCTGGTCTTGCGCTTCTTCAGCGGCTGATTTGCCGCTTTCTAGTAGCTGAACGCGTGACTTTTTCTCGCCTGTTGTGGCAACCACCGTCAATAATATTTTGCCAACCAGCTGTTCTTCAACTGATTCTAAAGTAGAGGCTTGGGCCCAGTAAGGCACAGACAGAACGACCAGTTCAGCTTGGGCAGCAGCGGTAGCGTTGTCAGAACCAGAAACGGCCGCTTCCGGCAAGCGCTCTTTCATATCAACCGCTGCTTGTTCACCTTTTTCAGCTTTTCGTGACCCAATAAATATTTCATGCCCGGCAGCGGCCCAACGATAGCCTAAGCCAAATCCTTCACTACCTGTTCCACCTAAAATTGCAATCTTCAAAAATACACCTCTTTGTTGGAGACTTGGGACTGGGAATTAGGAGTTGGGGCTCGGGTAGCAAGAATATGAAAAGTCAACCAAATACCCAATTACCTAATTATCCAATCTCTAATCTCTAATTGTTTCGTATCTCTGCCATACCTGAGCGGCTAATTCTCGGCTTCGTGCTGTAATTTCGGCCTCGTCAAGGGTGAGCAGCTCTCGATTGTGCATAAGCAGCTTTCCGTTTACGATCGTCGTCGTGACCATACTGCTCTCAAAGCCAAAAATGATGTGCCACGGCAGATTTCCTTCAGAAAGCGGCGTTGTTGCATGGTAATCAACAAATATAATGTCAGCAACCGCCCCTTCGACAAGCTTACCAATCTTTAAGCCGGGCCAAAGCATTTCAGCAAGTGCGGCATTGTTGTAAATACCCATCTGAACCACGTCCATGCCGTTGGCGCGACGCGGGTCGCGGTGGACTTGCTTATGCATCAGATAAGTCATTTTCCATTCAGCCCACATATTATTGCTAAACCCATCATTTCCCAAGCAAACCGGCACGCCTAGTCGCAACAGGCTTTCAATATCTGCCGCGCCAACTGCATTGTTCATGTTGCTTCGCGGCTGATGCGTCACCCACGCCCCCGTTTCTTTGATGATGTTCATCTCTTCAGCGTCGATGTGAACGCCATGGGCGATGATGCTTTTGGAGCCAAGCAGGCCAAAATCTCGGAGGCGATGCACCACTCGTTTGCCATATTTATACAAAGAGTCGTATTCATCCGCTTCATGCTCGGCAACGTGAATATGGAAACCGGTGTCGATATCATGAACGGCCGTTACGCAATCGGCCAATGTTTCATCACGTAAGGAAAGCGACGCGTGCAAGCCAAATGTCCCTGCCAGAAGCTGATCCTCATTTCGGTCTGCCAATGTTTTGAGAAAGCGGACATTTTCGCCAATGCCAGCTTGGGTACCGGTACGACCTTGGCGATCAGTGACCTCATAACAGAGGGCTGTACGCACACCAGCCTGTTGAACGGCATCTGCAATTTGGTCAAGCGAGCCATCAATTGCGTTTGGGCTGGCGTGATGGTCTACAAGCGTGGTGGTGCCGTGCTTGATGGCGTCTACCAAACTCACCAAGGCACTATATTGAACATCGAGGTCAAATAAAGCGCGATCGAGCCGCCACCAGAGGCGTTCTAAAATGTCTGGAAAATCTTTTAGAGCTGGTCCTGGAATGGCCATCCCGCGGGCAAAGGCACCATAAAAATGGGTGTGCGCACAAATGTTGCCCGGCATCACTAACTGCCCTTTGGCATCTAACGTTTCGACGTCTGGGTATTGATTAATGAGCTCGGCTTGGTCGGAAATCGCGTGAATTTTGCCATCGATCACAAGGATAGCGTGCTGTTCTAAAAATTGGTTTTCTGGCTCCCATGTCACAATACGGCCGTTGATTATTAGTAATCTGGTGACTGCCATAAATTTACCTTCTATCTTTAACTTAGATGTTCCTTGGTTTGCTAGCTTTTCAAACTTGGTTCAGCTACACTTTTGGGTAAGAATATCATATTTAACTGCATCTATATGATGTAGGTCTTAAAAATTACCATCCAAGTGATGACATAAATTATAACCGAGTTTAGGTTTAGGAGCTTTAATCATGGCTACAATTGATGTAACAGATTCAACCTTCCAAAGTGAAGTTTTAGATTCAGACAAGCCAGTATTGGTCGATTTCTGGGCTGATTGGTGTGGTCCTTGCCGCATGATCGCCCCTTCAATCAAAGATATTTCTGAAGAGTATGGCGAAACTTTGAAGGTAGCAAAAGTTGACGTTGACGACAATCCAGCCGTTCCAGGACGTTATGGCGTAGTTGGTATCCCCACGCTGATGTTATTCAAGGGTGGCGAGGTTGTTGAACGCGTAACGGGTGCTATGCCGAAAGACAGCATTGTTGCAAAAGTATTGCCTCACATCAACGAGTAGATTTATTACTTTGTTACCAAAGTTTATAGGGCTGGCCTTCGGGTCAGCCCTTTTTGTTTGTACTTAGGAGGGGCGGGTTTGAATAATTGTGGTTGCCTGAGGATTGTTTGTTCTGGGCAGGCGCACTGTAAAGATGCTGCCTTTCCCAATCTCGCTTTGGGCTGAAATACGGCCGTTATGGAGCTGCACCAACTCATTCACAATCGCTAGACCCAGCCCAGTCCCCTGCTTTGGTTTATTCTGTCTGGATTTGTCCACCTGATAAAATCGTTCAAAAATACGCGCTAAATCTTCTGGCGGAATTCCCTTACCCGTATCTTGGACAATAAAATCAACGGCCCCATCACCATGTGGATGGATATCTAAATGCACCCGCCCACCTGAAGGAGTGTGCGTAATTGCATTATCCACTAAATTTGTAAACACCTGCATCAGGCGATCGGTGTCTCCCATAATGGGCGGAACGGCCGTTTTATCAACCGTAAAATGGACGCCCTTTTCTTGCGCTTTAACCATCAAGTTACGCGTCACATCATCTCCAATTTGGCAGAGATCAACAAATGTTAAATTAAGCGTCAGCTGTCCCGATTCGATTTTGGCAAGGTCAAGAAGCTCTTGCACCATTCGCGCCATTCGTTCTGACTCATCGTGAATAACACGAGCGGCCTGCTGCTGTAGCTCGGGCGTTACGGCCGTTCCGTCTAATATCGCCTGGCTCCATCCCTGAATCGACGTAATCGGCGTCTTTAAATCATGCGAAACATTCGCGACAAAATCACGTTGCGCCTGGCGCGTCAATGCCACCTGTGTAGACATGAGATTAAAGCTGTTGGCCATGCTTTGGACCTCAGAAGGACCGCGCATTTCAATCGTTTGTTCATACTCTCCATCTGCTATCGCCTCCGCCGCTTGGGCCATGCGCGATAACGGCCGTGCAATAGCGGCCGCCACCCCAAAAGCTAAAAAGATGGCTATCAAAAAAGTAATTCCGGAAGCGGTTAACAAGAGTTGGCCTAATCTGAGGTCTTGGAAATAAGACAGACGAGAAGGTTCAGGTGTGGCATAAACGATTAAAAATTGCCCAAAAGTGGTGTCGGTTCGGGAATAGACAAGCCATTCATTCCCTTTTTCTCTAGCGTATAAACCGGCAATCACTTCAGGATCACCAAGATTGAAGCGAAACGAGTTCTCAAGCGAATCGCCCTGCCACCGGTTATTGTTACTGTCTAATAAAATCTGTTGATTGCGATTGACGATTAAGACCCGAACGTTGTTTTCTACAGAGGCTTGCGCCAAAACATCAAAATAATCCTCTGTATCTCCCCCTGCCCTTTGGATCCGGCGCAGCTCGCTTGAGCTTGTTAAGCTAACCGCTTCTAGCTGTTGGAAGGATGGCAAATACCTGATTCTTGGTAGCGAGCCAATCAAAAACGCTGCCACCAAAATAAAAAACAGAACTAAAAAAATGAGTCCTGAAAAAGATAAAAGCAACCAACTGCGAAGTGAGCGAAGCATAGTCAACATAGCGTAAGTCTACCAAATGAGATATGGGTGATTTTTTTGTAAAGGGAGTGTAAACAGACTGCCAAGTGGCAAGTTGCAAAGTGGTAAGTCGCAATCTTGAGGGTAACGAGCGATCTCAACAAATACCCCATCCAATCTACACTCTAGCTCTATCCTCTACTGCTTTACGCCTCATCACGAATCAGCTTATATCCCATCCCCCAAATCGTTTCAATGGATACCTCACTGCCAGCCAGTTTATCGCGAAGATGGGCAATATGGACATCCACCGTGCGGGTCTGTCCGTAAAACTCATACCCCCAAACAAGATCAAGCAGTTGATCACGAGACAAGACGATATTGACATGATCCATCAGCGTGAGAATTAAATCAAATTCTTTGGTTCTTAAATTAACGCGTTTACCATCAACTTTTACTTCTCGGCTAACGGGATCAACAAGCAGTTTGCCGAGTTCGCGGGCCGTTTTCTCATCTGCTTGATTAACTGGCTTAACTCGACGCAAGACGGCCCGAACGCGGGCCACCAGTTCGCGAGGGTTGAACGGTTTGGTTAAATAATCATCAGCTCCCATTTCAAGACCAACAATTTTGTCAATATCTTCATCACGAGCTGTCAGCATTAAGATGGGCACGTTGCTATCTACCCGCACGCGGCGGCACACTTCCCAACCGTCGATTTCAGGTAACATGAGGTCAAGCACCATCAATGTGGGATCGAGGGCTTTGACTTTTTCGAGGGCTTCAGTACCATCAACGGCCGTTTCTACCTGATACCCCTCTTTTTCCAAATAAAGTCGCGCTAAATCCCGAATATTTTGTTCATCATCAACAACAAGGATGGTGTCCTGACTCATGAAACCTCACTTTAGTAAAGAACAAAAGACCTTGCGAATAAAACAGCTTCGCAGTAGTTTTAGTTCTCTTGTAAGTAAATCGCCTTAAGTGTTCCGAAGTTTCTAATTTGAAAACCGTGTTAGATAAAAGCTTCGGAACCTCGAGGAAACGAAGTTTATAGCCGTCGTTTTATTCTAAGCAGGAACTTCGTTTCACTTAAGCGTAACGGTTTTGAAATTTCTTTTTGTGAATGGCTATTAGTATTCCGTTACAAAAGACAATTAAACTTCTTCCAGAGAAGGAATACTTAAAAACTTTGGTAACAAAGTAATTAGCCAATTACGGCAATCATTTCAACTTCAACGAGTGCGCCTAACGGTAACCCCGCCACTTGGAACGCCGAACGGGCTGGAGGAGCCTCATTAAAGTAGCTCGCATATACATCATTAAACGCTTTATAGTGACCCAAATCAGCCATAAAAACGGTTGTTTTGACCACATTATCAAAATTTGTGCCAGCTTCTTCTAAAATTGCTTTCAAACTCTCCATAACACGAGTAGCCTGAGCACTGATATCACCTTCTACCATTTTCCCTGTGACTGGGTCTAAAGGAACTTGCCCAGCTGTAAACAGCATGTTACCAAATTTGATACCTTGAGAATAAGGGCCAACCGCCGCTGGGGCACCGCTGGTGCTAATCACTTCTTTCATTGAAAACTCCTCTCTTTTGAGTGTCGCTATATGAGCAATTACGTTTATTCATTGATATTCATAAGTTTATGATATACTTTGAAAAAATCCGAACTCAAACAATAAACAAAATATCTGAGATTTGTAAAATTTTTGTTATCTCCTGAAATATGGTCTAAATTGATAGGCACCTTGATGCGCGAGTAGCAAAAATATAGACTCAGCCATTAGGATGCGCTTAATTCATTTAGACATTTGAGCGCTGTTTAAGGAGATTCATTTTCATGATTGATGTCAATCAACTCCGTCGCGGTGTTAGCTTCACAAAAGACGGGAATTTATACAAAGTTACTGAATACGCCCACAATAAACCCGCTCGTGGAAAAGCGACAATTAAAGTCAACGTCAAGGATTTACGGTCTGGCTCAAATCTCGTTTTAAGCTTTACCTCAGGTGATCGCGTCGAAGATGTCCGCCTTGATAAAAGTGTTTATCAATACCTTTATGATGATGGTCAATTCTATGTTTTTATGCATCAAGAAACCTTTGAGCAAAAAGATGTCAACCGCGCCGTGATGGATAACGATAAAGAGTTCCTTATTGATAATATGGAGCTTGAGCTGTTGACCTATGAGGGTGAGGTTTTGGATTATATTCTGCCGAAGTCTATGGAATTTGACGTAGTAGATGCTGAAAATGCAGTCGCTGGTGATACAGCAACCGGTGCCACGAAAGAAGTCATTACCCAAACGGGCTTGAAAGTTAAAACCCCCCTATTTGTCAAAGTTGGGGATCGCATCAAAGTCAACACTGATACAAAGGAGTATATTACCCGCGTATAAGCGACTTTTATAGACAACATAAATTGACTAATTTTGAGAGCTAGGGATTTTCAGTGGAAACTCCCTAGCTCTTTTTTGTTGCAAATTACTACGCGAATATGATATGATGCCTCTATCCCGTTATGTCAATGTTTTTCGTATCTGGAGGAAATATGAAGTTTATTTTGCATGGTCAAAAAGCACTGTTCGTTTTGATTGTTGTGGTTTTTGTGTTGTTAACAACGGCCGTTTCTACCTCCGCAGCCCCGTCTACCCATGATGAATCGACCACGCACACGGTTCAATACGGTGAGTATCTTGGTGGCATTGCCCATCATTATGGTGTTACTGTTCAGGCGATCTTAGACGCCAATCCGCATGTTCACAATCCCAACCTTATCTACTATGGCACGGTTTTAGTTATCCCAACTGGACATACGGCCGTTATTGCCCCACCGGTACAGCACTGTCGCTACCATCATTACGTGCGATATGGCGAATCGCTATCGGGTATCGCCTACTGGTATGGCGTCAGTCCATACGCCATCGCTGAAGCCAACCACATCTATAATCTCAACCACATTTACAGTGGTCAATATTTGTGCGTCCCCTAAAAAATCATAGTCAAACATGTTAAACGTGATGGGTCTTGACGATAGGGATTTAATAAAGTTAGGACTTACGCAAATAGCGGTCACTGAGCCTGTCGAAGTGACTTTCTTAACCCTTCGACAGGCTCAGGGTGCGTAAGTCCTGAAAGTCAAACCCGTCACGTTTTATGATTGTTGCACCCAAGCCTTACTGTTCAGAAATATAGTTTTGCACTTCACGCTCTAAGACATTTAACGGCAAACTACCCTGCCCAATCACCACATTGTGAAACGCTTTAATATCAAACTGCTCCCCTAATTGCTCCTCAGCTTCCTGACGCAGTTCCACAAATTTAATCATACCAATCTTGTAAGCGGTGGCCTGCCCTGGCCAAACGATGTAGCGAGCAATTTGCCCTTGCACCATTCTTTGGGGAAGCCCCGTTTCTGCAACCATATAATCAACTGCTTCGTCAAAAGTCCACCCTTCGGAATGAATGCCAGTATCGACAACGAGTCGCGCGGCTCTAAACGCCTCTGCCTGAAGACGGCCTAAATCACCGTACGGATCATCATCATAAAATCCTAGCTCTGCTGCTAAACGTTCTGCATAGAGGGCCCAGCCTTCAACGTAGCCCGTGAAGCTGGCCCCTTTACGGAAAGTCGGCAAATCGGGCAGCTCTTGCATAATGGCCAGTTGAAAGTGATGGCCCGGAATCGCCTCATGATAGGCTAAAGTCGGCATCGCAAACCTCGGCTCTGATCCAAAGGCGGAGGCATAGAATGCCCCCGGACGGGAACCGTCTACCGATGGACGAACGTAGTAGCCACCATTTTGAACCCCGATGACAACAACATCAGCTTTTGGGGTTAAATCAAAGACATCTCCCACGTTTTGCTCGGCGTGGTCAATGATCGCCTCATACTCTTGGAGAATAGCTTGACCAGATAAAAAACCGCTGTCCTGCGCAACACGGCCGTATAGCGTTGACAGGCTTTCGTTTTGAGGGTAGCCCAATTCATCAAAGATCAGGCGCATTTCAGCTTGAATGCGCTCCAGGTCTTCCAAACCCATTTGATGTATTTCATCGGCAGAAAGCGTTGTCGTCGTGTGATGTTGCAGCGTATAGTTATAATAATTTTCCCCATCGGGCAGCTTCCAAACCCCCTCATCGGTCGTTGCCAACTGTTCTAACTCAACCAAATAAGTTTCTAAAGCTTGATAAGCCGGAATAACAGAAGCTGCAATCGCTTCGGCTGCTTCAGTTTTTAAAGTTTCTTTTTCTTCATCAGATAGCGCTTCTATTTCTTCTATTTTTTCAGCAAAGTTTGTAAAGAATACGGTTTCTTGAGCGGAAGCATCAGCAATTTGTCGGATTGCGGGCAGCGTCCATTGAAAGACAAACTTCGGTGGAATAATCTCCATCTCTCTCCGAATGTCTAATCCCTCTATCAATTGATCAAATTTTGTATCAACTTGAGTAAGGCGAGCCACATAATCTTCCGCCTCTTTTTTTGAGGTTAGCGGTTGAAGGTCTGTAAAGAAAAATTGAGTTTGAAATTGAACGCTGGTAATAAAAAAGGTGACGGGATAATTGTGATACATAAATTGATGCGACCGAACGCGATCTTCCAGAAAATATTCGTAAACATCATAAGAAAGCTGCTGCTCTGGCGTCAGCGTGCTCCGATCAAACGTATGCAGCTCGTCTAAAATGGCGCGCTCTAGGCTCTGTGTTTCTCGAATATACGCATCTGAAATGTCAGTCAATTTAGCTTCTTGAATATTATAAAGTTCATCAAGCCCAACTTCAGTTAGCAGTTCAGGGTCTCGTAAAAGCAGGGCGCTGTAGGACGTTTCAAAAAAGTCGTCGATTGATTGACCCCCTGGAGTAAAAGCCGAAGCGGCAGGCGTCTCCTCCGGCACTTGTGTCACAACGGCCGTTTCACCCCCTCCAATGGGTTCGCCCTCCTCCGTGGCTTCCTGCACTAAGCTATCGGTTGCCGACCGACAGCCAGTTACGAAAAGAATGAGCATCGCAATCCAAGAAATTTTTAGTATAAACCGCATCATGACTTCCTTTGTAAACTGAAATATCTAAAATGACCGCCAAAAAACCATTTAAAGACCCTGTTTTGACACCGATTATACACAAAACAGGGGCAGGCTCGATATTTAAGTTTTTATTATGATGCGGACACGAATGATGCTAGCTGCGCGGAGGAGCAGGCTCAATTGGGCATTAGAAGATGTGGCAGAAATGGCGACAAATAAGGATCGCCTCTGTGGATCATTTACAACAGGCAGAATCATAGCTCACAAACCGAAAATTAATCCAAAAAGGCGATCTTTTAGAAATACGAATAAGCCGTTACGACCATGCAGTCTTAGGTTTGGGCTGCAGCTCGCCGTCAAGATATATATCTACTTTTTCATTAAAGAAGCAGAGTAAATCTTTGATTTTTGGCGTTTCAGCAATTGGTGATGGGTAACCCCAAACGACGTTCTCGTGGGGTTTACCATCCACATTCACAGACCAATAGGAGGCTTCGCCTTTGTAGGGGCAAGCTGTTTTAAGGTCGGTAGATGTTAAAAATGCCATATTGACGTCTTCTTGGGGCAAATAGTAGCGGGTGGGCAGGCTTGTTTCAAAGAGGAGAAACGGCCGTTTTGATTCTGCTACGGTAACGCCATCCACCTCAATGCGGACGTGTCGGGAACTTGGGACTGTGTCAATTCGATGATACGGGTCGCGAGGATGAACAAAAATCTCCTCTTCTTCCTCATAAAAGTGATCCATCTTTTCCCAGCGGAACGTCACAAAATCTTTGACGCCCAATTTTGATTCATCTGGATTAGTGTAGCTAAAGGCTGCATTTTCTGCTGTGCGATCGCCCAC
>JBCCFD010000045.1:0-27800 GCA_039029915.1 Chloroflexota bacterium
AACAGCACCGGACTGCCCGTCGTTTTAGAGGCAACCGGTGGGGCATACTCGTCATTTGGCCGTATTTCAGCGAATACGGGGTTGCCTACTGTGCTTGGCTGGGCCAATCATCAATATCAATGGCGCGGCAGCGATTCACCAGAACCATCTCAACGAGACACCGCCATTCAACAAATTTACAGCAATCAATTTTGGGACAATACGGGGTCATTGCTCGATCAGTATAACGTCGAATATGTTTACGTGGGTAGTTTAGAATCTAGCACCTATGGCAATGCGGGTTTTAATAAGTTTAACGACCTGCTAGAGGTTGCATATCAAAACAACTCGGTTACTATTTACCGCTGGCATCCGGAATGATGGGTGATTGGTTACTGGGAGGATTCTGAAACACAAACAGTTTTTACTTTTCACTGAATACTGAATGCTGAATATTGAAAAAATTATGCAAAATGCAGTTATGAATGAAGAAGCATCCGCCGAAAACGGCCGTTTAACCCTCACCGTGGGGGATTTGCTCATGCTGGGCGTGCTGATCATTGGAATCGTGTTGCGCTTTACAGATTTGGGCGTGCAGCCCTTAACCCCAGCTGAGGCCGAAACGGCATGGACAGCTTGGGCGTTTTGGCAACCGGATAGCTTGATGCTGGCCGAAGGTAGCCCTCTCTACTATAGTTTGACTCGCCTTCTAACCCCAATTCTAGGGTTTAGTGATGGCACCATGCGCTTAGTACCGGCCATCTTCGGCGTCGCGCTCCTTGCGCTGCCTTGGCTTTGGCGGGCGCGGATTGGCATTATTGGCGCTTTAGTAATGGGGCTATTTCTAGCCATTTCCCCTCTCCAAACTCACACCTCTCGCTTTGTCGGCAGCGACGCCACGGCCGTTTTTACGACGCTTCTCTTACTCGTCTCGGTCTTCCAATATTTAGAAACACAGCAGCGGAACTGGTTATTAACGGCCGTTGTCAGCCTTGCCCTTGGATTAAGTTCGACGCCGCTCTTTTTTAGCAGCCTGTTGACTCTGGGCGTTGCCTTTGGCCTCTATCGCGCCATTGGCATGTCGCTGACTGAAAAAGAAGATGAGCTAACCGGTGCGGACGATGATGACGATGATTCGTCGACCAGTCCGTACACGCTTGTCATTTCACCTAGCGATCGCAGAGTGGCCCTCATTCTATTTACGGCCGTATTTGTATCGGTCACGACGCTGTTTTTGTGGAATCCAGCGGGTATCGGAACGGCCGTTCGCATGGTGTCTAGCTGGCTAGCCGGGTTTAATTTCAACAACTTTGAAGCTGTCTCCTCCCCATTTTTATCCTTTTTTAGATATCAACCGGGGCTTGTGTTTCTTGGCTTTCTCGCTATGGGTTGGGCCACATGGACCAACCATCCCCTAGGCTCGTTTTGCATCTATTGGTTTGCCGCTATCGTTATTTTAGCTTTAGCACAGCCAGGCGTGCAGGGGCTGGCTCTATTGATGACGCTACCAGCCACAATATTAGTTGCCTTACTGGCCAACCAATATTTGTCCGCCGTGTGGGATTTAGAAAATAGCCTGATCGCCATTGGCTCCTTTGTCGTTCTGATGCTAATGTGGGTTAATTTAGCCCGCTTTTTACGCATCGTCACCTTTAATCCAGACAATTTAGTGAACCTTTGGATCATTCTTTTTGTCCTGGTTTTTGCGGGCACCCTTATATTTTTCTTAACCTCAGTCGAAGAGTCAATTTTTATCCAAGGCCCATTACTGGCCCTCATCCTATTTTTTGCTTTTTACGGCTGGGGAACAGCGTGGTGGCTGGGGCACGATGGATTTAATGACACCCGTGAACGATGGATTACCTCCGCTACGGATGACGACGTTCGCGTGCTGATTCCAGTAATTGATGAGCTATCACGACAGGTTTCAAATTCCAGCTTTGATCTAGATATTTTAAGTCACGTCGAGTCATCGGTACTGCAATGGTATCTGCGCGATTATGTTAACTTAGAGTTTGCCGAAACCATTCCCGTTACCGCAAATAATGCCGTGATTATCACACCTTCTACCGTCGAGTTATCTTTACCCAACGACTATCTAGGCAGTGATTACGGGCTGCTCCGACCAGAACCACAGCTGGTAACGAGCGAAACGATGTTTGTGGATACGCTGCGCTGGTGGCTTTTCCAAGATTCTCCTACACCACTGCCAGAGGATCGGGTCATTTTGTGGTTAAGGTCTGATTTGACGGTAGTGGAATGAAAATATGAATATTGGGTAATTGATTATTAGGGATTGGTATTTGGGGATTGGTTAATTGGAGACAAAATTAACTGCTCATCAATCAACTAATCAGCTAAAAAAACCGTGTGCAAGTTTCGATTAGCAGGTGTGATGATTATCGTAAGGCCATAGCATGCTATGGCCCTCCCAGTAGGAATTACAAGAAAACCTGCACATCAGGTTAAAAAACTAACTATGGATAAATCATTATCATTCACGACGCAAACGGCCGTTTCCGATGAAAAAACCGCTGTGCAAGGAATCATTAATCGTTGCTTAGCTGGTGAGGATTCGGGGTATGTGGCTCTGTATAACATGTATTCAGGCATGATTTATCGTCTGACGTATGGACTTTTACAAAACCGTGAAGATGCCGAAGAAGTGCTTCAAGATAGCTTTGAATATGCATTTCGCTCGTTGAGCAAATATGATAGCTCAAAAGCGGCCTTCAAAACGTGGCTTTATCAAATTGCGGTGAGCCGCTGTCGCAATAAGCGCCGCCGTAAATGGTTACCCACCTTCTCAATTCACCAGCTTGATGGCGATATTATCAACGACGAAAAAACACTTTCGCCAGATGAGCAGCTCCGGCTCTCGGACCAACAGGCTGAAGTGTGGCGGGCGCTCAAGCTGCTTAACCCCAAGCTTAGGGAAACGGCCGTATTACGCTACTATCACGGTTTAACATTTAATGAAATTGGCACGATTTTAGGCATTCCAGGGAAAACGGCAGAATCCCGAATGCGCTTGGCTCACAAGGCACTCAAAAAACGCTTGGCAGGTGAACGATGATTAATTCACAAACCCACCCCCAACTCACAGATTACGCCCTTGGCCTGTTAAATCCAGCAGAACGAAAAGCTGTTGAAGACCACGCGTCTGACTGCGTTTCATGCCAGCAAGCCTTAGCAGAAGAGCTTCAATTTACAACGCTCGTCCAAACCACGATTCAAACAGCCACCCATGTGGAAAACGGCCGTTTGCAAAAACTCATGCCAACCATCCCCACCAAAAAACAAACCATTTGGCAACGTCCCATTTGGCAGCGTCAACTGGCTTCAATTTGCGTGCTGGCCATTTTGCTATTTGGTGGCTTAGGTGTGTATCAATCTAACTTTGGCGACACAAATGGATTCATTGCTCCGACATCGCTGTCAATTACGGCGACCAACACAGCCTTACCAACCGAAACAACCGTTGCTAATGAACCACCTGCCAACGTACCAACCAGTACGGCCGTTGCCGGACAACCAGACAGTGAGCAATCTATCGCCCCTCAACCTGCTGCCACGCCGATTGCATTTGTAAACGCAACGAACTAAGAATGAGAAGATTCATGTCGGGATAAATCCCGATGAAGAAAGAGTAATAAAGTTATGACCCAACTTTCGCAAAAACCACGTCAACCCGACTTTTTATCAAAACCGCTCCTCGCAGCGGCGTCGATGGACTGGGAAAAGATCGTTTATATCATCTTTATCCTGATCGCCATCGTGACCCGCTTTTATGATTTGGGCAGTCGGGTTATGAGCCATGATGAAAGCCTACACACCCAGTTTTCATTCCAATTTTATGACGGCCAGGGCTTTCAACACACGCCGTTAATGCATGGACCGCTACTGTTTCACATGACGGCCGTTTCCTACTGGCTCTTTGGTGCCGACGACCTAAGCGCGCGCATCCCGATTGCAATATTAGGCGTTCTGCTTGTGGCAATCCCCTACTTCTTCCGCGATTGGGTTGGGAAAGTTGGTGCGTTATTCATTAGCTTCATCTTCCTCATCTCTCCCTACATGACTTATTATGCCCGCTACATTCGGCACGATACGCCAGCCATTATGTGGGGCATCATCATCTTTCTGGCCATTATTTACTACACGCGCCAGCGCAAAGAAAAATATTTATGGTGGATGGCGGCGGCGTTAGCCCTGCTCTTTGCCACCAAAGAGGTGTCGTTTATTTATGTGGCTATCTTTGGCAGCTTCTTGGTGTTCCGCATCACCGCTCTGATTTACAGCTCTGATTGGATTAGCGGCAAGCTGCCTGAGCTTCGCACGGCCTTTGGCGTCATGCTTTTAGCCATTTTGCTGATGGGTGCCGGCGGCTTCTTATATTTAACGGGTGGCACGAATGATGTACTGACCACTCAAGAAGGTGAAAATCAACCGTTTGCGGCCAATCCTGATGAAACTGCCGTTACCAGCGAAGAAATGCTAACCCCTATCGAAACAACGGGTCGCTGGATCATTCTCGGCGGTATTGCCCTCTTAATTGGCGGGCTTGTCCTTTCAGCCTCAGTCGTACGCGATCACGTGGAGCAATATGCTGAGTACGATTTAATCATTCTGCTGTCCACGATTCTAATGCCCACTGTCGCCCCCCTCTTTATTACAATTGCGGGGTGGGATCCACAGCAGTACACCTTCAATACCTGTGAGCTTAATATTACTGGTTCCCCATTCCAACTGTTCCTTTACCGCATTCGATTTGCTGAATGTTGGAACGCCTTTTTCACCTCTGGCATGGTGCGCATCGCTATTTTTGTGGGTATCACTCTCATTGCTGGCGCAATGATTGGGATTTGGTGGAATCAACGGCGCTGGCTTATTTTCGCCGCCATCTTCCACACCATCTTTTTTGTTTTTTATACCTCTGTGTTTACAAACTTTGCTGGCTGGACCAGCGGGACGGTTGGCTCATTAGGGTATTGGCTAGCTCAGCAAGAGGTCCAGCGCGGTAGTCAACCGGGTTACTACTACCTTCTTGTCGTCCCGTTTTATGAGTTCTTATCAGTTATCTTCTCATTCCTAGCCATCCGCTACTGGACCAAGAAACATCACATCAATCAGATTGTGGGGTATTGGCTTTCCCTCTTACTCGGTTCGATCCTCGCTTATAGCTTAAGCGACTGGTTCTTTAACCGGTTCAACGCGGCCAACGGGGTTGAACCTAACGAAACGGTGGGCTTAATTGTTGGCTTATTCCTTTTCCTCGTTGGCGTTTTGTACTGGTTCCTCTTCCGCCGCAATCAGCTTGTTGACAAACTAGCTGAGATGAGTGGTGAAGAACGGCCGTTAACCAGCTACTTCACCCAAGCAAGTACCCTCTCGTTCATCCCCTACGTCACTTGGTGGCTCATCATGACATGGGCGCTATACAGCTACGCGGGTGAAAAGATGCCGTGGCTGAGCACCCACTTCGTCATCCCTATGGCCATTCTCGTAGGCTGGTACATGAATGAAAAAGTAAAAGATGCGGGCGGCATTAGCCAACTCATCAGCCGCAATGCGCTGTATCTGCTTGGCCTTACCGTTCTTTTCATCTTCTCGGCCGCGCTTGGTCTTGGACCACTTTTCTTGGGCACCGTCCAGTTTGGGGATCAAACGATTGCTAATCTGAACGCCATTGGTCGCTTCTTGGGCGGCCTCATCGTAGCGGGCGGCGTCTTCTACCTCTGGTGGAAAATTCGAGAGCAAACTTCACCAGCCCTAGCTCGAACAACCGGCATTCTAGGTGTCTTCATTGTGCTTAGCCTGCTAACCATTCGCTTTATGTACATGGCAAACTTTGTCAACGCCGATTCCGTCACTGAATACATGGTTTATGCCCACGGTGCACCCGCCGCTAAGGAAGTGGTCATGGAGCAGGTAGATGAACTGTCGCTCCGGCTCAACGGGGATAAAACGATGCCTGTCGCCTTTGGTGGTAGTGGCGTCGCGTGGCCGTTTACATGGTACTTGCGCGACTATCCAAACCGCACCTACTTTGCAGAAAATCCAACCACTAGCCTAACGGAAACACCGGTTGTGCTGGTGGGACGATCTCAAATGGATGCAGTTGATCGCTTACTAAGCAACACGCACGAATACCGCACCTACACCTATCTTTGGTGGCCGATGGAAGAATATCGCAATATCACGTGGAACTCCGTTTTTGGTAACCCGAGTGTGCCAGCTGAGCAGCGACGGGGTTTTGTAACTGATGCCGCTGTTCGTCAATCTCTATGGGACATCTTCTTTTATCGAGATTATGAACAGTTTGCTCAAACCTTCGGTGGTTCTTATACTCCCGGCAACTGGCCACTGCGCGATGACTTACGTCTTTACATTCGTCGCGATGTGCTGGCGAACCTGTGGGATTATGGGGTAGGCGCCGTCAACGCATCTGGTTTAGAAGACCCATATGCTCAAGGCGAACTGTTCCCCTTCCCTGAGGTTGTGCTGAATGAGTTTGGCGTCCCGTCTGATGAGCTGGGTGGCTTGAGCGCCCCTCGCAATATGGCGGTTGGGCCAAACGGCCGTATTTTCGTGGCCGACTCGGGGAATCATCGCATTCAGATTTTTGAGGCAGACGGAACGGCCGTTTCCACATTTGGTGGCTTTGGGGCCGAACCCGGACAGTTTAACGAGCCTTGGGGTTTGGCAGTTGATGCCAGCCATGTGTACGTGGCTGACACGTGGAACTTCCGCATTCAAAAGTTCACCCTTGACGGTGAGTTGGTTGATGTCTTTGGGGCCGGTGGCTCCCAAGCTGACAATCCAGAAAACAATGGCTTGGGGCTCTTCTTTGGCCCGCGTGACATCCATCTTTATGGCTTAAACGAACTCCTTGTGACAGACACGGGCAATCATCGCTTCCAAGTGTTAACGCGCGACGGCGAGTTTATTCGCGAAGTTGGCGGTCAGGGCAGCGGCTTTAATCAGATGAACGAGCCGGTTGGCTTCACCTATGGCTTAAATGGGGATGTCTTCTTGGTCGACACGTGGAACGGCCGTATCCAGCAGTTTAGCAATGATTTACGCGCTTATAACGAGTGGCAAGTCAATGCGTGGAGCGGCAACTCGATCAACAACAAACCGTTTATTGCCAGCGACACAAACGGCCGTTTATACATTACCGATCCAGAAGGTGGGCGTATCCTCATCTTCGACGCCGTGGGTACCTACCTTGGTCGATTTGGCCAATTTGGCACCGATATTGAAAGCTTCTCTCTAATCAACGGAATCTTTATTGACCGCGACAACAACCTCTACGTGGCAGACGCTGGCAACAATCGCGTTCTCAAATACCCGCCCATCTTCCCCGAAATTGGTGGCAACATCCCTGCTCCGGGTGAAGACAACCTCAACGAGGATCAGCCAGTAGACGAACTGATGGATGAGGAAGAGTCGATGGATGAAGAAGCGATGGATGAGGAAGTGATGGACGATGAGTCGATGGATGAAGATGAAGCAGACGATAGTGAAGCCTCTGATGACGACGAACCAGACGCTTTAGACGAAGAGGAAGAAGCCATTGATGATGATGAGACTGGTGAATAATTAGTCATCATCATCAACAAATTTTAGGTCACAAAATTTTATAGAGACGCCCCAGTAGGGCGTCTTTTTAAAAACAAAACGTGTCTCTAAGTAAATATTAGAGACTTATTCAAAAACAATCACAGAACGAAGCGTTTCGCCACGCTTCATCGCGTCAAACGCCTCATTTGTTTCTTCAAGCGAAATCTTCCGGCTAACGAGTCCATCTAAATCAAGCGTGCCTTGTGCATACCAATCTGCCAAAATGGGGAAGTCACGAGCTGGGATGCAGTTACCGTACCAAGACACCGTCAAGCTACCGCCCAAATCAAAGAACTGCTGAATATCAATATCCAACCGGGGACCAGGTCCCGGGACACCAATTAAAACACAGGTGCCTGCCAAATCGCGGCAGAACAGCGCTTGTTCGAGCGTTTCAGCAATGCCAACCGCCTCAAAGGAGTGGTTAACGCCGTTGCCACCCGTCAGCCGCTTAATTTCATCAACCGCATTCACTTCACTGGCGTTAACGGTGTGTGTCGCACCGAACTCTTTAGCCCACTCCAGCTTCTTTGGATCAACGTCAACCGCAATAATCGTGGTAGCCCCAGCAATCTTAGCCCCTTGAATGACGCTGTCACCAACCCCCCCACAGCCAATCACCGCGACGCTATCTCCGTTTTTAACCTCGGCTGAGTAAAGCGCTGCTCCCACGCCGGTCATGACGCCACAACCAATAAGCGACATCGGTTCTGCTGGCAAGCTGGCGTCATATTGAACGCACTGCACTTCGTGGACGAGCGTATGAGTGCAAAAAGTGCCGATACCCAATGCCGCATTGAGAACGCCACCGTCCGCGTCTTTCATTTTTCCTTCAGCATTGTGACTGTTGGCACAGTAGTTGTGTTCCCCTTTAAGACAAAAACGGCATTCACCACATGGGGCACGCCAGTTGAGCATGACGTGGTCGCCAACCTCTACGCGGGTAACGGCCGTTCCCACTGCCTCAACCACACCAGCCCCCTCATGCCCTAGCAAAAAGGGAAAACCATCTGTGCCGTAGGTGCCCGTTTTTAGCCCTAAATCGGTGTGACACACACCCGAGGCTAAAATCTTCACCACCACATCGTTTGGTCCAGGATCATCTAGATAAAAAGTTTCATAAACAACAGGCGCATCGGGAATGCGCGCAATGGCTCCACGTGCTTCAGTAGGCATAAGCTTGTATTTCCTCCAACAATTTATGTTTTTACTGCAATGTTTGATTGTATGTTTATTGCCGCTGGATACGACAATAAATTTTTCCTTCTCGGCAAGCGTCGCGTCTATTCATTGAGCTGAAAGACAAATCAATTCTAGCGAAGAAACAATTAGGTGCAATGTGTCACACTTTCACACTTCGATATTTCAGTTTTTATGAGAGGAGGGGATCGTCAATGAGAAAAAATCTAAGCTTCCACCAACCAGAATCTCTTTAGGTTTGACAAATTAGAGTAAAAGCTCTATTATTTAGAGCAATTACTCTAATTTGCAAAATACGGCCGTTTTTCGGCAAAGAGACAACGCTATGGCAAGTAAGCGCCGCAAACAAATTTTAGAAACCGCATTAACGCTATTTAATGAGCAAGGGGCTGCAAACGTTACCACGAATCATATCGCAGCCGCCATGGGTATTAGCCCTGGCAATCTTTACTATCACTTCCGCAGTAAAGAAGAAATCATTGCGGCCATCGTTGAACAGATGGTCACCTCGTGGGATCCAATGTATCAAGTTGATTTGGGGGCATCATTTACCTTAGAAACGCTCAGCGCCATGCAGCGTCTGCACTTTGAATTGCTGTGGGAGTATCGCTTTTTCTATCGTGAGGTGCCAACCCTTTTAAGGCGTGATCCCCAATTAAAAGCCCGCTACTTTGAAATTCGGGATCAGCGGATTGTTCAGCAGATCGGGTTAGTCAAAACCATCGCCCAAACGGGCGCCATCCGCCTGCCACCAGACAAAGAGCTACACCAGCTTTTCACTATAACATGGATACTCGCCGACACGTGGCTAGCCTTCCAAGAGCTTGAGGAAGATTGGGATGAATCTAAATTAGAAATTTACATCGAACGGGGTGTCTCCCACGTTTTGTCTTTATACAAGCCGTATTTTTTCGAAAGTCAATAAATACTATTTTTAAACAAAATAATAAATGGGCAATAGCCCGATAAACAAGCCACAAGTGCAGTCTCAGGAAGTTTCTAGCAGGTTTTTATGCAAACTTCAGGAGCGAAATATTAACTGTGCTTGTAACGGATTCGGCTACCTATTTTGAGGAGGATCAATCTCATGGAATTTAATACAAAACTAACTTTATTTCGAACATTTTCAATTCACGGTCTGCTCACTCTCTTGCGGCAACGCCCTATTCAATATTTGATCGGTGGCTGGTTGCTATTAAACACACTCTTGCTTGTTTTAGGCGCAAATGGCATGCCCGTCTCGCTTGTCGAAGGGGATGGCACAGCACATGTCTTTCTTTTCTTGTCTACTGGCCTCGCCTATTTATTGCAGTTAGCGCTTGTTTACGCCATCACAACGCGACGTGAGGGTCCAGACTTTACGATCAAAACGCCCGACCGAAAAACGGCCGTTCAAGAAACTGTTTATCTTTGGATTTATGCACTCATCATGCTGATTGTGCTGGGTGGCGGGTTTGGCATTGGGCTTCATTTGCCCGGAACCATCTTTGATCCCAACATGGTTCTGAACAGCAACAGCATTATTGTTTGGGCCGGTGTCAATTTTACAATCTTTGCAGCCATCCCCTACCTCATTTTCCGGCGACGTGGCTATACGCATGACGACATGCTGCTGCGCTCTAGAAACTGGTGGGCAGATTTGCTGTTGATTGCCGTCGTGCTCATCATCGAATCTTTAATTGAATGGTTTGGCATTCCTGATGGCATGCGCTTTTTTGCCCTCACCCCAACTCAGATGGGCCTTGGTGGTTTGCTTAATCTCTTTCTTCATCTGCTGGGAACGGGATTACCCATTCTTATCTTTGTACAAGCCATTTTAGTGCCTCGCTACTACAAAATTTCTGGTTCGCTCGCTGGGGCGGTGGTGGCTGGTGGCATTACCTATGCGACATTCCATCTGTTTGAATTTTGGACCGTTTATCAATCTTTGGAAACAACGGCCGTTTCTCTCGTTTTTGTCTATCTTCAATTCACTGGAGCTGGCATGATCAAAGCAATGATGACTCTGCGCAGCGGCAACGCGTGGACCCATCTTTGGGGCTATCACCTCATAGCGCCTCATCTGTGGACAGATACCAATATTTTTGTTCAAGCATTCCGCATTCGTTAGGAGGGCATAATGGTTTTTTTACATGGACAGCTCGGATATCTAGACGAAATGGCCTTCGTTTTAGGAGCGATTTTGGCGGGAGGCGTACTATTATCAACGGCCGTTACTCACTGGCAAACTCACAATTCTAATTCGCCTGTGATTCGGAAATTAGCCCGCAAGCATGCAAAATGATGACAATAAATTCAGGACTTACGCACCCTGAGCCTGTCGAAGGGTTAAGAAAGTCACTTCGACAGGCTCAGTGACCGCTATTTGCGTAAGTCCTATAATTTTCAAAATCTGCGTCAATTGCTTCGCAGCAGGTCACCAATTTGGCTACTGCTCAGCAGAAATTGAAATATAAACATTGCTTATTGATTCAGGATCAGCCGTAAAGAGCCTACCGCCTGTTGTGCTAGCCATGCGGTTTAATACCAAAGCGTCTGCATCATTTCCAAAGGCAATGGGATAAATCCTAAATCCATCTGCTTCGGCATTGCTTGGCAGACATGTGGCAAACATCTGGTTTTCAGTGATGCTTCCGACTGTATCTTCCCCATCTGATAAAAGTACAATGCCATAAAGACGAGATTCACCAGCGGCAACATCCTCCGCGGCAAGCGTTGACATTTGTTTGGCCGCATCACAAACCGCTTGATAAAGGTTTGTATTGCCATCTGCTATTAATCCTGACACACGCTGGGTTAACGTTTCTGAAACGTCTCCAACGCGGGTTGGTTCAGCAAGATAGGTCACATTATCACTAAAGACAATGACGCCCACCTCATCATTGGCGTCAAGCCTTGAAAGAAATTCAGACGTCGCTTCACGGGCGGTGCGAATTCGTTCACCATCCATACTGCCTGAAATATCAAGCAAAACTAAAATGGTGGCTTTCCGTTTTGTAATGTTGAACAGATCGATAACTGCGTTGCTTATTTCTGCATTTGGGCTTGGTAATGGGGCTACTGTCAAGGGACTAACTCGTGGATCTGTTCCATTTTCTAGGCTTAATGGTGCATGCAGCGAGATAGAACTGTCTAACGGCCGTAAATAATTATCGATCGCCTTTTCTTGATTTTCAGCAGATAGTAAATAATCACGGAAGATAGCCCCCGCTTCAGCCTCTACCGTCGAAACCCATTCTGCATTGTCTAAAATACAGGTTGGATGGTCTGCCCAAATCGTGCCACCCGATGGAAAAACAAAAACGAGGGGAAAGGCGAGTTCATTGCCTCGTTCGATATTAAATTTAATGGTATCCGCTTCGGGAACGGCCGCCGCGTGTAAAAAACTTGGCCCTTGTTGCGCCATCAGTTCAAGAAGTGCGGGGGCCTGACGGCCGTATTTACTGGTCACGTCTTCAAGTGCTCGCATTGAGGCTTCAACTTCAGGTGCATAAATTTCAGCCGCCGTCAACGTGTCCGTTTTGCCCGTCACCCCATAGACAAAACCCGTCATGGAAAGTAAGCCTGAATTCGCATATGCTGGGTGGGTATGACCAAAGCGGAACTGCCCCCATTCGGGACGGCCGTAACTGGCCCAGCCTTCTGGGTCAGCAGCTAATTCAACTATCGTATCCCAGCCAATCAGCGTATCAGGCCAACCCAGCGTCTCTGCCATCGGTCGCCACATCGCAAAGCCCAGTGGCGCATAAATTGTGGGTGTACAGGTCTGACTCGAAATGGGCACATTATTGGCCAAGGCCCACGTTTGATTGGCTTGATCGACCCAAGATTGATCGCCAGGACTCCAAAGCGTGGGCTGTAGGCTACCCTCAAGGATACTGTTCATTGAGCCGCCGGAAGTGACATGGCTGACCTCGACAACAATCAGTTGACCGTTACTCGTGGTGATCTGTGACGCATTAAATTCAGCTGCCACCTGATCCAGCCAGTTACGTTTGGTATTTGAAGAGGCCATCGTGATAAGAATGGCATCATTGGAAACTGTTTGTGATGATTGTGATACTGATTCATCTGATTCACGACCAATTGTGGTGACATCGTCACTATCGTCCAAAAAATTGACCAGTACAAGCGTTGAAATAACGCATAACGTTCCCAAAATAATCGCTAGAAATAAAACTCGTGTCCGATCCATTTTTACCCTTTGTGTAAACGAAGAAAGGTCTTTGTATTCGTTCACCTCATAATTTATATTGATTGTTCTTCTATTGTAAGTGGAAAACAAAAAGCATTTTGAAAAAAACAGCTTTGTAAACGTTTTTGTTCTCCTGAAACTGATTTTCATTGCCCAATTTTATAGTCAAGCTATTTGTTGAAAATCAGTTAGACAGACGCTCTCGAAAATTATGTATCCATTTTGTCATCGCGTCGACTGTTTATGGATATAAACGGTCACTAACCTCTCTTTTCGATGCTTGACATTTTTATTCTTTCGGGCAAAACTTCGCTATGGTTTCCAAAAGCATCGGCGCCCTTGTGATTGGCCAAACGCCTCGACCTGATTTAGTTGACCCATTGCAAGAAATATTACCGGATATTCTAGTTAAGCAAGTGGGCGGATTAGATGGGCTGACAGAAACAGATTTGCCTGATTTCAGCCAAGCTGCTTATCCGTTAACAACGCGGATGAACAACGGCCATTCTGTCTTCATCTCCGAAGCCTTTATCCAATCCCGTCTCCAAGAAAAACTAAACCAGCTTGAATCAGAAGGTGTTGTAGCTTCAATTTTACTGTGTGCAGGGACATTTGGGACACTGGTGGGAAAACGGCCGTTAATTAAACCATTCAATATCGGCCTTAATCTGCTCCGCTCGCTCAACTTGCGACGTATTGGTCTCATCGCCCCCTTCCCTGCCCAAATGGCTCCTATTGAAGCAAGATGGCAACGCGCGGGGTTTAAAACGGCCGTTTGGACCGCTGACATCAAAAACCAAGACATCAATTTTCACGCTCAGCTTCAAACCCAAGTCAAAGAACACCATCTTCAAGCCATTCTTCTCGACTACGTCGGCCATCATCCCGACGCAGTGAGACAGTTACAAGAAAGCATCGAATTGCCGCTGATTAATTTAGGCAGTTTAGCTATTTCAACAATGGCAACGATATTGAAAAGTTAACAAGTATCTATTTTTAAAGAGACAGAATGCGGCGTAGCCGCACCAACAGATGAATGTAAATAGCTAGAGCTAGAGGCTGGAGGGAGGCCTTTGAAACCGTTTCAAGCTCACAGCCCACAGCTATTTACGAAGGAGAAATCTCATTCAATCAGATTCAAAAGCACCCACACCCCATTTTGGAAACGTCAATGTGGCGTCACAGGATACGCGCGGCTGGTTTATGGGGCATTTTATGCCCGGCGAAGAGAATCCACTCCGAACAGATGATCTGGAGTTAAAATGGTTTACACACGCCAAGGGGGAAACCCGCGCAGAGTGGGCACCGGGGAACCCTGTAAAAACCCTCAATATCCTAATTCGTGGTCATTTTGTTTTGCTTTTTCCAGATCATGAAGTTGCCCTTGAGAAGGAAGGGGATTTTGTTCTTTTTGGCCCCGATATGCCTCACTCATTCCGTTCTGTGGAAGAATCTTTAGTGCTAACGGTGCGTTGGCCATCCACCCCAAATCTTTAGAGGGGACAATATGCGCCAGCGGCGCACTAAATGATGATTGTAAAAAGCTAGAGCTAGAGGGAGGCACTTGCCAGCGTTTTAAGCTCACGGCTCAAAGCTCACAGCTATTTACGAAGGAGAATCATGACAAAAACGACGCTTATCAAAGGAGGAACGGCCGTTTTAGGCCAAACCGTCTCCCAAATGGATATTGCCATCCAAGATGAAAAAATCGTCGCCATTGGCCAGCTCGGTGATTGGCCAGCCGACGCCGTTTACGACGCCAGCGGCCTGCTCGTTTTACCCGGTGGTGTTGACACCCACGTTCACTTCAACGACGTCTTCATGAACACCATTAGCGTGCATGATTATTACACCGGCACCCTCGCCGCCGCCTTTGGTGGCACAACGAGCGTTATCGACTTTTCCAATCAGGAGCCGGGTCAAAAGCTCGTCGACACCATTAGCACCAAGCACAAAGAAGCGGCAGGCAAAGCGCTGATTGACTACGGCGTTCATCCCGTTATCACCCAACCAACGGATGAAACCTTGGCTGAAATTGCTGAAGTGGTTGAGCTGGGTTCACCGACTATCAAATGCTACATGACGTATCGGGAGGAAGGGCTGCTGATTGAAGAGCCTGACCTGCGCAAAATCTTAGCCAAACTGCGCGACGCTGGCGGTATGCTGATGATTCACGCGGAAGATAATGATTTGGCGGAAGCCAGTATCCCCACCTTCTTGGAAAGCGGCCGTACCTCTCCCATTTATCACGCCGAAAGCAAACCAATCTCCGTCGAAAACGCCGCCAACGCCAAGTGCGTTGAACTTTCTAGCGACATTGGCGGCCGCCTTTTTATCGTTCACATGACGACGGCTGAAGGGGTGGGAATGATGGGCCAAGCCAAAGCGGACGGGGTCAATATCCTTGCCGAAACGTGTACGCACTACCTTATCTTTACGGATGATATGCTGCGCCGCGAAGACGGTATCAAGTGGATATGCTCACCGCCCCTGCGTGACCAGCGGGCGCAGGATGCATTATGGCAAGGGTTGCAAGACGGCCGTATTACCCAAGTGACCTCCGACGATGCCGCCTACTCTTGGGAAGCGACCCTCATGGGCAAAGATCGCTTCGACCTCTGCCCTAACGGCATGCCGGGCATCGAACCACGCTTTCAGCTTTTATACTCCGAAGGGGTCGCCAAAGGGCGCATCTCCCTGCCCCGTTTTGTCGAGTTGGTCGCCACCAACCCCGCCCGCACCTACGGCATGACTCCTCAAAAAGGCACCCTTCAACCCGGCACCGACGCCGACATTGTACTGCTTGATCCCAACCAACAGTGGACCATGGGCCAAGCTAACTCCCATTCCTGCAACGATTGGCACGCCTACGAAGGCATCGAAATCACAGGCAAGATTCAAAAGGTCTTTTCACGTGGCGAACTCATTATTGATGGGGAAACTTGCTTGGCACAAAAGGGACGAGGCCGATATGTGCATCGTACTTTGCCGGAGCGGTTGTTATTGTCGTAAAAGCCAGAGCACAGAATCCTCAAAGAATCACAAAGGGATTCTAAATCTTTTTGGAAGAAGATCGAAAAAACATGTATAGGACAGCACCAAATTTGCCTGACTAGGGGGTGAAGTGTCAATTTATGCACTTTATTTTTCCTCCTATACAATATTCAGATGATATTGGTCACCATAATCATTGCAACGATCATTCCATTTGCCCTCCTCTTCTTAATTTATCGTCTTGATTTATACGCTTCTGGGTCTTTTCAGCTTGTTATCATTTCATTTATTTGGGGGGGGCTTTCTGTTTCAATTGCATTATTCATTGCCAACCAGCTATTGTTCAACGTCGAGTCGATCAATTTAACAGCTTACTCAAACACGGGTGCTCCAATCATCGAGGAGTTGTTAAAAGCGGTTTTGCTCATCGTTTTTGTTTATCAAGCCCGCCTGACCTATTTTGTGGACGGGGCAATTTATGGTTTTGCCATTGGTATTGGTTTTGCCATTATCGAGAACACAATTTATTTGTCTAATTCACCTGAGTTAGTAACCGCAATGGGTCGGGTATTTTCAACCAATCTCATGCATGCGACGGCCACAGGATTGGTTGGTATCACTTTAGGATACGCTCAATTTGACAGATTTTCTGGTCGAATATTCTGGCTAATTTTAGGATTATTGTTGGCTATTGTTATTCACGCTGGTTTTAATAATTTGGTGTCAATGCTTAACGGCCGTTTCATTTTTGTCTATGCCACAGCCTCTGGTTTAGTTGGTTTGGCATTTATTATATTTATGATCAAACGAGGCTTGGCGGAACAAAAGCGCTGGATCGAAGAGTCCTTAGCAGTCTCTAATCGGATAACAGAAGGGGAAACGGCCGTCGTGCAGCGTCTCGATCATGTTTACGACATTCTTACCCCCCTCGCTGTCCAATTCGGCCCTCAAAAAGCCCAAAAAATTGAAGCATTCCTCATGCTTCAAGCCAGATTAGGCATATTACAAAAATCCAGCCAAAATATAAAAGATGAAAAAATGCGACGAGGTGTCGAAACCCAAATTGAGACCCTTCTGCAAGAGATAGACGCGGCGCGGCGACTCGTTGGGCCTTACTGCATGATCTATTTACGCAGCGTCTTTCCGACGCATACCAGCCCGTTATGGCACCAGCTTGAACAAAAAATCAATCACCATCAAAAAAAACCATCAGGAGTAAACATTTGGAAAACATTAGCCGAACGGACCGATTCAGCCAGTGGATAACGCGATGATGCCAGAACCTCCTTTGATTGAAAAAGCGCTAAAGAGATTGCCCATCTTTTCTCAGCTTCCCGATGCCGTCCTTCAACAACTGATTGAGCAACTGGTCACGATCAATTTAGCAGCAGAAGAACGCCTCTTTAGGCAGGGTGATAGCGGCACAGATATGTTCATTATCAATAACGGCCGTGTCAAGGCAATATTGCCAGATGAACACGGCCGTGAAATTTTTCTGAACGCCTATACCAATGGTCAATTCATTGGTGAATTAGCGTTACTGAGCCAGCAACCTCGAGCAGCCACAGTGGTGGCGACCGAGCCAACAACCCTCTTCAAGTTATCACGCGACACCTTTCTAGAAATTATGGAAGGCAATCGAGAATTAGGGCATCATTCGGTAGAAAATTTTCATCACTATTTGCGTCAACATTACAAAATTCAACTTCTCAAGCGGATTGAGTGGTTTGCCGATATGCCTCAAGAAGAATTGACGGTGATTGCTAATAAAATCCACGCCAAAAGCTTCAACCGTAACGATATTCTCTTTCAAAGAGGAGACACGGGCGACGCCTTCTACATCATTATTCAAGGTTGGGTTAGCGCCTTTGTTCATTCAGACAAAGGAAGTGCTATCGTTTTAAATCAACTTGGCCCCGGTGAAATTTTTGGTGAAATGGCGATTCTGGAAGATAAGCCACGGTCTGCTGGCATTATGGCCCTGACACCCCTGGAGGTGCTCACCCTTGAACGCACCGAGTTTATCGCTTTGCTTCAGGAGCATGCACCCATTGCTCTGGAAACCTTGCGCAGCCTCTCTGGCAAGCTCCGCTTCACCGTCAACTATCTTGAAAAAGCGATTGTGTGGAGTCAGCGAATTGCAGACGGTGATTACAGCATGGTGCTCGATCAAATTAAAACAAGCCAAGATAATGTCGTGGGGGCAATGGAAAGTGAGGATTTTCGCATTAGCGCCTTTTTATCAGCATTTATTCAATTGGTACAAGAAGTTAAGGAGCGGGAGGATGAGCTTCGCTCAGAAATTTCAGCTTTGAAAATGAGAATCGAAATTGATGAAGAAAAAAGAGCGGCGCAAGTGCAAGCCATTACACAAAATCCATTTTTCACCTCGCTCAGAGAAAAAGCACAGAAAATGCGCCAAGAGAGTAACCACAAAGAGGAATAACCATGAGTCAGATCGTTTCTATCCACTCATTTCGAGGTGGAACCGGAAAGTCCAATATAACGGCGAATCTTGCCGCTCTGATTGCTCTTAGGGGTAAACGAGTGGGCATTGTAGATACTGATATTCAATCTCCTGGCATTCATGTCATGTTTGGTTTAGACCATCAAAGTATGGGGCATACGCTCAATGATTTTTTATATGGTAAGTGCACCATTGAAGAAGTTGCTATTTTAGTCGGTGAACAGGCAAACAAAGGGTCAACGCCCTCGCAGCTCCGAGACCAAAAGCTTTGGCTCATCCCTGCTAGTATTGACGGAGTAGAAATCGGCCGTATTTTACGCGAAGGGTACGATGTCAATTTGCTCAACCAAGGGCTGCACACATTACGAAAATCACTTGATTTGGATTACCTGTTTATCGACACGCATCCGGGCTTAAATGATGAAACCTTACTTTCCCTGGCTATTTCAGATACGCTCCTTCTTATTATGCGACCCGACCAGCAGGATTTCCAAGGCACCATCGTGACAGTCGACGTCGCCCAAAGTTTGGAAGTGCCCCATCTCCTGCTTGTCGTCAACAAAGCACTGACAAAATATGATTTCAAACAAATGAAGGCAGATATTGAAACGGTGTATCAGGTGCCCGTAGCAGGGGTGCTACCTCTATCAGAAGAGTTAGTTGATTTGGCAAGCGGTGACCTATTTGCCTTACACGCCCCTCAGCACGCTTGGTCACAAACGTTACAAAGCATCGCTGGGCAGCTCTTGGAGGGTTTATAACAGTATGAAATGTTGGCAATGTGAGAATGAGGCGCGGGCTAGCTGTAAGTTTTGCGGCCGTTTTATGTGTAAGGATCATGCCGTGGAGCATCCAACTTTTATGGCGATGTATTTAGGCGATCATGAAACGCCAAAAGGCATTGTGGTAGCCAATGCGATGTGGTGTGGTCTCTGTGAGATTTTGCAAGAACCTGTGCCGATGCCGGAGATGTTCTAATGAGCGGCTTTTTTGATCGCCTACAAAAAGAGATCGATAAAACGCGGGCAGATAGCGGCATGCGTCCAGTTGATTTATTAACCTTGTCTGCCCCGCAGCGAAGGATAATGCGTTTGTTGCTTCGTGAGGTTCAACTCACGTATCCTGAAATTACCACGGCCGTTTCCAACCTCCCTGATGACCAACAATTAACGGCCGTTGAGCTAGATAAGAATCTAATCCAACTAACCCAAGACGGCTGGCTCATACGAATGGGGCAAGACACATTGAGCACCTATCGAGTCAATTTAAGTCACAAACCGGGTAGTCAGGTTGGCTCTGGCATGTGGGGCGCGCTAAACAAACGGCTCAAAGAGCAGAAAGATAACCGAACAAAATAAAAAATCCCGGCTAAGCCGGGATTTTTTATTTTGTTTATCTAATTCATCTCCTAATTATTGATAGCGATTCCGTTTGCGCGAGCGATTGTAGAGGTAGAAACCACCCAACAGCGTTAGCAATGTACCACTAGCCAAAGCAACAGGTAAGGTGCCAACGGCCGTTCCTGATAAAGGACTGCCACCCGAGTTATAGATGTTGCCCACCTCTTCTGAGGTTAAGGCCCGATCATAAATCAGGACGTCATCTAACATGCCAACAAATTTAGCGTCGTTCGAGTTGAGATAGTGACCCAGAATCAAAGGATCTCCATTCGCAACCATTGGGATTTCTGAGAAATTGTGCGACTGCTCACTCAACAAGATGCCATCACGATAGAAGCGAACTCTATCATTGGTTGCATCAACGACCACAGTTAAGTGATACCATTGTCCATCGTTGTAGCTTGCCTCACTATTGTCACGAACATTATGCCATCCCTGATTGAAATAAGAGAGTTTCAATGCACCATCGGTCCAAGAGCCAAAGTAGTAGTTCGCTGTTTGACTTTCGCCTTCACCCTTCACAACCAGCGCCGTGTGGTTCCCAGAATACCAATTGAATGGTCTCGCCCACAGAGCAATAGTCATGTCACCGGTCAAATCCAAGTCGTTGTGGTCATCAACATACACATAATCATCGTAACCATCAAAGGTTAAGGCCCAGCCGCTTCCAGTCACGGTTTCATTGGAAGGTTGGATGTTTCCGAAGAGGCCGCCAATGTGACCGTTGCCTGATTCATCCGTAATTGTTGACCCATTGAAATCGTTGATTGGGTAATAAACGATAGGCGCATTGTTGGTGGCAACATCACCAATGTTTTCTTCAAACGCACCGATATCACATCCGTTGCCAAACGGCCGTTCGACACCCCGTTGGTCAAAGGTTGCACAGCGGCTCATATCCCCGGCATCAACTGCTGGACTATTGGCTGGAATAGCTATGGTGAGCGTATCGCCCCCATTGTCAGCCAGCGGCATGAGAAGCGGATCGACGCCCGTTAGGTTGCCATTGGTTCCGTTTTCCAAACCACAAGCATCTGTACCATTTTGACTAATCAAGTTATAGCCGCTATCGACAGAAATGGGTGCCGCTGAACGACAATCTCCACCTGACGTTGAGTTAGCCACAATCGTATTGACAAGAAGCAGGTTGCCATTGGAAGTGTAAATACCACCCCCATTGGCACCACTATTTCCTGACAGCGTACTGTGTTCTATAGTCAATTGCCCCTCATTGTAGATGGCACCACCTTGGTTAACAGCACTATTATTTGTAAAGGTGCTATTGGTAATGCTCATCGCCGCAGTTTCATTATAAATCGCACCTCCACCTTCGGCTGCCACATTTCCATCAAATGTTGACGAATCAATGTTTATTGTTCCATTTTCAATATAGATGGCGGATCCATCCACCGCTTGATTATTGATAAAGGAACTGTTGTTCACGTTAACTGTTGACCCATTAATAATCCCTAATGCACCGCCTGAGTTGATGCTAGACACATTGGCAAAGGTAAGGTTCTCAAAGGTTACCTTCGAACCCACGACGAGGAAAAGTAATTTGTCACTCCCTGAGCGTTCAACTGTATATCCCGCTCCATCGATTATCAATTCAATGTTTTTG
The DNA here is from genome assembly GCA_039029915.1 of Chloroflexota bacterium. Taxonomy (GTDB): domain Bacteria; phylum Chloroflexota; class Anaerolineae; order Promineifilales; family Promineifilaceae; genus QQUD01. Next base: position 21,483 of record JBCCFD010000045.1, read on the forward strand.
TCGTAGTTAGCGACTCCTAAAACATTAATATCATCCCCGACTTCGACATCAGAGGTTAAACGAATGATCTTTGTGCCAGGCTCAGTTTGATTATTGAAACAAGCAATTATTCGACTAAATAAGTTCCCATTATTTGCTTCACAGATTACTGTTACATTGACAATGCCTGATTTATTGTTGCCAGCACCATCTGTTAGGGTATATCCAAAACTATCTTCACCAACGTAAGAACCTGCTGGTGTATACGTAATGGTTGACCCAAATGAAACAGTCCCATTGGCTGGCTCCCCAACAGTCTCAATTGAAAAGCTAGCATTCTCATTTGCCAGAACGTCAATGTCGATAGGTGTACCAAGCGTCGTCTCTACTGTGAAGAAATCATTTAAACTCGCACACAATCCAAAACTATCACAGACAGAAACTTCTGCTAAATCAACCCCTGCCGCTGGCAAAGTGCAGGTGGCAGACAGCTCATACACCTCACCGCTTAACACACCGGCATCATTCCCGTAGGTCATACTCACCACATCTGCAGCATCACAAGAGTGGGATAAGGTTGTCTCATCAAGCATTAAATCAGTTGCCGTAAAGCTAAACTCTGTGCCAACAATGGAGGCGTCAATCTTAGGTCCTGAGCGATTAATCCAACCGCGCCAGATATTTGAGGCACCTTCTGTGATCCCGCTGCTATCGCTACTGCGCAGTTGGATTTGATAGTAACCTTCAAGCTGTGGATTATCGAGAATATATGACCATTTTGAAACTTGCTCGACGGTAGTATCAACCGTTACAGAGGTCCAATCGATAGCCGTTGTGGTTTCACCACCAACCGCATAGCCGACCTCTTGAACACGGATTTGCACATCAGCAATGGCGTTCTGTGGGATCTGTGCCGCCGCTAAGATTTGCTCTTCACTAAGGGCGCGATTGTAGATGCTTACTTCATCAATGTAGCCGTTGAAAAACTGGGCTGCTTGCCCTTTGTGGCTACCAATAATGATATCGCCAAGTGTTGATTCAAGGCTTTCAAGCTCTTCATTTAAGCCAACTTGGCCATCAACATAGAGACGCAATTCATCACCATTGTAGGTTATGGCAACGTGGTGCCATTTATCTGCTCCCACAACGAAACTGCTGCCACGCCCTTGGCCACCAAGGAATGTAGAGACTCGACCGGCACCATCAAGGTAAATCCAACTTCGACCGGTCCCTTCGTTATCCTGCTGGGCGATCAAAACTTGGGACCCCCCACCAATTGAGCTGGCATTGAACCAAGCCATGGCTGTGAACGATTCTGTCCCAGGATTAACGAGATGAGGCACAACGACTGTTGTGTTTTGATTTGTGAGGTCAAGCGCTTGGCCAAAATGGTTAAGCCCAGTGCCGAGTTGTGGGCAGTTGTCACAGGTTGCGTGATGGGTCGTGCCGCTGGTATCCTGAATGCGCGTGGTAATCTCATCATCTTCAAAGTGATATTGAGCCACGGCGCCTGGCCATTCGGTGCCATTGGTCACCACACCTTCAAGCGTCAACGCTTCAGAAATAATTTCGGGCGCAACGCCTTGGGCATCACCAAAGACGTCTCGGGGCAAGTAGGGGTCAAATGGCACACCCAAAACAGTCCCCTCAAGGAATTTGACGGTCGGTGGACTTTCATCTAACCAGAATGAACCAATTTCTTGAGCTGCTTCAGAGACTTTGTTGCCGAGCACATCTTCGGCAAGAAGCTCAACGGTGTATTGACCAAACGGCCGTTCTGTGAGGAACTGATAGTTCACAGACCAGCTGCCTGTAGCAGCATCAACGGAAACTCGCTGGCTGCTGTTGCCCACAATATTGCCTGCGGCATCGATAAGCTGGATAGCAACCGTTTCGGTATTTACGCCACTGCCAGCTACTGATGTATTACTAATCACAGGGTCACTAATTGTGCCAGCCAGTGGCAGCACCCAACGGAGTTCCAATCCGCTTGGCCGATTGGCATCAAGGAATTGCCCATTGTAAGTGCTATCGAGGGCAACAGTTGGGCCTGTAGCATCGACATAGAACGTTGTTTGTGAACTTGTTGAGAAGTGTCCCACTGCGTCAACAGCACGGAACTGAACTTGATATGCGCCTTCACCAGCTGGGGCAAATTGGGGGCACCAAGCATCCGTATCATCGATACAAACTGGGGCATCTCGCCAAACAATGTTGCTATTGTTCAAACCACTTTGTCCAATCTCCAATCGTCTGATGGGTGAAGAGGGGTCTGTGGCTTCGACAGAGAGCCAAGTTGGCACATTGGCACGAAGACTGCTGCTACTGCTTAATGAAACAACAGGATCATCATCATCAATCGTAATATAGGCATTACCCACCTCTCGATAAGTGCGGAACTGCCATTGGAACGCTTCAGCAATCTCACCGCCGGTCAGCGCTTTATCATAGACAACGAGTTCGTCCAAGTCCCCGATATAATGATCACTAATTGCACCCTGAGGGTTAATGGCCGCACCGATAAGCAAATCATCATTGCTATTAGAATTCATTGGGGCATTGCCATTAACTTTATCTAGACGCCCCCCGTTCACATAGAAGGTGGCATCATTATTACTATCAAAAACAACGGCCACATGTTGCCATTCACCTTCTACGATGTCTGCATCTAGGCTCACATAATCTTCAGCCGCATTGGTTGTAAAGACAAGTTTTTTATCGCTGAAACCAAAGCTCAAAATGTCGTTTGAATTTGCCCGACTGTGCGCCAAAATGCGCTGCCGGCCATCTAACGCTTCTGGGCGAACCCAAGCCATAATGGTGAAGGCGTTATCAAGCGTGTCGAGCTCATCGATGCCTTCAACTGTAAGATAGCTTTCACCATTGAAGTTGACGCCATTGCCAAGTCGGCCTTCTGACCCAATACCAACGGGGCCTGAAGGCTGTCCAACGCCGCCAAAGTCGCTGACAACGGCCGTTTCGCCAGCCGTTTCGTCAAAGTGCATGCTCAAAATCGGGCGTGAGCCTTCATAAAGCGCCTGCACTTGCGTGGCATTCAACGCTTCGTTGTACACATAAACATCGTCCAAATAACCATCGAGCAGGTGGGCCATGTTTTTCTGCATCCCCACAACTGCCAGTCCAGAACCGAGGCTATCAACTTCACCAGCAGCGACGCTGCCCGTATCGCCGGTATGAACACCATTGACGTACGCATCGACGGTCCAGTTAATACCTTTGTTCACAACAACGGTTAAGTGCGCCCATTCGTTGTTGGGCAAGGAGTAGGGCACAAAGACGGTGCTGTTACGGCCGTGTAGCTTCACAACATCCACATCGATTTCTAGTCCGTCCCAGCCGGTGAAATCGCCAATGGAACGGCCGTGCATTTCCCGCATATCAACAATGGTGCCATGATCAGCTTTCACCCAAGCCGCAAATGTCATCGCGGTTCCAGTCGGCACACCGTTTTCAATCTTGAGGGCATCATCATCGCCATCAAAGAGCGCAGAACGGCCGTTGACACCAGCAAAACCACCAAGCGGACACCCCACAACGCAGCTACCGTCAGTCAGGTTACTTAGATCCTCATTAAACGGCAGATAGAAAACCACATTGGTGCCATCTGCTACATCCAAATCTTCTTCAATATCGATTGTGGCGTCAATCTGCTGATTAAAACGCTGCACGTGAGAAGGTAAGTTGGCATCAATTTCGAGAGAGCCACTCAGCGTCACGCTTTCATGTGATAACAATGTAAACGCCTGATAATCAGTGTCTACCTCCGTTGTAATATCGACATAGGGATACCGGCTGCTAGCCAAGACCATCGCCCCGGTACCCGCTTCACCTATCTGAATATTATCTTCGGTTATGGCATCTGGAATGATAATGATCTCATCCAAACTGCCGTCAAAATAATGATTTTCATCAAATCGACTGCCAATATTGAAAGGCCCAGAGCCTTGATAATCTGCTGAGGCACTGTTGCTAGCAACAAGCACGCCATCCCGGAAAATTTGGCGCAGATTGGTCTCTGCATCATAAGAGCAAATCCAATGATGCCAATCCGTATCTGTATAGGCAGTTGATGTTGTTAATCCGTCATTCCAAAACGCACAGGTAAATTTATTATTGCTGCGGAAACCAATGTGAAGGCCGAGTGATTCCGTATCTTCACCTTGACCAAAGATATAGTCAGAAGAACCAATGGTATCCCGTTTGGCCCATACGGCGATAGTGAAGGATTGATTGGCAAGGTTGATGCCATCGAGCAGCAAGCGATCGTTATTGTCAAAAACAAGGGCTTCATTGTACTGGTCTCGGGTGGTTGTTGAGGGTTGTGGGCAAGAAGCGGCCGTTTCACAATAAGCATCCCCACCATCGACACTGTTTTCAAGCGTCACTAGAGAATCATCACCCCAATCTTCAAACGCTAGCAATAACGTAGGCGAAATTTTACAAGTCTCTGAACCTGTGTCACAGCCTCCATCAAAGGTAAATCGAGCATTTTCACGCCAACTGTACCAGTTGTTGTCATTGTTGAATACGTCAAATACCTTATAGACTGCAGTGATTGGGCTATGATAGAGGGCTAAGGCAGTAATTTGTCCATGAAAAGGGCCGTCGCCAGCTGCATTATTGCCAATTAAACCAGGGCCAAACTGAGGTGAATCAATCTTTGACAAGCTTTGACTTAAGAAGTCCTCACCGATTATATAACTATCCCCGTCAGCGATAGAAAAGTCATCATACGGTGAAGTTAGCTTAAATTCTCCAGAACGCTCGTTACTTGTTTTTAGAACAAGATGCTGCCATTTGCCTGGGACAACTTGGATGGGTCCATTAGATGAAACATCATTCAGCTGTGTCGATTGACCACCATACTCAAAGAAAATAGAACCATTGTGATCCACATATAAACTGTAGCCATCTTCTGACTCACTCGAGAGCAAGTAAGCTTTCTCATTACTATTGGATGGCAGCGATTCAAAACGAACCCAGAAACCAATGACGACATCAGGGCTGATTGCCATGTGAGGGATCGAGAGCATGTCATCTACGCCATCAAAGGTCATAAATTCACCCAATCCGTGAACTGGAACGGCATAGCGTGCAGTCGGATTGATAAGACTGCCAACGGGTGGCATAATTTCATCTGGGTTAGGCGGTTCAGAAGGACACCTGTCTTTGTTGCCTAAACTAATATTACATTCCACTTGTTCAGCCGGAGTGGGGCAGTTGTCAATACCACAAGTGGCAGAAAAGGTATCTTGCGTACTGTTGACATAGGTTGTGATAAACTCTGTCGCATCGAGGTGCAAGACAACGTCTGGGGGTGCAATAAGCTCTTCATAGGAGCGATTTGAATCATCAATGCTGACCGCGTCTTCAATTGGGCGATAAGTGTTGGCTTCATTGAATAAGATGCCGGTTGCCCCTAGAGTGTGGGAGTTGGTAATGGTTACCTGATAATCTAAGGTAGCGCCCGGTAAGACATAGAGGTCATCTAGGTAGTAACCCCCTTTGGCTAACCCTAAAATCATTTCAGGAGTAAACGCATCATTGTAGATGGCAACTTCGTCAATCATGCCGTCAAAATGATGGTTGCCAAAGGATGAATCAGCAGCAGCACCCACAATCAATGCCCCTGTCCCTTCATAGACACCGGTTGGCGCATCGTTTGCTACTGAAACACCGTCTCGATAGAGGATGCGTTCGTTGGTATCGACATCGTAGGTACACGCCCAATGGTGCCAGTCGGTGTCGGTATAGGCCACCGATGTGGTTAAATCATTACCGGCAAAGGCGCAGGTAAACCGGTTGTTAGATCGGAAACCAAGGTGTAGGCCTTTATTTAAGACGTTTTGACCCTGATTGAGAATGACATCCCAATTGCCGGTGCTGTCTCGTTTGGCCCAGGCGGAGATGGTAAAGGAGCTATTGGCTAATGGACCGGTTAATGTTGCCGCGATGGCATCATTGGTACCGTCAAAATCTAGGGCTTGACCGTAACGGCCGTCTACGCCCGCTGTTGGACAACTGTCCGCAGCCTCATCACACGAAGCCGTATGGCTCGCTCCACTACGATCCGCAAACGCCGTTGCATTTTCTGATTCATCAAAATCCCAAATAGCAATAGGAGCTGTGCGTTCACTGACTTCAAATTCTTCAATTTGAATCAAATTTTCTACAACAGATGGATCATCAACAACATTAGGATTAAACGTCAGCAGGCGTTCCTGCAGGTCACTTAGTTGGTCGCCATCCGTGTCGCGTTCTAATGGGTCAGACCAAACGCGCGTTTGATGGCGCGTGCCATCCTCATCAATCCGGTAA
>JBCCFD010000046.1:0-27779 GCA_039029915.1 Chloroflexota bacterium
ACTGGCAGGCGATTGACCAAATAACCAGCAACTACTATGAAGCCGTTGTCACCAGCATCAATGCTGGGGTTGATTTAAACATGGTGCCGTTTGATACAACCGGGTTTATCAACGCGATGAATCGAGCCGTGCGCAGCGGTGATATTTCCGAAGACCGCGTTGATGACGCCGTGCGGCGCATTTTGACGGTCAAGATGCAGCTTGGCTTGTTTGAACGGCCGTTACAAGATCCTAGCTTGCTGGCGCAGGTTGGGTCTGATGAACATCGGGCTTTGGCTCGGCAAGCCGTTGCTGAATCAATGGTGCTTTTACAAAACGAAAACAATGCATTGCCCGTATCTAAAGAGGTTGGCCGGATTTTTATTGGCGGTCAATTCGGAGACGATATTGGCTTGCAGTCCGGCGGCTGGACGATTGAGTGGCAAGGTGCCAGTGGTGAAATTACGGAAGGCACAACGTTCTTAGAGGCCACTGAAACGGCCGTTTCGGCAAACAGTGAAGTTTACTTTGATCGGTTTGGCCGGTTTGACGACCTGTTTGATGACGGTGGCGATTTGATGCGGGCGGATGTGGGGTTTGTGCTGCTGGGTGAACGGCCGTATGCAGAGGGTCGCGGCGATCGAGCGGATCTATCCATTAACGCTACCATGATTGAACGTATGCGAGAACGAGTGGATGTTTTAGTTGTGGTCTTAGTGACAGGACGGCCGTTGATTATTACCGACGCCTTACCTCTGGCAGATGCGTGGGTCGTGGCTTGGTGGCCCGGTACAGAGGGAGCAGGCATGACCGATGTGCTGTTTGGTGATCAAGATTTTTCGGGGAAATTACCGTTTAGCTGGCCTCGAAGCAATGAACAGCTTCCCTTTGATTTTGAAAATATGCCCCTTGAAGGATGCGCTGCGCCATTATTCCCCTTTGGATACGGCTTGACTTATGAAGATGGCAGTTTAGTTGCAGTTGGTGATTGCTAGAAAAATGGATAATGTGCAGGAGTCAGGTCGAGTGAATCAAAGAGCCCAAGAACTATATGTGGGTCAAACACCCTTCAACAGAAAGTCTAGCGCCGTGACGGGTCAGTTTGTCACCTTATTTGGTGAGCCCTATTATCGAATCCTACACAGCGACCAGATGCCCCCGTTTTTCATGAGCCTTGTTAGTCACTCTGATCATTGGCTGTTTATTGCCAGTAACGGTGGCTTAACGGCGGGACGCACGTATGCCGATTCGGCACTTTTCCCTTATGAAACGGAAGATAAGATCGTGGCCAATGCTGAACAAAATGGGAGTCAGACCCTTATTCAGGTTGAACAAAACGGCCGTCTTCAGCTTTGGGAACCGTTTTCAAATCGGTATGCGGGCGTTTACCGCATTGATCGTCATCTGTATAAAAACGATATTGGCAACAAGCTCATTTTTGAAGAAGTCAATCACGACCTACAGCTGACCATGCACTTGTCTTGGCGCGTTAGTGAGCGGTTCGGCTTTGTCAAAACGGGCTGGCTTTTCAACCGCAGCGAAACAGATAGTCAGGTTCGGCTTCTGGATGGGTTTAGAAATATATTGCCTTATGGCACAACATCCCAGCTTCAAACAACGATGAGCAGTTTGCTAAATGCATACAAACGGAGCGAACTGGAAAAAGAAACCGGCCTTGGCATTTTTGCCTTGAGCGCCACCTTGACAGATCAGGCAGAGCCGAGCGAATCATTAAAGGCGACGGTGGCCTGGCAGGTTGGATTAGCTGCTGATTGTTACTTGCTTTCAACTCAGCAGATAAACGCATTCCGCAACGGCCGTTCCCTCCAAGCTGAATCAGAAATGCTGGGCAAGGCGGCCTCATATTTTGCGTCATCATCGTTCACCTTAGCTGCTAATACTGATAAAACATGGCATTTTGTAGCCGATCTCAATCAGGATCATGCTGCTGTCGCCCAACGAATTCATTTTTTGAAACAAGATTGTGGCCAGATCGTCAAACAGGTTGAAACTGATATTGATGCAGGAACAAAAGCGCTTGTGAACCACGTTGCTTCAGCGGATGGGCTTCAGCTTTCTGCCCAAACCGAAACCGCGACCCATCACTTTGCCAATGTGCTTTTCAATATTATGCGGGGCGGTATCTTTGCCAACGGCAATGTAGTTAATCGGGCAGATTTAATTGATTTTATGCGGGTGCGTAACCAACCCGTTTTGGCCGCTCAACGAGCGTGGGTTGACGCTCTGCCGGAGGAAATGAGCATTAGCTTTCTCCATCAAAAAGCTTCAGAAAATGGCGACCCAAATCTTATCCGGCTTTGCTATGAATATTTGCCGCTCACCTTTAGCCGTCGTCATGGAGACCCCAGCCGACCTTGGAACCAATTTTCGATTAACCTAAAAAAGGAAGATGGGTCACCCAAGCTTGATTATCAGGGCAACTGGCGGGATATTTTCCAAAATTGGGAGCCGCTGCTTTTTTCCTTTCCAGACTATTTGCTTGGCGTGATTGCCAAGTTTTTGAATGCCACCACGGCTGATGGGTACAATCCTTACCGCGTTACCCGTGATGGGATTGAATGGGAAGTGCCAGAACCAGAGAATCCGTGGGCCAACATCGGTTACTGGAGCGATCATCAAATTATTTACCTGCAAAAGTTGCTCGAGATGGCAAATCAGCTGCATCCAGGTCAGCTGCAGGCGCTGTGGCATAAACCCGTTTTTGCATATACCAACGTGCCTTATCGCTTACGGCCGTATTCTGAAATGCTCAAAGATTGGTACAACACCATCGATTTTGATTGGGATTGTGAAACGGAAACAAAGACGGCCGTTTCTCAAATGGGGACAGACGGCCGTTTATTGCTCAGCAAGGATGGGACCGTTCTTCATGGGACGCTGATAGAGAAATTGCTGACGCTTTTACTAGCGAAGTTAGCTAATTTGGTGCCAGATGGCGGCATTTGGATGAATACCCAGCGGCCTGAATGGAACGATGCTAATAATGCACTGGTAGGCAAAGGGTTGTCTGTGGTCACAGCCGCCTATCTCCGTCGTTTTATTGCTTTTTGGGAGCAACAGCTGGCAGATAAAAACGACAGCTTTGATGTGAACTCAGGCTTGATAACGCTTTTAACTGACATTCAAACCGTATTTGAAACTTTTCAGCCCCACCTCAAAACCGGTTTTTCTGCTGATAGTCGGCAGAAATTTATGGACGCCCTTGGTCAAGCGATCACTGCCTATCGGGATGGTGTCTACGAAAATGGGGTATCAAGCGTACAAGGTGTGATCGACGCCCAAACCCTAAAATCATTCCTCATGCTGGCTCAAACCTATATTGACGCCACCTTGGAGAAAAATTGGCGGCCAGATGGACTGGCACACACTTACAACATTTTGCAATTGGATGAGCAGGGTGCTCATGTTAAACATCTCTATTTGATGTTGGAAGGACAAGTAGCGATGCTGTCCTCAGGTACGGTTGCGGGTGAAAAAGTGGTGTCGATGTTAAATAGCCTGCGCCATAGTGATCTTTATCGGGCTGATCAGCATTCCTACATGCTGTATCCCAATCGAAAACTGGCTGGCTTTTTAAGGAAAAATAATGTGCCTGCTGAAAAAGTAGCCGACTCTAAGCTGGTTAAAGCTTTGGTTGAGGCAAAAGATACGCGTTTGTTGGCTCGCGATCTGAACGGCGTTTTTCACTTCAACGGCCGTTTTCGCAACGTCAAAAATGTGATTGAGCTGTTAGATGAGCTGGCCGAAGACTCAGCTTATGCCTCTCTGGTTGAATCGGAAAAACCGTTTATTTTGACTCTTTTTGAAGAGACATTTAATCATCGTGAATTTACCGGTCGGTCTGGCACCTTCTTTGCTTATGAAGGGTTAGGCAGCATCTATTGGCACATGGTGTCTAAATTGCTTTTAGCGACACAGGAATGCTACTTGAGCGCCCGAGATAGCGGAGCATCCCCAGAGGTTTTAAGCGCGTTGCATGACGCCTACTACGATATTCGGTCAGGCATTGGTTTTAATAAAACGCCAAAAGTTTACGGCGCGTTTCCCACCGATCCGTATTCACACACGCCGATGGGCGGTGGGGCGAGACAGCCCGGGATGACGGGGCAGGTCAAAGAAGAGATTATGGCGCGATGGGGTGAACTTGGCATCGAAATGAGCAACGGCTGGCTGAGTTTCAAACCCACGTTGCTTCGTGTAGATGAATTTGTGAGAGAAAATCGAATCTACAATTACGTCGATGTTTCTGGACAGGCGCAAACTATTTCAATTCCTGCCAATGGGCTTGCTTTCACGCTTTGTCAGCTGCCTATTGTTTATGTTCAAGGGAATACGCCTCAGATTGAGGTGCTGTTTAAAAACGGCCGTTCTCAAACAATCCAAGGCATAACCCTTGAGTCAGAACTGACCCAAGCTATTTTGAACCGTGATGGACAAGTTAAGCAGCTAACCGTAACTGTCACAACAATCCAATGATGATTGGACCCAATCGTGCTCGTCGTTGAACTTCGTGCTCGGCTTTGATTGGAAGATTTAAAGCCGATTGCGCCAATAATGAACGAGCAAGATAAAAATCGAAGAACGAAGAAGGAACAAGCTATGTTGCCATATCAAAATAAAAGTTTACCAATCTCAGAGCGCCTAGATGATTTGATAGGACGAATGACATTGGCTGAGAAGATTGGGCAAATGACCCAAGTTGAAAAAAATAGCATCAAATCAGGCGCCATTACTGAAATGGGCATCGGCTCCATTTTAAGCGGTGGTGGCGGATATCCTGATCCCAATACGCCAGAAAATTGGCGCAAAATGGTTGAGGGGTTTCAAAAAGAAGCGCTTGAAGCCAGGTTAGGCATTCCGATGATTTATGGTGTTGATGCGGTACACGGCCATAATAATGTGGTTGGTGCCACCATTTTCCCACACAATATCGGTCTGGGGGCTTCGGACGAGCCTGACCTGGTGCAGCGTATTGCTGAAGCAACGGCCGTTGAGCTGAAAGCGACCGGCGTGCGTTGGAACTTTGCGCCTGCGGTGTCTTATCCTCTGGATATTCGCTGGGGTCGTTCGTATGAAGGCTTTAGCCAAAATACCGAAGATATCACCAAGATGTCGACAGCCTATGTAAAAGGGCTGCTCGGCGAACATATGGAAAGCTCAATCTTGCCATCGGTGAAGCATTTTATTGCTGACGGAGCCGCTACTTGGGGCACATCTAAACGAATTCCATCAGATGATTTGGAACTACTCGAAAAAGACCCCACGCTGGCCAATGCCAAGGTAGGAGAATGGATGATCCATTATCTCAAACTGGGGGCGTGGAAGATTGATCAGGGGGTAAGCGACATTGATGAAGAAACGCTCCGTCGTGACCATTTGCCACCGTATCTATCAGCCATGGCGGCTGGTGCTAAGAACATTATGGTTTCCTACAGCTCATGGGGCGGTCTCAAAATGCACGCTCAAAGATATTTGCTTACTGAGGTGCTCAAAGGTGAACTCGGTTTTGATGGCTTTTTGGTGACCGACTGGGAGGCGATCGATCAGATTAACCCAGATTTCTATACCTCGGTTGTGGCCTCAATCAATGCTGGCATTGATATGGTTATGGTGCCATACGATTATTTGCGCTTTATTTCGATGATGGGTGAAGCTGTGAAGAAGGGTGATGTGCCGGAAGAGCGGATTGATGATGCTGCGCGTCGTATTTTGAAGGTGAAATTTGAAATGGGGCTGTTTGAGCAGCCCTACTGCGATACCCCGCTTGAGATGGTTGGGCATGCTGATCATCGTCAGATCGCTCGCGAAGCGGTCCGAAAAACGTTGACTTTGCTTAAAAATGAAGAGGCGTTGCCTATTTCTAAAAACGCGGAACGGGTTTTGGTAGCTGGCGTTGCCGCTGATGATATTGGCTTCCAATGTGGCGGCTGGACCATTGACTGGATGGGGCGACCGGGTGCTATCACGCCGGGAACAACGATTCTTGACGGTATTAAGGCACAGGTTGGCGAAACGGCCGTTCGTTACAGCCTCAAAGGTGATTTTGATGAACGGGCACCAGTAGCCGTTGTGGTGTTAGCTGAAGACCCCTATGCTGAAGGCATGGGCGATCGCTCAGATTTACACTTGTCGGCTGACCACGTCGCTCTGCTCGAAAAAGTAAGACCACAGTGTGACAAGATGATTGTGATTTTAATGTCGGGACGGCCGTTAATCATTACGGACCAACTGCCCATTATGGATGCATTTTTGGCAGCTTGGCTTCCTGGCACTGAGGGCGACGGGGTCACAGATGTATTGTTTGGCGACCATCCTTTCGTTGGCAAACTTAAATACATTTGGCCAAAAAGCATGGCGCAAATTCCAATCAGCGCCATGAATGGCGCGGCCCCTCTTTTTGCACCCGGTGATGAAATTTTGACGTAACCTGCACCCTCCGTGGAAGCCTCCGGAAGGTCATAACCCTTCCGGAGGATATCCAATGACTATCAGGAATGATCTCACAGAAGAGAAAAAGTTATGACGCTTGACGAATTGAAAAAAATTGCAAAGGCCAACAGCCAATTAAGAGGCTGGGATTTTTCAAGCATCAGTAGTGAAGTTAGCCCAAAACCTTGGGATTATAAAACCGTCGTCCGCCAATATCTTAAGCCAACTGATACTGTATTAGATGTCGGCACTGGCGGTGGCGAGGTGTTTTTGTCGCTGGCTGATGCGTTTGAGTCAGGGATTGGCGTCGATCAACAGACCTCGATGGTGGCCACAGCTAAAGAAAACCTTGCCAATTTAGGTGTCCAAAATGTTCACTTTCAACAGATGGAAGCGGATGATTTAGCGTTTGAAGACGAATCATTTGACATGGTGCTCGTGAAGCATTTGCACGTGTATGTGGATGAAATGGCGCGGGTTTTGCGTCCCGGTGGCTATTGCATTGTTCAGGCTGTAGGCATGAATTCGTCCATGAATATGCTCAAGGCGTTTGGCTGGACACCACAAAGCTTTGGCGATGATTGGTGGCAGCCTGTTTCTGCGATGGCGCCGGAATTTGAAGCCAATGGATGCCGAGTTTTGGCACAGGCAGAGATGAATGTGCCGTGCTGGTTCAAAGATGTTGAATCAGCTTTGTTCTTCATTATGGCAGTGCCTTGGCCTGAACGGATCGATTTAGACAAACACGGTCCGCAAATTCTTGACTACTTGGAAGCTAGTCAATCGAGTCGTGGCTTTGAATCTAATGAGCATTATGGTCTTTTGATTGTGCAGAAGCGCTGAAGGTTACAGCGATTTCTCATCGCTTTTGGTGTTTTTGACGAGATGATTATTTGACCCACTTCCTTCGAAATGACTGGTTTGTGGAGAATGTATTTAGCCCAAAGGGCGTAAACTGGTTAGCCTTGTGATTTATCACAAGGCGCTCACGACACGATAAGAAAGCAAGGCGAAAAAGTAATGAATATACCCATTTTACTTCCCCAACCGAGACAATTAGAGACCCTAGGCGGTGAGTTTACTCTACCCGATAGCGGTATTATTTTGGTGACTGCATCTGACCCGCAGGTGGTGCGATTCACGGCCGTCTCTCTAAAAGAACAGCTTGGTGAGGGATGGCAAATTAACGTTGGGAGTGTGCGTGTGGCTGGGGAAACGGCCGTTTCTCTCAACCTCATTCTAAATAGTCAAAAACATGCCCAGGGATACGAACTAACTGTTACAACAAATGGTATTTCCATTGTGGCCGAAACCGCGGCGGGATTATTTTACGGTGTGCAAACGTTGAAACAGCTATTTAAAAATAGCCGTTTGCTGCCCACGCTGCGCATCCAAGATTGGCCAGACTTTCCCAATCGAGGCGTCATGCTGGATATTAGCCGTGATAAAGTGCCCACAATGGAAACGCTTTTTACGCTCATTGATCAGCTGGCCTCGTGGAAAGTCAACCAATTTCAACTGTACACCGAGCATACCTTTGCGTTTCGCCAGCATCCGGTGGTGTGGGCTGATGCGTCACCCATTACAGGCGAAGAGATTTTGGCTATCGATGCGTATTGCCGGGAGCGATTTATTGAATTGGTGCCGAACCAAAACACATTTGGCCACATGCGACGCTGGCTGGTTCACGACGAATACAATCATCTGTCGGAATGTCCCGACGGCTGCGATACAATTTGGGGCTATTTTGATGAACCATTTACCCTTGATCCCAGCGAGCCGGGCAGTATCGAGCTTGTCCGCTCAATGCTTGACGAGCTGGTGCCGCACTTTACCAGCCTTCAATTTAATGTTGGCTGTGATGAAACGATCGATCTGGGTCAGGGACGCAGCGCTGAGATTGTAAAAGAGCGGGGCGCGGGGCGCGTTTATCTTGATTTCCTCATGCGGATTTATCGTGAGGTCAAGCGACACGGCCGTACCATGCAGTTTTGGGGTGATATTTTGGTGAATCATCCTGAATTGGTTTCTGAACTACCGCGTGATGTGGTGGCCTTGGAGTGGGGGTATGAAGCCGGACATGATTTTGATAAGCGGAGCGCGATTTTTGCTAAGGCAGGCATTCCCTTTTACGTTTGCCCAGGCACATCTTCTTGGAACACGATTGCGGGCCGAACGGATAATTCATTGGGGAACCTCAAAAACGCGGCTGAAAACGGATTGAAGCACGGGGCGGTTGGCTACTTAATAACCGATTGGGGTGACAATGGTCATTGGCAGCCAGCACCGGTTAGTTCAGTTGGGTTTGCCTATGGGGCGGCCGTTTCTTGGGGATATGACGCCAATGTGGAACTGGATATCAAAACGGCCGTTTCTGAACATGCATTTTGCAACAATGACCACGTGCTGGGTGAACTTGCCTATGAGCTGGGCAATGCCTTCAAAAATGTGGGGATTCAGTCGTTTAACGGCACCATTTTATTCTACACGATGCAAGCGACCGAAGAGGTGATTCGTAATCATCTTAAACATGAAGATGAATCGATTGCGGATCGGCTGGATGAAACAAAAGCGGCGATTGATCAAATAATGGACCCCTTGAAGACAGCTTATATTCACCGTGAAGATGCTGACCTCGTTAAGCGTGAGTTTCAATGGGCCGCTAATATGTTAAAACATGCTTGCGATCGAATATTGTGGGTGTTTAACGGTAATCCGCCTGATGAGAAAGCAAGCTTAGTAACGGCCGTTGATGCCCTCATTGCGGAACATCAACTCATTTGGCACACGCGCAATCGCCCCGGTGGCTTCCGCGAATCCGTCGCCCGAATGGAGAAAATGAAAGAAATTTACGATTGATGATTTACGATTGGGTGGGTAGCAATCGTAAATCATCAATCTAAAATCGGAAAATCATTATGACTGACATGCTGGTTAAACTGTACGAACTCCCCCCGCTGGCGCCGCTGGTTGCTGAGCAAGAGGCGGCGGGCATACGAATAATGCGGGCGATGGGAGCCAATAAGCAGATGGTGGTTGATTGGGTTCGAGCCAATTTTGGTGAGCTGTGGGCCAACGAGTGTGACGTTTCTTTTTCGCATAACCCAATCAGCTGTTTTCTAGCCGTTGATGATAAACAACTCATCGGTTTTGCGGTGTACGATGTCTCGCGGAAAAACTTTTTTGGCCCAACGGCCGTTCTTGAAGGCTATCGGGGTCGCAGCATCGGTAAGGTTTTACTGGTGGCCTGTTTGCAAGCCATGGCGGATGCAGGCTACGGCTATGCCATTATTGGGGGAGCTGGGCCAACCGGATTTTATGCTAAAAATGTCGGCGCTATTCCCATTAAGGGCTCGGTTCCGGGAATTTACAAAGACTTAGTGGGGCGGGAGCTAGGCTAATGTCGCGACTCAACATGCGTCAGCGGGAAGTGGCTTGGGGGTTTTTGTTTTTATCCCCTTGGATAATTGGCTTTATTTTATTTGGGCTCGTGCCGCTGGGTACCTCCTTTTATTATAGCCTGCTTGATTTTAGCTTGCTTAAACCGGATGAGACGCAGTTTGTGGGGTTTGCTAACTATCAGCGCATGATGGCTGATCCGATTGTGTGGCGGTCAATGACGCTAACCGCCACGTATGTGCTGATTTGGACACCGCTGGCCGTATTATTCCCGTTAGGCATCGCGACATTGCTACACGGCCGTTACCTTTTTGGCAAAGGCACCTTCCGCTTTCTTTTCTATCTACCAACCCTCGTCCCAGACATTGCTGTGGCCTACATTTTTGGCGGCTTTTTCTTTGGGCGCGGCTGGTTTTATCGGCTGGTCATGGAGCCATTAGGCATTTCGTTAACAGATGATCCGCAATTGATTCAAGCGATTTTTAACACCATGCTGGTTTCAGCGAGCCTCTGGGGTGTGGGGAACATTATTTTGATTCTGTTAGCGGCGCAGCAGGGGGTACCCAAATCCCTGTATGAAGCGGCCGAAATTGATGGGGCTGGGTTTATGTGCAAATTTAAGTCGATCACATTGCCGATGATTTCGCCCGTTATTTTTTACAGCGTCGTCATTAGTCTGATTGGCGCCTTCCAATTTTTTGCTGCCCCTTATCTGGCGGCTGGTGGCGGGGTCGACCCCGATAATCCGGCTATGTTCTTCACCATCTATATTTCTCGAAACTTATCTCTTTTGCAGGATGTGGGGTACGCGGCGACGTTAAGCTGGCTGTTGACCCTCTTTGTGGGAACAGTGGCTGGCATTGTTTTCTGGACGTCACGACGGTTGGTGTTTTATGCAGATGCGTGATTTTTCGCTAGCGGACAACGGCGCTTTGGCGGGTCGTTTACGGCCGTTTCTCCTCACAGCTACCGTCACCCTTTTGGCGACGGTTGTTCTGTTGGTGTACGCCACACCGATTAGCTACATGTTTGTGACCAGCCTGAAGAACGAAACGATTATTGGCGATCCATTTGCGCCCCTCTTTTGGCCGGCTCAACCTGTCGGCTTTGAATATGAGGGAGAAGAATATCCCCTCTACAATGTGCCAACTGAAGACGGCAATCAACAGTGGGCACTCGTTGAAAAAGGGCGGCAGCAGAGCGGATTTATTGATCCAAATAATCAAAGCGCAGGGTTAATTGAATGGGAAGGACGCTGGCGTGAATTGAATCCCGCTTGGCGCTTTAGCCCACAGTGGACTAACTTTCCTGAATCTTGGGAGCGGCTCGATTTTGGCAATAAGCTGGTTAACTCGCTCATTATTACAGTGGTTGGGGTGGTTGGTACCATTGTTTCCTCAGTGATGGTGGCGTATGGCTTTGCTCGCTTCCGCGTGCCGGGACTCAACATTATGTTTGCGCTTTTGATTGGCACCTTGTTGTTGCCACGAGAGATTTTAAACGTGCCGCTCTTTGCGTTTTATAACCAAATCGGTTGGATTGGTACGTTTTGGCCGCTCATTGTGCCCCACTTTTTTGCCAATGCGCTCTATGTCTTTTTACTGCGGCAATATTTCCGCACCTTGTCACGAGATGTTGATGAGGCAGCGATGATTGACGGAGCGTCTCCCGCCCAAATTTTGTGGCATCTCATCGTGCCCCAATCATTGCCAATGATTGCCACGGTGGGTTTGCTTCAGTTTTTCTTTTTATGGCGTGATTTTTATGGCCCGGCGCTTTATTTGGCAGCAGCGCCAGAGCGGCAGCCGATCGCGCTCAAGCTGTTAAGCTTGGGGCTTGGCTTTGGCTTTGAGCCCCATCTGGTGCAAGCCGCCTCGATTATGGCTCTGGTCTTGCCGCTTATCGTCTTTTTGTTAACACAACGAACCATTTTGGAAGGAGTCGCTATCTTTGGCCGAAATAGCGTTGGAAAGTAGGGAGGCTGTGCGGAAAAACGGCCGTTTTTCCACACCTCCATTTCGAAATCTCATCTTGCTTTGGCTGCTGTGGTCAGTCGTTATTTTGGGGTTCCAGCTGTTTGTTTCAGCCCGCTTAGAGCCGTCCCGACCTGATAACGTGCTGTTTTGGACAGGCACTGAAACCTTAGCTGATAGTGAGGACGATAAGCCTACCTTGATTGATCCGTTTTTTAATGAGATCGTCTCTTGGGATTCTGAATTTTATTTATCCATTGCGCTAAATGGGTATGACGATCCAGCTGTGCGGACCGTGAGCCGGGGGAATACGACCTACTCATTGAATTATGCATTCTTTCCGCTTTATCCGATGTTGATGCGCGTTTTTGCGGTGCCGCTAAGCTTATTCAATTTGTCACCCATTGGCACCTTAACACTAGCTGGACTGGTCATTACGCTTTTGGGCACGCTACTCGGGATGGTGGCGCTGTACGATATGACAGCCCAAGATTTTGGTGAAGACACTGCCTTTCGAGCCGTTTTTTACTTGCTCATCTTCCCGACAAGCTTCTTTTTTGCCCAAATTTATACGGAAGGTTTATTTATTGGCTTGGCCTTCACCTCACTGGCGCTGATGCGGCGTAAGCAATATTTAGTAGCCGCGATTGTGGCTGGCTTTGCCGTTTGGACGCGAGC
The DNA here is from genome assembly GCA_039029915.1 of Chloroflexota bacterium. Classification (GTDB taxonomy): domain Bacteria; phylum Chloroflexota; class Anaerolineae; order Promineifilales; family Promineifilaceae; genus QQUD01. Next base: position 12,480 of record JBCCFD010000046.1, read on the forward strand.
GGTGGGGGTTGCGCTTGGCTTGGCGCTGCTGGTTAGTTTGATCGCTGATGAACCAGAAGGATATCGCTTTACGCTATGTCCGTTCCCTACCAAGGCGTGGCTCAAAGGGATTGGCTACGCGGCGATTCCCGCCCTGTTTTACTTTATTTATTCAGCAACCCTAGGTGATGGGTTCCGCTTCGTGGAGCGCTACTATTTTGGACATTCCGTTTTAGGCATTATCCCGTCGATTTATCAGTGGAGCTTAGTGCTGCCGGCGCTGTGGGGAGCTGACTCCTCTTGGGCTGGCGGGGATGCGGGCCAAACGGCCGTTTATTACATGCTCGAATTTGCCGCTATTATTTTAGGCATTTGGGCGTGCTTTTCCATCCGCAAAATCAACGCGACCCTGTTTGGTTACAGCCTTTTTGTGTGGGCAATCATCGTATTCAATGGTTCCCCGCACAGCATGATTCGCTACATTTTGGCGATGCCTGTCATTTACATCTTTCTTGCCCAAAAAGGGGCCAATCCTATTTTTGATCGCGTATGGACAATGGGTAGCGTTCTGCTATTGGGATTGTTAGCGATGCTGTTTTCGTTTGATTTTTGGGTCGCCTGATTTTGGAGTTTATTTTTTGATGAAATTTCTAACTTTCCGAAAAGCGAGAAGCGAGGGGGCGAGGAGCGAGGAGCGAGGAGCGATATGTCGTCGTGTTGCCTTGTCGCCGAGTCGCCCCATCGCCCTTCTCTTTTCTCTCATCCCTTTTCTTATCCTCGCCGGATGTGCCCTCCAACCCGTCAGTGAACCGCGCCGCGTTGATTGGTCAGGTGAGCCAACGCCTTTACCCACTTTAGAGGCCGTGTCGAAACCGACCGTTGTGGTTGAGCAGGGATACGTGGCTGAACAGTTGATACTGACTGGACGTGTTGGCTCTGCCGTTGAGGAGCCTTTGGAAGCGAGTAAGGGGGGGATTGTAACGGCCGTGTTTATTGTCAACGGCGCCTCCGTCATTGAAGGGGATATCTTGGCAACACTGGATAGTTCAGAAGTGGATGACGTCTTGGCGCAGGTTCGGTTTGAACTTGTGACGACGGAGGCTCGGCTTAATGGTTTGATTGCTGGTTTGGAAACAGAGCGACTGCAGGCTGAACTGGCTGTTGAGCGAGCCGAAGCGCAGCTAGCGCTAGCCCAAGATCGGCTGTCTGACCCGCCTACGGCAGCTGAACTGTCCGAAATCCGCATTTTAGAGATTGATGTAGAATTGGCGCAGCTGGGGCTTGATCAAGTCGATTTAACGGTTGACCCGATTTTGCAGGGTCAGGTAGATGATTTACGGGTTCGGGTGGCGGAACTTGAGGCGGAACAGGCCAGCTTCGTGCTAAAGGCTCCCGTTGATGGCGATATCGCTAATCTAAATTTGAATATGGGTGGTCGCATTCGTGAAGGCGATAGCCTCGGCTTGGTGATCAATCGGGATGCGCTGGTGGTGTGGGGAGATGTGGTTGAAAGTGAATTAGATCTGCTTCAAGAAGGCATGGCTGTGCAGCTATTTGATCCATTTGATGAAGATCGTTCGATTGGTGGTGTGATTGCGCTTTTGCCTTTCCCATATGGCAATGGGGAGTTTGACGTGCGAGAAACGGCCGTTCAGATTACCCCTGACGACCCCAACTTTTTAGAAGGACTTTCGCTTGGTGAACGCATTAATATCACCATCACCCTAAAAGAAAATGAAGATGCCGTTTGGCTGCCTCCAGCCGCCCTGCGTGAATTTGGCGGGCAATCCTTTGTGATTGTGCAGGAGCCTGACGGCAACCGGCGTATTGATATTGAGATTGGCATTGTAGGAAACGGCCGTGTTGAAATTGTCGAAGGCCTCGAGCCCGGCATGGTGGTGGAGGCACCTTAGGAATTGTGAATGGTGAATGGTAAATTTTAAATCAGGACTTACGCACCCTGAGCCTGTTGAAGGGTTAAGAAAGTCACTTCGACAGGCTCAGTGACCGCTATTTGCGTAAGTCCTATAAATGAAAAGTGATATTTGTGATATTAAATTTCCCAAATGCACCGATATACCAATATACCAATTACCAATTACTTACTAAACACTGAAATGCAAAGCATCACCTCTACCCTCACCCTTACCCTAAAACGACTCTGGTCGCAGCGGGGCTTGACATCAGCCACATTACTGGGGCTTTCCGTTGCGGTTGCGTTGATTATGACGGTGCCTCTATATGCTGACGCCGTTAATTTCCGCATTTTGCAGGAAGAGCTAAGCACCCAAACCGAGCGCAATAATCGCCCACCCTTTGCCTATTTGTATAATTACATCGGGGCATGGAACGATCCCGTCGAGTGGGAGGCGATCCAACCGGTGACGCAATATCTAGAAGCTCAAGGTGCAGAAACGCTTGGCTTGCCTAGCGAAGCGTTTGTTTGGCACGTTGAAACCAACACCTATCGGCTGTTTCCTGAAGATGGCCGAGGCGACCCCTTGCTGCAGCCAAGATTTGGAACAACCAGCCGCCTAGCTGATGAAATTGAGCTGCTCTCTGGTGAGTGGCCGACAGATGCACCTATTGATCGGACGGTGCCGATCGAGGTTTTAATAACGGCCGTTACTGCCCAAGAACTCAATGTCACCGTAGGTGCTCGGCTTGATATGGTGAACAGCCGTCCATCAAACACCGAAGATGATCGGATTCCTGTGGTAGTGTCTGGGATTTGGCAGCCGATGCGGCCAGATGCGGCCTACTGGTTTTATGCGCCCACTTCGTTTGATGAGATTCTGACCGTATCCGAAGGCACCTACAGCGGTCGCTTAGCCAGTGATATTGACCAAGAGGCGTATTTAGCCGTTTGGTATTTAGTGCTTGATGGCAGTCGGGTAGGGACACAAAATGTCGATCGGCTTGTGGCCGGTGCGCAGCAGGTTGAGCGGCGCATTGATGAGCTGCTTCGCGCTAGCCAGTCGCTCCAATCCCCTGTGGAAGCGTTGACGATTTATCGACGGTCGGTTGCCGTTTTGACGCGGCAGCTGCTGGGCTTTAATGCGCCTACCATCGGACTCGTCTTGGCGTTTATTGGGCTGGTGATTGGGCTAACTGTCGGCCAGCGGCGTAACGAAATGGCGATCATGCGCAGTCGTGGTGGCACCCCCAACCAACTCATATCGATGGCGGTGCTAGAAGGTATCTTGCTCGGGCTGATTTCATTTACCATTGGCACCCTGCTAGCGTTTTGGCTAACCGGTCAGATGGGGCGCGTACGCAGCTTTCTTGATTTTTCAGCCGAAACTGATTTGCGGATTGCGATGAATCAAGCCACACTGATTGCGGGCGGGATTGCGATTTTGTTTGCGATTATTGCACAGATTGTGCCCGTAACGGCCGTTTCCAACGACACCATCATCACCTATAAGCTTGAACAAGCTCGCCAGCTCAGACCTCCCTGGTGGCAACGCAGTTTTCTAGATGTTATTTTATTTGGCGTCTCGGCATATGGGTTTTATCAACTTCAGAACGATGGCTCACTGTTTGCTACGGGTGACGGACAGCCGACAAGCGTCTTAGAAAACCCGCTGCTGCTCCTCTTGCCCACGGTGGCAAACTTAGCAGTGACCCTCATCTTTTTACGCTTTTTACCGTGGCTTATGCGACTGGTGGCTGGCGTCTTGACCTTTACAAAAAGCGTTGGCCTACTGCAAGCGGCCCGTTATTTGGCCCGCTCCCCAGGATTTTATTCAACCCCGCTTGTCTTGCTCACTCTGACTGTAAGTCTTTCTGTGTTTACTGCTTCGTTAGCGCGAACGTTCGATTTACAGCTCTTTGACCAGTGGTATTATCAAGTTGGGGCCGATATGAATTTGCTCAATCAGCCGACCACTTCAGCCGATAACCGTTTCTTTGCTCAACCTGTTGATGCCAGCACCGAGTTTTACTTGCCTCCTTCAGCCTATGAATCGATTGATGGGATTGAAGCTGCTAGTCGAGTAGGGCGCTATCCAGCCAATATTCGGGTTGGCGATCAGTTTGTGGAAGGGGAGTTTCTGGGCATTGATCGGGACAAATTTGGCGAGGTCGTTTACTGGCGCTGGGATTTTTCAGAGTACCGCTTGGGAAGTTTAATGAATGCGCTGGCTCGTTCAAAGGAATCCATTATTGTGCCCACCGATTTTTTGACAGAAACGGGCCTGTCTGTGGGTGACATCGTGCCGCTGGATATCTCCGCCGGTGGTGGTCGGGTTTCCTTAGAAGCTGAAATTGTGGCGGCGTTTGAATTTTTCCCCACTTATTACCCCGGCGAAGGTGAATTTATTTACGTGGGCAACTTGAGCACCGTGTTTGAAGAGGTAGGTGGTGAGTTACCCTATCGCGTTTGGATTGAGACCGCCCCCGAGTTTGATGAAGCAACGTTCCAACAGTCGCTTAATGAACAGCGAGCGGTCAACACCGTTTGGCGTCAGCCTCAAACCCGCATTGAAGAGATTTTAGTGCAGCCACAGCGGCAGGGGGTATTTGGGTTGCTTTCTGTGGGCTTTGTGGCCTCTGCTTTGCTCACCGTACTGGGCTTCTTTTTATACGCCGTTTTCTCGTTTAGACGGCGCATGATTGAGCTGGGGGTCCTGCGGGCCGTCGGGCTATCGGTGCCGCACATGATGCGCTTTGTGGCGTGGGAGCTAGCTCTTTTGATCTTGTCTGGGCTGGGCTTGGGAACAGGGCTTGGCGTGTGGATTAGCCAGCAGTTTGTGCCGTTTTTGCAGACGGGTCGGCGTCAAACGGATTTTGTGCCGCCTTATTTGGTAGAAATTGCCTGGCCAGCTATTTCGCAGGTGTACATCTTGTTTGGGCTGCTGTTTTTATTGGCATTTGGCGTATTGTCACTGTTGCTCTGGCGGATGCGCATATTTGAAGCGATTAAGCTTGGGGAAACGGTGTAGCAATTGTCGATTTACAATATTGCGCCATGGCTCAAGACAAGTTTGCGATTGTCGATTGGCTGGCTCTTGTTGATTCTTCTCGTCGGTTGCCAAGAGGATATGGCCGTGTCTAAAAAATATGAGGTGGTGGGCTACTATCCAGCCTGGAATATTTACGATCGGGATTATGAAGTACACGACATTGCGGCATCAGGCACGGCCGAAAAACTGACGGTGATTAACTATGCGTTTGGCAATGTGCGCCCCATAGACGGCCGTTCTGCTGAGTCCGGCATTGTGTGTCAGCTGGGCGATCCGTGGGCTGATTATCAACGGCCGTATTTAGACGCTAGCCGTACCGTCGAGCAGGAAATCTTGGAGACACCTCGACCGCTATTGGGTAACTTTCAGCAGCTTAAAGCGCTCAAAGAAACCCAGCCCCATCTCAAAGTACTCATTTCGTTGGGGGGCTGGACGTGGTCAAAATGGTTTTCCGATGCCGCTCTCACCGAAGACTCTCGGGCTTTGCTCATTGAGTCTTGCATCGATCTATTTATTCGCGGCAATCTGCCCCCCTCGAACGAAGCTGGACAGGGCGGAGACAGTGCGGCACTCGGCGTTTTTGACGGTATTGATATTGATTGGGAATATCCGGCTGCTTCTGGGCATCCGCTCAACACCTATCGACCTGAAGATCGAGAAAACTTCACCTTATTACTGGCCGAGTTCCGTGAGGCGCTTGATCGGGTGCAAACCGAGCTTGATGTGGACACCCCGTTTATGCTGACTGTAGCCACAGCGGCCGGGCCCAAAAAATATGAACAGCTCGAACTGGATAAAATTCATGACTCCCTCGATTTTATCAATGTGATGACCTATGATTTTCACGGCGGCTGGGACAACACAACTAATTTTCATTCTAATTTATTTACGGTTGAGGCTGACCCCACCGAGCCAACCCCCTTTTCTGTAGACAGCACCATTCAGGGCTATTTGGTGGCGGGTGTTCCCTCTGAAAAACTGGTGATGGGGCTGCCATTTTATGGGCGGGGCTGGACGGCCGTATCGCCGCAAAATAATGGTCTGTTTCAAGCGGCTGAGCAATCTGCTCCCGCTTCACTGGAGCCAGGATTTGAGGATTACAAGCGGCTGGTTGAGTCTGGTTTGCCTCGTTTCTGGCAAGAAGATGCGAAGATGCCGTTTTTGTTTGATGGAGAAACGTTCTGGGGATTTGATGATCCCGAATCAATCTGCCACAAGATGGCGTATATTCATGAGCATCAGCTGGGTGGTGCGATGTTCTGGGAGCTGTCGGGCGATACATCAGATGGGGTTTTAGCTGAGGCGATTGATCAAGGATTGAATAACCCTGCGCCTTGTGATCCATAATGTTGATTTCTCATCAGTTTGAAAATTGCCGTTAAGTACGTGCTAAACGGGATGATGGTTTGTCTGAAATAGTTGGAAACTCTCGTTTATTGATAATAAACATTATCAATTTAGGAGATGAATATGTCAGAAATTAAACAGGTTAAATCAGAGGATTAAAAACCAGCCGGTTGTTTTTTAAGGTTTGTCGGCGCAATTATTGGTATGGTTTTTGGCGTATTATCAATTCTAACTCTTGGTATCCCAATTGGTGTGATGATGCTTTTAGGACAATTCCTATTTCAAACACCTTGGTGGGCAAATACGTCATTAATTTTCATGGTTTTGATTGGATTTCCGATTCTCGGATCAACTGCTGGCATTATTTGGCCAAGATGGATGATGACTTGGGGAATTGGTGAGGCGATTTTATCCTTTTTGAATACCTACCACTGAGATAGTAAAGGAACATTTTGTGAATGAGTAAACCAGCTGTACTGATTGAGAATCTCAACCGAGTATATGGGCGTGGCGAAACGGCCGTTACTGCCCTTAAAAACCTGAACCTTCAAATTGGGGCGGGGCAGTTTATGGCGATGAAGGGTCGCTCAGGAAGTGGGAAGACGACCCTCCTTAACTGCCTAGGTGGCTTAGATAAGCCCACCTCTGGCAAAATTACGATCCACGATAAAGTGGTGTCGGAGATGAGCGAAAAGGATGTAACCAACTGGCGCAAAAATGAAGTGGGCTTTGTTTTTCAAGCGTTTGGCTTGCTGCCCTCTTTGTCGGCTTATGAAAATATTGAGCTAATGCTGCGCATTACGGGGTTGGGGTATCGGGCGCGGCGCGATAGAGCGATGGCCTGTTTAGAAAAAGTAGGGCTGGGGCCGTGGTCAACCCATCGTCCGTTTGAGCTGTCTGGGGGGCAAAACCAGCGGGTGGCGATTGCTCGCGCCATTGCCAATGAGCCACAGCTGATCTTAGCGGATGAAGCAACGGGGGAGCTGGATACGAATACGGCCGTTGAGATTCTTACCCTCTTTAAAGAGATTGCCAAAACGGAAAGCGTCACGATTTTGCTAGCTACCCATGATCATCTCGTTGATGAGTTTGTGGACCAAGTATTGCAGCTGCAGGATGGGCAGATAGTGCAGTGAATTTCATCATGAGCTCTCGGCCGTTTGAACATTTGGCGTTTATTGTAAAAGCCGATGACGACAATCGACCACAATTACGATTTGGTTTAGACAAAGCCAAGAAGTTTATACTCGTTTGTTGACCTTTACGTTAACGTTAAGTAATATCATACTATGACGTCAACATCCCTTAAAAAACCTTCTGCAATTAAATTTACGATTGGTGAATTAGCCGAAGAGCTAGGCATCACGACGCGTACCATTCGTTACTACGAGGAGCGCGGCATGATTACGCCTGGGCGCACGGATGGTGGCCAGCGTTTCTACACGCGCCGTGAGCGAGGGCGGCTTAAACTTATTTTGCGCGGCAAAGCGGCCGGCTTTGATCTGCAAGAGATAAAGGATGTGATGGAGCTTTATGACGTATTGCCGGACAGTCAAGTAGAAGCTGCTCAAGCAGAACGCATTGTACAAATGATTGAGCGGCGGGTGGCTGATCTTGATATAAAAATTGAAGAGTTAATTGCTTTAAAAGAAAGCCTTTTAGAGCATAAACAGACCGTTGAAGGTTGGAGATAAACCATGAGCGATTCGATGTATTTTGACAAAGAGCATAATGATTTAAGAATGATGATTCGCCGTTTTGTAGAGCAAGAAGTGAACCCGCACGTTGATGAGTGGGAAGAGGCTCGGATATTTCCTGCTCACGACCTTTTTGGCAAAATGGGTGAGTTAGGCTTGCTGGGATTGATGTACGAAGAAGCTTACGGCGGTGGCGGTATGGATTATTGGTATGAAGCCGTCCTGCTTGAAGAAATCGGCCGTATTAAGTGTGGTGGCGTGCCCATGGCCATTGCAGTCCAAAATGATATGGCCACACCTGCTCTAGCTGAACACGGTACGCTCGAACAAAAAGAGAAGTTTCTCAAACCGGCCATCTCTGGCGAGGCGGTTTTTTCAATCGCCGTGAGCGAACCGGATGCCGGGTCTGACGTAGCGGGGATTACGACAACGGCGACAGATGATGGTGATCATTGGGTTATCAACGGTTCCAAAATGTGGATTACCAACGGCACGCAGGCTGATTACCTAACTCTGCTGGCCCGAACAGATAAACGAGATCGCGGCTATCGCGGCATGTCTTTGATAGTGGTCCCGACTGACGTGGAAGGATTTAGCGTCAGCAAGAAGCTGGAGAAGATGGGTAACCACAGCTCTGACACGGCTATTTTGTCGTTTGATGATGTGCGCGTGCCTAAAGCCAACACGATTGGTCAAGAAGGAATGGGCTTTATGCTCCAAATGGAACAGTTTCAAGTGGAGCGGCTAGCGGCGTCACTGATGTCGGTGGCGGGAATGGAGGTGATTGTCGATATGACGGTTGACTATTGCAAGCAGAGACACACGTTTAAACGGCCGTTGATGGACAATCAGTGGATTCAATTCAAAATTAGTGAGCTTAAAACTGAAATCGAACTGCTCAAACATCTCAACTATTACTGCGTGCGTAAATACGTGGCTGGTAAAGATATGACCCGTGAGGCCTCGATGGCAAAGCTCAAAATGGGGCGCTTGAATCGGCAGGTGGCCGATATTTGCATGCAGTTTCACGGCGGGATTGGCTACACGGAAGAGTATCCGCTGGCCCGCTACTATCGGGATAGTCGACTGGGCTCAATTGGGGGCGGGGCAGATGAAATCATGCTGGGTATCATCGCCAAGATGGATGGGTTGATGGATAACTAGAATTTTTGTAATCATAAATGCAAATGTAGCCTGAGCCTGTCGAAGGCGATCTTTCCAATCCAGGCTTTGACAAGCCCCTCGATAGGCTCGGGGGGCATTCAGCCTTCGTGGTGATTGATGCCTCATTGCCAGATGAAGCACTTACGATGAATGGAAAGCTGGCAAAAGTTATGATAGTGGCTTAATTTCTGTGTCGATTGCTCCAAAGATTGAACCTCCCTGATCATCAAATACCTCAACCCTTACCTGATCCCCATATTTTAGAAAAGGCGTAACTGGTAGATTATTTAGCTTTTGGTCAGTCGTGGCTTCCGAAATACTGCCGTATCCAGCTTCGGGCGACTCATTTGAAACGGTTCCTGCTCCAATTAAGGTGCCTGCAGAAAGCTCTCGGGTAGCAGCCGCATGTTCAATTAACATTGGATAATCGAACCAATAGTCCCTAGCTGCATTTGGGGAACCAAACCAGATACCGTTGATAGAAGATGTTAAATTGATGTTTGGCATCTTGCCGTCCCAATTGTTACCTAACTCATCGGGTGTGATGGCAACTGGGGAAAGGGCGTTGATTGGCTTAGCTTGCAAAAAGCCAAACTGTTTTGGAAGCTCTAACTTTGTTTTCACTCGTAGCGTAAAATCATTCAGCAATACCAGCAGCTTGATATGCTCCTCCGCATCCTCCCGGTTGGTTCCCATGGGAACATCATCCGTTACCACACAAACTTCCCCTTCAAAATCTACATTTAGTGCATCATCTGGCACAATGAGTGGGTCAGTAGGCGCTAAAAACTGATGGGACATCCCTTGATACATCAGCGGTTCTGTTTCGTACCGGGGAGGCATTTCAGCACCACGGGCGGCGCGGGCCTTCTTCATATGATGAAGATAGACAGAGCCATCTAAAAATTGATAAGCACGCGGGAACGGCGCATAGCAGAATTCAGGATTAAACGGAAAAACATCAGGATGAGTACCCGCTTGAAGGAGGTTAAAAGCGTGATGTAGATGGGGAGAAACGGCCGTCCAGTGATCGATTGCATATTGTAGCGTGGGAATATTGTCAACTTTTGCTGCAAGGGTTAATTCTCGGTTGACAACAATCAATTGCCCGTCTCGACTTTCCGCTCGTAAGGTGGCTAATTTCATAAATACCTCGCCAATTGTTCTGTTCAATGAAACTTTTGCTAATTAGTTGGAATTTTTTCGCGACCATTGTAAACTAAACTCTAAATTTCAGCTAGATTTTTTAAGTAAATTTCCAATTTCTTGCCATTTTATTTCAAGATTTTTTGCGAAATTTATAGAAAGGAGTTACGGTGAAAAACTACCCCCATAAACGCGGTCGTTACAGCAATCAAGCCCATGTCCGAGTGCCCGAAGGCACCTTTGAATTAGAGTTTGCTCGCGAAGGCTTTTTTAGTGAAGAAGCGTCACATCTTTATGTGACTGAAGCCCCTTCAAACTGGAAGCGCATTGAAGGTGACTTAATGCCTCGAGCCGTTGATTGCCGAATGATCGAAACGGCCGATTCTCAATCTGCTGATGCATTGCCAACCCAACTCCTCTCTGCCGCCGTTTGGTGTGGTAAAAAAACGCTCTCCTTTTTCTTGAGTAAGCGGCAAGAGGCTATGCCGTTTATTTATAAATCGATAGATGGAGACGAGATCTATTTTGTGCATGATGGATACGGCCGTATTGAAACAGAGTTTGGGGTGCTTGAGTACGAGCGAGGTGATTATATCGTTATGCCACGCGGCTGCTTGTATCGAATGATTCCAGAAGACGGCCGTACCTTTATCATCATCGTTGAATCTAAATCTCCTTATCAAATTCCCGATCGGGGGTTGCTTGGCCCACATGCAATTTTTGACAAAGGGGTTCTGCGCCTGCCTGAATTTGAGGCCCCGCGTGAAAAATGGGACTTAGATGAGTATGAAGTTCGAATCAAGCGGCTAGGACGGGTTTCTAAGCTTTGGTACGATTTTAACCCGCTGGCTAGCGTGGCGGGATGGAAAGGTACTTTAACGCCATATATTCTTAACGTGCGAGACATTCGCCCTATTTCAATGCTCAACAATCACGTCGTACCTACAGCCAACACTACCTTTGCCAGCGAAGATGTCCTTGTGACAACCTTTGCCCCGCGTGCCTTGGGTAATGAAGACACATTGAGACTGCCTTTCTACCATCGCAATATCGATTTTGATGAATTTATCTTTTACCATGAAGGCAATTTCTTCTCAAAAGCAGGTATTGAGCCAGGAATGTTCACGCTGCATCCTGCAGGCATCGATCATGGACCACATCCGAAAGCGTTCGAACGGGACAAAGCCAATATGGCGCGGCTCAAAGCAGAAGGCAAGGAGCACGCCATTGGCAAATCAACCGCCATCAATTTTGACACCACCCACATGCTCTTTGGCGGCCCAGAAATCGCTGAAGCGGACTGGGATGGCTATGCCACCTCTTGGTATGATCAGGCACAAGAAATGGCGGATGACGGTAGGCCTTTTCGACCAAATTATTAATCACCAAGAAAGAGTGGATATGTCAGGTATTTTGTGGCCCATCCGTAATGGAATAGCCGGTCAAAATCATCAATATTATTTAGGGGATTGGCATGCTTATTCAAAGCAAAGGGGTAACATTTCATCATCGGGGGAAAGCGACAGAAGGGTATACACTCTTTTCAACGATAGGGAGTGACACAGTTCGACTGATTGATTTAGAGGGTAATCAAGTTCATCAATGGCAAACACGAGGCGGAACAACCAACACCAATATGCTGTTGCCAAATGGAAACCTTTGGGTGCTTGAGCGTGGCCCAAATCCGCCCCCCATTCGTGTCGCCGCTAGTGGCAGGATGTGCGAGTATGATTGGGATGGACATCTTATTTGGGAGCATTTAGATGATGCCCAACACCATGATGCACGACGATTGCCCAACGGTGGGGCGGTTTATTTGGCGTGGCGATTGCTTGATCCAATTGCAACATCAAAAGTGCGTGGGGGCGTTTTTGGAACGGAACACAAAGATGGCATTATGGGTGAAGTTATTTGCGAGGTTGATGCGAGCGGTAATCTTGTGTGGGAATGGCCAATCACAAACCTAGACATTTCCAAATACCCACTTCATGTGAATGCGAATCGTGAATGTTATGGGCACTCCAATACGGTTGATGTTTTACCTGATGGCAACTATTTAGTGAGTTTTAAAACATTAAACCTTCTTGTCATCATTAATCGCCAAACCGATGATCTGATTTGGACGTTTCAAGATGATGATCTTGGTGGTCAACACGATGCTCAGATGTTAGACAATGGCAATATTTTGGTTTTTGCAAATGGCATGTTTTCTCGTGATTTGACGCATTCAACTGTGTGGGAAATCGATCCTGAAAATAAAGAGGTGGTTTGGAAGTATGCCGCGAAGCAAAATGCATTATCCTTTTTTAGCTCTTTTATCAGTGGCTGTCAGCGATTACCTTCTGGAAACACGTTGATTTGCGAAGGGTCAAAGGGCTGTTTGTTTGAAGTGACCCCAAATTGCGATGTGGTTTGGGAGTATGTTAACCCTTATACGATCCAGAATCCTAAATTTGGTGAAACCAATTGGATCTTTCGAAGTAGAAGATATATGCCAGATTCTCTGGAATTAAAGGGAAGAGTTTGAGTTATGCCATATAGTATCAATTTTTATAACGATCAAATTTTAAGTGACGGGAAAACGACTAAATCTTTACCAGCCATTAACCGCATTTTCTACGTTCGCCACGGAGAGGTGATGATTAATGGCAAAAAATATGGAGAGGACACGGCCGTTTATACCTCTGAGCCTGTTTCTTTAGAAGGTTCCGCTGAATGGTCACAACTTTTTCGCTGGGAAATTGCATTGCCCAATGAGATACCAAACTTATTGGAGGGAATGAATCTACTTTCAAACCCTAAAATGTCACGGGTGATCATGATGATGGAGATGCCGTCCAATAGCCAGTGGCTTTTCCGACTTGATCGGATAACAGTGCCCACTGGGCGTGTTTCAGACCGTCATCAACATCCTGGTCCAGGCATTCGCGTTTTGTTAGAAGGCACCTTCAATGTTCAACAAGATTGTGAATCATGTCGCATGGTCATTCCGGGTGAGCCATGGTGGGAATCTGGGGAAGATACCGTGATAGCTTGGGCATCAACCACAATGCATGCTCGTTTTTTAAGAGGGATGATATTGCCGGTTGATTACCAAGGCCGACCTGATACAGCGATTTGGCTTTCTGGAGATACAAAAAAGTCCCGGGGTAAATGGCATTATTACGTTGACGAAATTATCACAGTTAGGTAAAAACTTTTTCTATGCCAAGACAAAATCCAGAATCTCCAAAAACCGTATTGGGTAAAGTTCGCGTTGTTTTGGATCAATTTTCAGTAGAACGACCGTTTCTCACGCTGACCGAAATCATTGATGGGTGCGGCTTACCTAAGCCAACAGTTTTTCGCCTTTTACAGGAGCTCACTGAACTTGGCTTTGTGGCCCAAAAGGGGAAGAGTTATCGGTTAGGTCTGGTATCTTACCGTTTGGGCATGGTTGCAAAGCAACAGTTCCACTTGGAAGAATTTTTGGATGATCTATTGGCGCCTCTCGCTCAGAAAATTGGTGAGACGATCATAACAGCTACGCTGGAAAATAATCAGATCATGTATTTGCATGTGGTGGAATCAAAACGGCCGTTGCGTTATGTTGTTGGTGCTGGTGCGAGGCGTGATATTCCTTTTGGGGCAACAAGCATGGCGTTGCTCTGTCAGCTTTCAGACGAAGATCAGCGTGCGATTTTGCATCCCCCATTCCAATTATTTACTGAAAAGACGATAACAAGCCTTGAGGAATACCTGACTCGACTTAAGCTAGCTAGAGATAAACAAATAGTGATGGAGTGTGGTGAATATTATGATGGAATTATGGCAATTGCTGTTCCAATTTTTACGAGGCAACCGCTTTCTATTACTGTCGTTGGTCCCGAAGAGCGGGTTCGGCCAAATGAGAACTTGATTGTGGCGCTTTTGCGGGAAACGGCCGTTGAGTTTGGTAAAATTGAGCTTTATTTATAATTTTTATACGAGTTACGAACTGAGAAGAGGTATTGATGTTAACCCCCGAACAACGCTTAGAGTGTGTGGAAGATATTTTAGAAGTTTACAAAACGAAGGTGCAGACGAAACGGCCGTCTGCTCGCTATCCTGAAATCACCTTTGAAGATGCTTATGCTATCTCTCGTCAAGTTGCGACTCGACAGCAGGCGGCAGGGTCAAAATTAGTCGGGTATAAAGTGGGCCTTACCTCAATCGCCATGCGCCGCTCTTCGAAAATCGACGAACCGGACTATGGCTATTTGTTTGAAGAATTCCTTTATCATGACGGCGCCAAAATCAAACATGCCGACTTTTGCGTGCCGCGCGTTGAGCTAGAGTTGGCTTTCGTACTGGGGAAGTCGCTCGAAGGGCCAAACGTTAATCTGATGCAGGTGCTAGACGCCACTGATTACGTTGTCCCTTCGCTTGAAATTATTGACACGCGCGTTGATGAGCCGCGCAAAATCTTTGACACCATTTCCGATAATGGGGCTGGCGCAGGTTTAGTGCTGGGCGGTCGCCCCGTAAAACCGAACGATGTTGACCTACGCATGGTGCCCGGTATTCTTTCTCGCAATGCGGATATTGAAGAAACCGGTGTCTCATGCGGTGTGATGGGGCATCCCGGCAATGGGATCGTTTGGCTGGCCAATAAGCTGTTCGACATTGGTGAATCACTCCAGGCTGGACAAATCTTACTGGCAGGTTCCTACGTCCGTCCGATTTGGGCACAGGTTGGTGACACAGTGCGGGCTGACTTTGGAGAGCTTGGCACGATCGCCGTTCAGTTTGTTTAAGCATTTTGCAAGGCTACACAAATGGGAATAAATAGCGATGGCATAGCGATCGCCCCTTTTTCACAAAAAACACCCAAATTGACCCGATAGTTGCTACATGGCTGCCAAAACGATGCTAACTTTGAAGGAGTTTGATCAAATTCTTTCTAATTATTCCCTTGGCACTTTACTTTCCACTGAGCCAGTTTCACAAGGGGCAGTTCAAACGAACTACATTATCTGGAC
>JBCCFD010000047.1:0-27330 GCA_039029915.1 Chloroflexota bacterium
ACAGGTTTCGCCAAAGATAGATCGCGTACCTGAACAGGGTCGAGCCCGGTTCCTTCATGGGCAAAATTGGCCGCATCCAAAATCGTGTGGAAGATACGTCGGGTGCTTACCGGTTCCGTCACCGTCTTCGGCTTAGAAAATCGTTTTGGCCATTGCATCATCATGGGCACATGAATCAACTCTTCATAGGCGTTGAAGGCGTGCCCCATAAAGCCATGTTCACCCAACCCGTCGCCATGGTCTGCCACGATCACGACGAGCGTGTTTTCTCGATTTTGGCGTTTTTCTAGTGCCTCAAAAAGCTGGCTTAAATAATCATCTTGATAAGCCACTTCAGCATCGTACATATCGCTAAGTACTTGGCTTTCCAGTTCACCGAGCGGTTCATCGAGCGGGGCTGCCCACCGATACGCTTCTCGATTCCAGCGCTGCATGATTTGTCGCGCTTCTTTGTTCTGTTTGTAATAGGGTGCTGCTTGGTCCACAAACTGAGCCGGTGGCGTAAAGGGCATGTGCGTTTCCATCAGATTGAGGAAGAGGAATAACGGCCGTTTACGCTTCTGCTCATCTCGCTCTTGCAAAAAGTGAGCCACATCCTTTACCGAGCGAGCATTTTGCCCTTTAAAGTTAGCTAGTTTTGACCAAATTGGAGTAAACCACGCATTTAACGACAGTCGAAACGCTAAATCCGATTGCCCAAAGAAATTTTGTACTGGATAAGAGATGCGCCGCAAAAATTGGGTATATGCTTCACCAATCCGATTAAACGGCCAAGGTAACCGACTGGAGCGCTTAGGAATACTCGGAATGGCTCCACCGTAATTGTAAAATGTTTCAAACCCCCGCTTAAACCCATTGTTCAAAATACCGACCAAAGGATTATTACAAAAACCGACCGTTTCATAACCAGAATCCTTCATTAATTCTGCTAAGTGGGGGGTCGTTTTCGGTAAACTTTGGGAGGCTTGTGTCACTTGATGAACGGTTGGGTACAAACCGGTAAACATAGAGGCGTGACTGGGGATTGTCCATTGGGCGGGAGAAACAGCTTGCTTAAAAAGTACCCCCTCCTCTGCAAAACGATCAAGATTCGGCGAAATCTGGCGTTCGTAACCGTAACATCCCAGCCTATCAGCACGATGGGTATCTAAAACAATAAATACCACATCAGGATAATCAACCATACCTTTTTCTTCTCCATATAATGCCTCTGTTGAAGATCATTCGGCAAAATCTTATTGTCAAACGAAAAAGTAGACCTTACAAAGGGCACCAATCTTCCAATATTCGGCTGATTATATAGAATCCTTAATTTAGGCCAAACCAAGCAATGGCGTTTTCTAATAATGTGGTGCGAGGCTCATCTGGCAAAAGGGCGATTGGGAAGAGAATGATCATGGATTTCTGATCAAGCGTAGGATCTTCACCGGCAAAGGCGATTAAGCTACCATCTCCCTCGCTGCCGGCTGGCCACTCCAACAGGCCCACCCCCTCATCCTCTAAAAAATCCTCAGCAAATATCTCAGACAAGGTGGCTGGCACGGTTGCCGTTAGGGAAAAAATTTCGCCACCATCAAAACCAGCCAAGAGTGGATCATCTGTATCAGACACAGCCAGTTCGCTTAAGTCAGCCGTAGGTGAGCCAGAAAAAAGACCCGGCATAGACCCAGTTAGTAGAAGGCCACCCCCCTCGTCAAGAAATTCAAAGATGACCTCAGTGTCTGGTCCAAAAAAGCCGTCTGGATCCTCATAGTCGCCAGTGTCCCACACAAGAAATGTATGATCTTCAAGTACATCCAAAGATAACGGACCATCTGTAGATGATACCCAAACGGTGGTTTCAAAAGCACCAAACGCTTCTTCTAAGACAGCTTGGCTTGTAATGCCATCGCCCAGGGGGTTGCCGTCATCGTCTACAAAGAGAAATACTTTTGTTTCAGTTTCAATAGGCGTTACGGCTTCTTCACCGGAGCTGGTGACGGTTAAACTGTAGCCACCCCCATCATTAAAGAAATCCCGAACAATGATTGTGTACTCGCCGTCATCCGGAATCTCAACATTCAGCAACTCTTCGGTGCCTTCGGTAAAGGTGCTGTCTGCCAGGTCAATGAGGGCATTTTCTGGATCGTATATTTCTAAAACAGCATCCATTTCTGAATCCCCATTGACAGAAATATCAATCGTGGCTGGGCCATCGCTAAACAGATAAGAGTGTGATTCCATATCAGCTAATGCCCCGTCAACTGTTTCCCCGAGTCCGATTGGGCCTTGAAGGACAGCATTCAAATCATCAGTTGGTTCTTCACCATCTTCATCGGTTGGAGGTTCTTCGTCGATGATTTCTTCATCGTCTTCTTCATCTGTCTCTTCATCGTCAATTTCAGCGGTGCCGCCTGTTAATAGTTCAGGCTCAACCGCTTCATTTGACAAGCCAGTGGGGCATAAAGCAAGGTGAGATTGAAGCAAACAATCTGAAAGTGAATCTTCCGAATTAGCAGGAATAAGGTTGAGCAGCCGATTAACGGCCGTTTCTAAGCCGTCAGCACTCGCCGCCAGCACCACAACCGAACGATCGTCACCATTTTCGTGAAGCAAAATTAAAGACGTGCCCGAAAGCTGCACTTTACCCAAAGTTGATTCAAGCAAACGGGTGAGTTCATCTTCTACTTCCTCATCCTCCGCGTTATCTTCTGCATCGTCTTCTGCTGCGTCATCTTCTGACGCAGCTTCCTCTTCCGCCTCTTCCTCTTCTTCAGATTCGGCCTCTTCCTCAGACTCTTCTGCCTCATCATCAGTTTCAAGAGGTGGCTCAATGACAATCGTCAAGTCAGCTTCAGCGAGCAATTCTGCAACGGCGTCGGCCTGATTGTAGAGACCTAAGTAAAGCGTATCGCTATTAGCGGTTGGTTCTGCAGCCAGCGACAGCGTTTGACCAGCCTGACGGAAGGCGTCCTGCAATTGAATGATTTCGTCAAAAGCATCTGGACCCAGTTCGGGTGAGCCTGTGTATATTAAATGAATGTCTTGAGTAAAAAAGTATGGAAAATCGGCTAGCACAAAATCTCTTTGCTGCGTATTGGTTAAAAAGTCTGCGATTTGAGAGATAAAACGGCCGTTATCCAAAACCGTTGCGTACGGTTGATTCAGGAAGTGAATATCCCCTAACGCCATCACGCGTTCATTGCCACTGATTGCGGCTAACGTTAGTTCGCCTGGCCGATCCGTATCAGAGGACCAGGTGTTTTCATCACCGACGAACAGGGATGTGGCTGATGGGCCAACTTCCAATGAGTGAGCGCCATATAAAACAACCTGCTCGAGACCATCAGTAACGGCCGTGTCTTCAAAAGAGCCTTCATTCACAATAATGTTCCGGAAGTTACCCTCGTTTTCAATCGTGTTGTAGAGGTAGTCTCCATTAAATATGATATCAAATTCATTGGCGATGCTGTTAAGCGGGAGTTCATCCCGCTGAAAAACAATCTCAAAAGAAAATTCTGTTTCTTCAAAGAACACCTCAAATCGAGTGGGATCACCCACCATCAATAATTTGCCACCCCGATCGACAAAATCCGAAATCGCTAATATTTCAGATTGACTAAATGATGAAATGGGCGTAATTACCACGAAAGCATTAACAGAGCGAAGCGCCGTTTGTAAATCCCCCCCCGTAAAAGGAACGATTTCAAAGCCTCGTTGGGCTAAACGGCCGTCTAATGAGCCAATCTCTTCCAGTGTGAAATCGTTGTTATGGGCAAAATCAAGCAAAATCAAGCCATCTCCAACCTGCGGTTCATCCACATAGTCGCTAGATGCTGGGGTAGCAACCAGTT
The DNA here is from genome assembly GCA_039029915.1 of Chloroflexota bacterium. Classification (GTDB taxonomy): domain Bacteria; phylum Chloroflexota; class Anaerolineae; order Promineifilales; family Promineifilaceae; genus QQUD01. Next base: position 3,834 of record JBCCFD010000047.1, read on the forward strand.
GAACCGCTAAAGGATCATACGCCGTTGGCATTTCTCGATCAGGCTGGCTTAAACGATAGAATTGGAAGTAACGCCACGCGGAAGGTGTCACAAGCAACAAAATAAAAATGAGAAGTAGAAGTATTGGTCTACGCATAGTTTGAGTTTCCCTTAGCGGTTTTCGGGGAGATCTAAATAAAGATAATATAAGCCAGGTTCATAGTTTGTATTAGGCGTCCACAAGGCATTGACATCAATTTCAGGCGGCGTGTAGTCAAAGACGGCCGTTTCGCCATCATCAAATACAAGTGGGAATAGTTCAACCACATCATATTGGGCAAGCCCCGCCATCTCAGCCGCGTCTTCAATCGCTTCATCGTTGGAAACTAAACCATCAATTAAGCCAAAATCTAAGGCTTGAATACCTGTATAAACCTCTGCCCTTGAGAGCGTCTCAATAGGTATTTCCAATTTATCACCACGACCGTTAATCACAGCCTGCAAGAAAGCATTTTTCGCTGTCTCTATTTGTCGAATAGTGCCATCTCGCGTGCCACCAAATGATTTATAAGGCCCAGTCGTCAAAACTTCTTCTTCAATAAAAACCTGTCCGGGTAAAAACGCAATAACCCCTACACTCCCGACACCAGATGTTGGCTTTGCATAAATTTTATCTGCTGCCGCCGCCATATAATACGCACCACTGGCTGCGAGCAGGTCAATTGTGGCCACAACGGGCATTTCTTCACGCGTATTTAGAACATCCAAATAGAGTTCTTCACTGTACGCTGCAGAGCCTCCCGGGCTATTAATAACAAGCACAACCGCTTTAATTTGGTCATTTTCACGTGCAAATTGAAGCTGCTCGTTTATTTCAAATGCAGAAAAGCCTGCAATTTCACTGCTTAGCCGAACAATACCAATTTGTGGCTTTGGTACTAAACGGGGAGCAAAAAATATGCCTAACGCAAGTGGAAAGGCAATAATAAACAGTAAAATAAGAAGAAATCGAAGAGGTGATTGTTCTGACGGTGCATTTGACTGCATCAACTGCTCCTTTGTTTTCAAGGCAAAATGGTCATCTTTGTCTGTCAATGGAAGAGATGGCACTCATTCTTTTTTAAGGTTTTTTGCCATTTACATGAGACTGATGGAACAAAATTAAAAAATAATCATCGCTAACGATGAAACAATAGCATAACATGAGCCGATTTTTATAGCAATCGCCGTTCTCCTATTATTTAGGCACAGACAATGATTTAACATTTATGACAATATTGTTGGCATATGCTAGAATGCTCAGAAATTATAGTTCAAGAGGGCGTTGCTCTAATAATTAATGCACATATCACATCTTTCATTGTCGAATATCAGGAACTACAGCAGGTTAGAGTTCGCTATTCCAAAGGGCACCACCTTACTATACGGCGCAAATGCCCAAGGTAAAACCAACATTCTTGAGTCAATTTACTACCTAGCTACAACGCGCTCCCCCTTTACAGAACACGATAGTCAACTCATCAATTGGGAGGCCACCCAGCAAGAAGAACCTATTGTTGTCGGCCGTATAAAATCTCAAATATTTTCTGATGACTATTCAAACGAATTAGAAATGAGGCTTATACAAGAGTCTCGGCCGTCTTCTTTTAAAACTCAAAAAAGTTTTCGCAGGGAAGTTTTAATCAACAAACGGAAGGTTCGACTCATGGATTTAATTGGGAATCTCCGGATTGTCATGTTTCTACCGAGCGATATTCAACTGATTACGGGTTCTCCTGCGGAGCGAAGGCGATTCTTAAATATTACGTTATGCCAAATTGATCCTATTTACTGTCGCACTTTAAGCCATTACAATAAAGTGCTTGAACAGCGAAATGCCTTGCTTCGTCAAATCAATGAAGGGCTTGCACAAAAAGAATTATTGCCAGTCTATACGGAAAAATTGGTGGAATATGGTTCACATATTTTTTTAAAGCGTGCAACTTTCATTCAATACATTAATCAAACTGCCCAAAACATTCACTATGAGTCAATTTCAAACGAAACAGAGACGATCCAATTTATTTATCAACCGAGATTGAAACCAAAACGGCCAGTGGATAGTTTAATAGAGTTAGAAGGGTTACAAGATTGGCTGATGGCGCATGAAGGTGATGAATCAAAACTGCGAAATCATTTCGGTAAGATACTCAATGAGCATGAAAATCATGATATTATGCGCAGCACAACAACCATTGGGCCTCATCGCGACGATTGGAAAATATTTTTAAATCAGCGCCCCTTGGCTCCTTTTGGTTCAAGAGGCCAACAAAGAAGCGCTTTGTTGGCTTTGAAGTTAGCTGAGATTGCATGGATGAAAGAACAAACGAACGAACTGCCAATATTGCTATTAGATGAAGTTGTGGCAGAATTAGACCTGTCAAGACGAGCGTCTCTTTTGGAAACAATTTTACAATCTAACCAAGCAATCTTAACCGCAACGGAATTGAGCATGTTTTCAAATTCATTTTTAGAGCAAGTTAATCGGTTTAATATCGAAAACGGCCGTATTCTGAATCCAGCTTGATGACTCAAACAGAACCCACTACTTCTGAGCAAGTCATCAGATTTTGTAAAAAAGCAATATGACAAACGAGCAACAACAGGCTCAGGTTGTCCTAATCATCGACGACAGCCGAGAAAATCGAATATTGCTATCTTCCCAGCTTTCCTTAGAAGGGTATCAAACCCTGCAAGCCGCCGGGGGAAAGGAAGGTATTGATACCGCCATTTCAAATGATCCAGACATCATTTTGCTTGACGTGATGATGCCTGACATGAGCGGATTTGAAGTTTGTCAAACGCTTAAAGAAAACAAATCAACCCACCTCATCCCCATTATCATGGTAACAGCGCTTCGCGAAGTCGAAGCCAGAATTGAAGGTAAAAAAGCAGGCGCAGATGACTTTCTATCCCGCCCCTATGTTCGCGAAGAGCTCTTAGTCCGAGTCCGAACCTTAATTCAACTCAAACATGCTCGCGTTCACTTGGAAGAAGAACGAAATCGTTTAGAGCTGCTTTATGAAATTACACAAGCCATCAGCAAAGATTTAGATTTAGAATCGATTGTGGCCACAACAATCACTGAAACGCAAAAAGCATTAGGCGCCAACAAAGGGAACATCATTCTGCTTGATGAGAGCGGAGCAGTCACCCACAAATTCTTGATCCGCGCCAACGCTTCGCTAGAAATTGGGGATCAAATTGCAACTGAAGTCATGGATAGGGGACTAGGCGGCTGGCTTATTCAACACCAGCGTGGTGATATTATCAACGATATCTCGGAAGATGAACGCTGGGTAACCTTGCCAGATGATAGTGTCGAATCAGGCGCAGCGATTGGCGTTCCGTTGATTGCCCATACCCAAACCATTGGGGTGCTCATATTAAATCATCCCCAAACAAACTACTTTAAATCAGAACATTTAACGCTTTTACAAACGATTGCGGGTACCACTACAACAGCCATTCAAAACGCATATTTCTTTTCAGAAGTCAGTGAAGAGCGGGAAAAGCTAAGCGCAATTCTGGCTCAGGCTTCAGATGTGATTATCACAACCGATCAGAATCGGGTTATTTCTCGAATTAATCACGCGGCCGAAAATTTATTTAATCTCAAAACCGATGAAGTCACTAATCAAGATTTAACAAATATTCCTGAGCTTTGGCCGCTCATCTCCCTTTTTGAGCAAGATGATTCGTACGCGGGTGAAGTCATCCTCAATAATCAACAAATTTTTTACGCAAGCCTGTCACAAATCAAAGATGTAGGGTATGCCGTTGTGCTTCAAGATATTACTGAAATGAAGCGCATGGAAGAGCTTAGAATTGAAACTGAACGATTAGAAAAAGAGCGGGTCAAAGAAACTTTTTCAAGATATATGGGACCGAGCTTGGTGGAACATGTTTTGGAGAATGTCCCTAACTTAATGGCTCGTCGAGAAAGGCGAGAAGCGGTGGTTATGTTTGCTGATATTCGAGACTTTACCCGCTTTACTCGTAGTAATGAACCCAATGAGGTCGTTGAGCGCCTCAATGAATTTTTCACCAAAATGACCGAGATAGTCTACTCGTTCGATGGCATCATCTTTGAACTGACGGGTGATGAAATTTTAGTAGGGTTTAATGCACCTTTCGATCAGGATGACGCCCCAACGCGAGCTTTGGAAACAGCCATTTCTATGCACCAAAGATTTAACCAGCTTCGGCAAGAGCTTTTCGGAAATCTTAGTATTGGCTTTGGTATGGGTGTGGGTATTGACCTTGGAGAAGTTGTTGTTGGGAATGTTGGCGCTGAAACGCGCATGACATTTAGAATGGTAGGAGATGCGGTTAATATCGCTCATCGCCTAGTTGATTTAGCTTCTGATCACGAGATCGTTATCTCTGAAAAGGTTTATGAAAATATCAATCCTAAGTCTGCGCTTGTAAAAAATGTCCAGTTTGAATCGCTGGGACCCCTGCAAATTAAAGGGAAGGATGAGCCCCAAATGGTTTACTCTATTTCTATTTAGCGCAACGGCCGTTTTGTGGGAATGCCAGCTCGTCTGGGGTATCGCTCAGATAAAGGGCCTTTTCGCGCCACCAACACCAAGAATCGCTGTTTGTCTCCGCTGATCTCCTCAGATACCTTTTCGCTCGATTCAATTTGAAGACCCAACTCCTCAACAGCGTTGGAAGCTGCCGCTAGCTCGTTTGGGGTTTCAGGTCCCTTCATTGCCAAAATACGGCCGTTAGGGCGGCAAAACGGCACAAGATACTCAAGCAAAATATTCAATTCGGCTACGGCCCTCGCCACAACCCAATCATACTGCTCACGATGTTTGAGATCGCGACCCACAACTTCGGCCCGTTCAGCCAAAATGGTGACATCCGTTAATCCTAATTCCCGCACCACTTCACCAAGAAAATTCGCCTTCTTACGGATGCTTTCAACGAGAGTAAGTTGCAAGCTAGGAAAAACAATCTTTAGAGGAATACCGGGAAACCCAGCGCCAGTGCCCACATCAATGAGCGATTGACCATCAAAGGCCCGAATTTGGGGCGCAAGCGTCAGAGAATCCACAAAATGAACGGACTCAATGCCAAGCTCGGTGCGAACGGCCGTTAAATTCAGCTTTGTATTCCACGACATCAATAAAGAACGATATTGAGTAAACTGCTCAACCTGCACATCCGTAAGCGACAGATTTAAGTGACTCTGTATCAAATCCAGCGTTGCATCAGATAAAGTTGCCATACTTACCGGCTCTGCTCCAGGCGTTTTAAGGTGCCATCAATCACGATACGATCATACTGCTGGCCACCAAAGTTTGTTGGCCGCATCTGAAGCCACGTTTGGGTTAATATATTTTGGGCGGGCGCGTAAAGTGGCACAATTGGGGCAATCCCCCCTCGACTAAAAAGCTGCATTTCTATTTCACGATAAAGCGCCGCTCGCTCAGCCTGATCGGCTATAGTAGAGGCGTTCCGAATCACATCATCAACGTCTACACACGTACGGTCAGCCCGATTTTCACTCTCTGAACAATGAATCAGCTCACCCATCCAGCTGTGTGCATCAGGATAAAAGGATGCCCAGCCTAGCTCCCAAACGTCAGGCCGAAAGGAAGAGGCATCTTGCCGCGTGTTGGCTAGCAACGTCCCAAACTGAACCTGATCAATAATAATTTGTTCTTCCGCGCACCCTAATTCATTAATCCACATCTCTCGAATCAGCTCTGCTTGTAAAAGTGAGAGGTCTGATGAATTCACTAAAAACCTAATCTCCGGAATCCCGCGACAGCTTCTAAAGCCACTTTCGGCAAGCTGCTGCCGAGCATAGTCAGGATCGTATCCCATACCAATCTCATCAATCGGTTGAGCACCCACAACGCCCGGAGGTACAAGATGATTCATAATGAACGCGTTGCCGCTATAAAGTTCGTCAATGAGCAGCTGGCGGTCTATCGCTGCGCTAAAGGCCCGACGCACCTCTGGCTCTCGGAACACACCGCTTTGAAAGTTGAAGCCTAAATAAAAAAGCGTTTGCTCGGGGCCCGTCATCCTTTCTTCAGAATTTGATGCTACACCAACGGCCGTAAATGAATCGCTGAATTGAATATAATCAATCCGCTTGGCATCCCACAGTTGAAACGCGTTTTCAGATTCCGATACCAAAATAAAGTTCACAATATCCACGTTACCCACAGATTCAATGGGCCAAAGCGGGTTTTTTTGAAAGGTTGGCCGATTTGGAACGGGGAAAAAGGGGCCGCTCGATACAAAATTATCGGGAGATAACCAATCTTCTTCAAACTCTTCAATAATTGTTTTGGGCAACGGCCGTAAATACCACAGGCTGCTAATCGTCAAAAAATAAGACGCTGGCCGCGTTAGGGTAAATTTAACCGTGCGTTCATCCAGCGCTGTTACCCCAATTTCTGAAATATCGGCCTGGGTAGGGGCAGAAACCCCAAAAACGGGTTCACACCCTTCAATAATGAATAAAATCACAACATCAGGCAGAGCGGTATCCCTTTGACAAGCTTGTTGCACTGTATAAACCACATCATTCGCATCTACGGCCGAAACCGCCTCAACCGTCCAAAATCCATCATCCCCTTGGTCTACTGGTTTTGTCCAAAAAATGTCATCCCTCAAATTAAACGTCCAAACTTTACCGTTCTCCGTAACCTCCCAGCTCTCGGCTAGGGCTGGTTCAACCTGTTGCGTAATGGGATTAAACCGAGTTAACCCAACAAATAAATTCTCAACGACATCAAGATCGCTGGCAGATTGGCTAACTTGAGGATTAAAGCTAGGTAATTGCGACCCAACTATGCTAATATCTAAACTGATTGGTAGCCGTTGTTCATCGTTTGTTTGCGGGGGTGGTGGGCTTGGTGTAATAACTTGCTCAACAATTCGAGTAATTACGATGGGTGTTTGAGCAACTTCTACAACTTGGGTGACAACAACAGGTGTCGCCGTAGAGGTTTCCTGATTGCAAGAAATAATGAAAGCAATCAAAAGTAATGTTATAAATTGAGGAAATTTTTTTATAATAATCATAAATTCTGCTACCATCGAAGTGCGTGCATGCTACCCAACGCAAGAATTGACACAATTATATTTGTCTTTGTGTACTGTGACTAATTAACTGTTTTTAAGTTATCATTTATAGTTGCAAGCAACTAATTCGAGTAGTAATATTAGACAATGTTCACTTCCAGTCTGAGGACCATCCAATATGTATGAACGGGTATTAATTATTGATGACTCTCAAGAAATCAGAGATTTTCTCTCTGAATATATTCTCCAGCCAAAAGGGTTTGAAGTATTAACTGCCTCAAATGGTCTAATGGGGCTTGAAATGGCGATTGCCAAAGAGCCAGATCTCATGATTGTCGATCAACAAATGCCCCGCCTAACAGGGCTTGAAGTGCTAGAGAAGCTAAAAGAACGGGGCATTGAAATACCGGCGATTTTGGCTACAGCACATGGCAATGAAGAAACGGCCGTTGCGGCTTTTCGCTTAGGTATCCGCGACTACGTAATCAAACCGTTTGACGCAGATGAAATTAGTGAATCCGTTGACCGCGCCTTACGGGAAAGCCGTCTCCAGCGCGAAAGAGACCAGCTTGTCCAGCAGCTTATGGAAAGCAACTCTCAGCTCCAGCGTCGAGCGCAAGAGCTTAACGTTCTGTACGGTGTTGGGAAATCAGTTTCATCTTCGCTCAATCTTGAAGAAGTTTTGCACCGCGTCGTCGAAGCGGCCGTTTATGTTGTTGGTGCTGAAGAGGGTTCACTGATGCTTCTTGATGAAGCCAAAGGCGAGCTATACATTCGGGCATCAAAAAATATGGACTCCAAAGCCCAAACGATGCGCAAAAAAGTAAACGACAGTTTGGCGGGCAAGGTGCTTCAAACAAAACGCGCTATCGCCATCGGTAACGATTCAAAATTTATCCGAACCCACACCGCCCTCCTTGTGAAATCTTTGATCTATGTGCCATTGATTTTACTTAATAAACCAATTGGGGTTTTAGGCGTCACCAACCGACTAAAAGAAACCTCTTTTGACAGCAATGACACGAGAGCACTTTCAGCCCTCGCTGGTTATGCAACCATTGCAATTAACAACGCGAACATCTATAAAGAAATTGAAGGCCGACGCCTCACCCTATCGTCAGTGGTTGATCAACTCAACAACCCAGTGATTGCCATCGATTCTGAAATGAAGCTCATCATGGTCAATGAGGCAGCCTGTCAGGCATTCGACATTCACAACGGCACGGTTGTAGGGCAAGAGGTTCAATCTACGATTAAAAACGAAGCGGCCGTAGCCTTTATGACGCAGCCCAAAGACGATACTCTTCGCACTGAAGGCGAATTCTCTGTTGACAGTGGCGGCAAGTATAAAGCTCGTATTACCTTTAACGAAAGCGGGGGACGCTCTATCATGATGGAGCCAGCGCTTTAACAGAGCGCTCTATCCACAAGATATTTTTAAAAATGTTGTGAAAAGTGCGAGAAAATTTCTCGCACTTTTTTGATCCCAAAATCAGAGATTCTCAAGTCAACCCTAGCCCGATTTAGAATAAACTTCTTTCAAGTTCCAGAAATTCATCAAATTTACCTAATATTTATGGAAAAAATGGTCAAATCCCTCGGGAACTGTGTCCAAAATACCCTAAATTGCGTCTAATCATCAGCGATTCAATTATTTAGGTGTCCTGATTCTTTTTACTCATAGACAGAACCAGAATTCCTTTTAAGATTTCTTTTAGCAATCGTAATAAACAATGACAGTCTAACTCGTTTATATAAGGGTACTAGCGTTCCACTCAGCGAAAAGTCAAATGTACCAATAATTAAAGTGGAACCTAAGGCTTTGGCGCTATTGCAAGCATTTAACGTTTAGCCAAAGCACTTGTCGAAGTGTATGCGGTAGTTTTAGCAGTATTTGTAAGTAACAACGACAACGAGAAAGGCAGGTAGCTTTAATGAAATGTATCCACACCCTCTTCGAGGAGCAGGTTGCTCTGCGGCCACAGGCAACGGCCGTAACCTTCGGAGACAAATCCCTTACCTATCAAGAACTCAATCGCCTAGCCAACCAACTCGCTCACTTTTTACAAACCAAAGGTGTTCAGCCAGACCAGTTGATTGCCACCTTTTTGGACAGAACCGATTGGATCATGGTTACCATTTTAGGCATCCTCAAATCAGGCAGTGCTTACGTTCCCTTAGACCCTATTTACCCAAAAGACCGACTTGGTTTTATTTTAGACGATTGCCAAACCAACTTTTTACTCACCACCACCGATATGAAAGAGCTGTTGCCTAACACAACAGCCGAAATTATTTTCATCGACGAACCCTGGCTCAACGAACAACCCACTGACAACCCCACCAGCGACGTCAAACCTGAACATCTCATCTACGCCATCTACACCTCTGGATCAACCGGGAAGCCCAAAGGTGTTCTCGTCAATCACGAAAATGTTGTGTGGCTTTTTGATTCAGTGGTTGATCTTTATGGCTTTAATAGCGACGATGTTTGGACGCTTTTCCATTCATATGGTTTTGACTTCTCTGTATGGGAAATGTGGGGCGCGTTGCTCCACGGTGGTCGTTTGGTCATTGTACCGACAAAGATCAGCCGTTCACCCCAAACCTTCTACAGGCTCACCGCCAAAGAGCAAGTTACCGTCTTGTGTCAAACCCCGTCTGCGTTCCGCCAATATATCGGGGCTGAAGAAGCGGTCGGGCAAGACCCAAGTCTCAACTTACGCTATGTCATCATGGGTGGTGAATCGCTTGAAATGAACAGCTTGCGCCCTTGGTTTGACCGCCACAGCGATCGAAAGCCGGTCGTGATCAACGGCTACGGCATCACCGAAACCACAGTTTTCACCAATTTCCGCTTCCTCAATGAATCAGACCTCGAAAAATATAGCGGCAGCATTATCGGCTTCCCCATGCCAAATTGGGAAATGTACATTCTCGATGAAAACCGCCAGCCTGTCCCACAGGGAGAAGTGGGCGAAATCTATATCGGCGGTGTGGGTGTCACGCGCGGCTATCTTAATCGCCCTGAACTACACGCCGAACGATTTATTGATTTACGATTGACGATTGACGATTTACAAATGATGCAAGAGAGTAACTTCGTTACCACTCGCGATGATGATGCAGGTCCCAATCGTAAATCTGAAATCGTCAATCTAAAATTATACAAATCGGGAGATTTGGCTAAATATTTGCCCGACGGCGACGTTGAGTACATGGGTCGCATCGACCATCAAATCCAGCTGCGCGGCTTCCGCGTTGAGTTGGGTGAGGTTGAGGCGGCCGTGGGCAGTCATCCCGCTATCCGCGAAGTGTACGTCATGGATCGCAAAGATCGCTCTGGCGAAACGATTTTGGTCGCCTACATCATCGCTGACGAAGATGAAGAGATTACGGTTAACGAACTGCGTCACTTTATGGGGCCAAAGGTGCCGGACTATATGGTGCCCACCTCTTTTATCTTTATGGATGAGTTCCCTCTTACCGTTAACGGCAAGGTCGATCGCAAAGCACTCCCCGAACCAGGCGGTGAACGGCCGAATTTGGCCCAAGCCTATATTGCTCCATCAACGCCTATGCAGGCACAGCTCCGTGAAATTTGGGCGGAATATTTAAACATTCACCAAATTGGTATTGATGACAGCTTCTTTGAACTAGGTGGCAACTCTCTTTTTGGTATGCGCGTTGCGACTGCCATTGAAGAGAAGTTTGACATTGACTTCTCACCCGTGAAGCTCATTCAATATCCCACGCTGCGAAAACTGGGCGGCTTTTTGGACACGCAGGTCACGGCCGTTTCCCCCAACCCAGAAATCATCGAAGAAACAGCACCTGAACCAGAAACCAGCCAAGGAATTGCCATCATCGGCATGAACGGCCGTTTCCCCGGTGCCGATTCTGTTAACGAACTGTGGCAAAACCTACTCGACGGTGTAGATGCCAACATTCATCTTAGCGAAGAAGAGCAAGACCCGAACATCGCCGACGACATCAAAAAGCACCCCAACTACGTTCCCGTCAAAGGCATGGTGAACGACGCCGACAAGTTCGATGCCCGCTTCTTTGGCATAATGCCCCGCGAAGCCGAGCTGATGGACCCGCAACATCGCGTCTTTTTAGAAGTCGCTTGGGCCGCTCTCGAAGACGCCGGGTACGCCCCCACCCAAACGGGCGGTGTGATTGGTCTTTTTGCTGGTGTGGCGCACAACACCTACTACAAAAACAATGTCAGCCATCATCCAGACCGTGAGCAAGCGCTCGGGTCCCTCCAAGTGATGCTGGGCAACGACAAAGATTTCATCAACACGCGCACCTCTTATAAATTAAACCTAACTGGCCCAAGCCTCAACATTAACACCGCCTGCTCGACGTCACTCATTGCCGTTATTCAAGCGTTTAAAAGCTTGATGAACAAAGAGTGCGACATGGCGCTGGCCGGAGGGGCCACCATTAACTCACCGCTCAAATCAGGCTACGTCGCCCAAAATGGCGGCATGCTCTCCCCAGACGGTCGCTGCCGCCCCTTTGACGCCAAAGGAAACGGCACGCTATTCAACGATGGCGTTGGCGTCATTGTCCTCAAAAGGGTCGAAGATGCCTTATCCGACGGTGACCACATCGAAGCGGTCATTCGCGGCGTCGGCATCAACAACGACGGCGCAGACAAAGTCAGCTTTACGGCCCCAAGCGTTGAGGGACAATCAAAAGCGATTGAAATGGCCATCGACTCGGCCAACATCAATCCTGAGACGATTTCCTATATTGAAGCCCACGGCACCGCTACGCAGCTTGGTGACCCGTCAGAAATTGAAGCGCTTACGATGGCATATCGCAAACACACTGACAAGAAAGGGTTTGTCGCCATTGGCTCAGTGAAAGGAAACGTGGGGCATCTTGTCGCCGCGTCGGGTATTACCGGTCTTATCAAAACAGCGCTGGCGCTCAAAAATAAAAAGCTGCCCCCTTCACTTTACTTTGAAACCCCCAACCCTAACATTGATTTTGACAACAGTCCGTTCTTTGTAAACAGCGCCCTGCGCCACTGGGGGCAAGATAGCAACACGCCTCGCCGGGCTGGGGTTAGCTCTTTTGGTGTTGGCGGCACCAATGCCCACATCATCTTAGAGGAAGCGCCACAGCCACAAATCACCGGTAGCGAGAGTCGTGAATGGCAGCTTCTACCGTTGTCTGCCAAAAGTGAAGAATCGCTCGATACGGCTACGGAACGCTTGGTTAACTTCTTTAAAACGACAGGCGATTCTTTGGCTGACGCAGCATTTACGCTGCAAAACGGCCGTACTGCGTTCCCACATCGCCGCTTTGTCATCACGAAAGATAACGGCGACGCTTCAAATCGCTTAGCTGAACTAAAACCACCGTTTAGCGCCACTCGCCAAGTGAAGCTTGAAAACCCAGACGTCATTTTCATGTTCCCTGGCCAAGGTGCTCAATATATCAATATGGGTGCTGAACTTTATGAAAGTGAGCCGCTGGTTCGTGAAATCATTGATGCCTGTGCCGATATTTTGAAACCAATGCTGGCGCGCGACATCCGCGAACTTATTTTTACCAATGCGGATGATGCCCAAGCTCAAGGCGATCTTAAAAACACACTTTACACGCAACCCGCCCTGTTTGTCATCGAATATGCGATTGCCAAACTGTGGCAAAGCTGGGGCATTGAGCCAAATGGGCTGATTGGCCACAGCGTAGGTGAATTTGTCGCCGGTACGTTAGCTGGTGTCTTTTCACTTAAGGCTGGCCTCAAGCTCATCGCCACCCGCGCCAAAATGATGGAAGCACTACCCACGGGCAGTATGCTATCGGTTCGGGAAGATGCCAGCACCCTCGAAGCCCGCTTACCCGAAGGCCTCGCTTTGGCGGCCAGCAATGCACCAGGGGCTTCTGTTGTCTCTGGACCAGATGCACTTATCAGCCAATTTGCTGAGCAATTAACAAATGAAGGCATTGCATCGCGTGAATTACAAACCTCGCATGCTTTCCATTCAGCCATGGTTGACCCAATTGTGAAACCATTTGAAGCGGTTGTTAGTCAGCTCAATTTGAGTGCGCCTCAACTGCCAATCATTTCAACCGTAACAGGCACGTGGATGAAAGATAGTGAAGCGATTGACCCTGCCTACTGGGCCAACCAGCTGCGCGCCCCCGTTCGCTTTGCGGATGCAGTAGCCACGGCTTGGGAACGCTCAGAACGCGTTTTATTAGAGGTTGGCCCTCGCAATTCGTTGACCACCTTGGCTCGCAGACAAATGACAGTGAGGCAGATGCAAACGGCCGTTCCTTCGCTAGAGCCTGTTGACACCATGCCCGAAATGGCCTCCATGCTCAAAGCACTGGGTCGTCTCTGGCTAGCTGGCGTGGTGGTAGATTGGTCCCTGCTCACAGCCAACGAGTCTCGCGTTCGCATCTCATTACCCACTTATGCCTTTGCCCGCACCAAATACTGGGTTGAACCGAAAAAAGTGCACAAGGATCAACTTTCAGTCAATAGTGATGCGTCAACAACAGTCAACAAATCATCTAATTACCCAATTACCAATTACCAGTTACCAACCAACGGGTCACACACACCCGAACCACAACCCCAAACCACCCTTGGAGAATCACCGATGAGTACCGATGACCGACAAGCGCGTCTGATGCCCATGCTATATGACATTTTCGAAGAGGTATCAGGCATTGATGTCACCGAAGCAGAGTCTGACACAACCTTTATGGAGCTAGGCTTTGATTCATTGTTCTTAACCCAAATTGCCTTAGCCTTAAAAAACAAGTTCAAGGTAGAGGTCACTTTGCGTCAGATGCTTGAATCCGTTGCCACCTTCCCAACTTTAGCTGAATATTTGGACGCCGAACTGCCAGCCGACGCTTTCCCAGCGCCTGATCAGGCGGCACCAGTGGCTCAACCTGCCGCCAACCTACAGATAGGTCAGACCTTGCCAGCCATGAATAATGCGCCGGTCTCAAGCGATGTTGCCAATCTCATCCAGCAACAGCTGAATTTAATGCAGCAACAGTTGGCGATTCTTAAAGGCGGCGCAGTGGCTAGTCAACAGTTAACAGTTAACAATCAACAGTCAACGGCAGGTGGTCAGCAAAATCCGGTGCCTGGACCCCAATCCCCAATCCACAATCCCGAGGCCCCAGCACCCAGCCAGAAGCCCAAAAAGATGCAGCCCTTTGGTGCCATAGCTCGTATCAATACCAAAAAGAGCAGTGATTTAACTGAGGCACAGCAAGAATATCTCAAGAACTTCATGGCTGAATACATTGAGATGACCAAGGGGTCAAAGAAGTTTACGCAAGATAATCGTCAATACCACGCCGATCCACGGGCGGTGACTGGCTTCAAGCCGGCTACCAAAGAGATTATCTACCCCATTGTCGTCAAGAAATCTGATGGCACTCGCTTTTATGACGTAGACGATAACGAGTACATCGACGTACTCAACGGCTTTGGCTCTAACTTCTTGGGGTATAACAACCCAATTATTAACGAAGCGGCCAAGAAACAGATTGACCTCGGCATGGAAATTGGCCCTCAGCAAATCTTAACGGGTGAAGTTGCCAAAATGGTAAGTGATTTCACCAGTATGGAGCGCGTCGGTTTTTGCAATACCGGTTCTGAAGCGGTGCTAGGCTGTATGCGGTTAGCGCGTACTCACACCGGACGCAAAACAATTGCTATCTTTGCTGGCTCTTATCACGGTATTTTTGATGAGGTCTTGGTGCGCGGCACCAAAACATTGCGAACTATTGCTGCCGCTCCTGGCATCATGCCCGAAAATGTGCAAAACATCATGGTGCTCGACTACGGTACAGATGAGGCGCTAGAAATTATCAAAGAACGGGCCGATGAATTAGCGGCCGTTTTAGTCGAACCTATTCAAAGCCGTCGACCAGACTTTCAACCACATGACTTCCTGCATGAACTTCGTAAAGTGACCGCAGATGCAGGGACTCTCCTGATTTTTGACGAAGTGATTACTGGCTTCCGTATGGGTCATGGTGGGGCGCAAGCGTTCTACAACATCCAAGCCGACCTCGCCTCATACGGCAAGGTTGTCGGTGGCGGCATGCCCATCGGCGTCATTGCTGGAAACTCTCCATTTATTGATGGTTTAGACGGCGGCATGTGGCAATTTGGGGACGATTCAGTCCCTGAAGCTGGCGTGACCTACTTTGCCGGCACATTTGTCCGTCATCCATTGGCAATGGCCGCCGCTCACGCGATGCTAACTTACATGCAAGAGGTTGGTCCTGAGCTGAATGAACGGCTCAATGCCCAAACAACCTATCTGGCCAACGAGCTAAACAGCTTCTTCAAATCTGTCGGCGCGCCGATAAAGATTAAACACTTTAGCTCACTGTACAAGACATTTTTCACCGAAGAATTGCTTTACCAAGAGATTCTTTTCTACAAGTTACGTACTAAGGGCATCCATATTTATGATGGCTTCCCCTGCTTTGTCACGGCCGCTTTTACCGATGAAGATATCGAAACCGTCATCAACGCTTTCAAAGAATCAGTTCGGGAACTGCAAGCGGCAGGCTTTATTCCCGCCAGTGAGCCAACACCTGCACCAGCTACAAACGGTGCGCAGGAGCCACCCGTCCCCGGTGCCCGCCTCGGACGCACCCCCTCAGGGGAACCAGCCTGGTTTATTCCTGATCCAGACCGACCGGGGAAGTATTTACAGCTGGAATTGGGGCAAACGGGAGATTAAGGGATTGGTGAATTAGTTTATTGGTGTGTTAGGAGATTAAAAGGGTTAAAAATCTCCCAATCTCCAATCTCTAATCAACCAATCTCAAAGAAAACCTAACCTTTAGGAATTATAATTAATGAGTACCACACACGTATCCAAACAAGTAGACTTCGACCCATTTGCGCAGGGCGATGTTGTTGAGCATGTGCCAACGACTGAAGCGCAGAAAGAGATTTGGCTGTCAGCGCAATTGAGTGATGGGGCGAACTGTGCTTTTAATGAGTCGTTGAGCCTTCACTTTGAAGGTCATTTAAATGTAGCAGCGCTGCAAACGGCCGTTAATCAACTGACCGACCGCCACAGCGCGCTCCGCGCTACCATCTCCCAAAACGGAGAGCACCTCGTCATCGCCCAATCGGTCACCATTCCGGTTGAAATGATCGATTTATCTAGCCAAGACAAATCGGCAATCAAAGAAGCGGTTGAGGCGGAAACGATCAAAAGCGTTACAACACCCTTTGATCTATTGAACGGCCCCCTGCTTCGAGTTTCGGTTTTAAAAACGGCCGTTTCTTCCTTCACCGTCCTCTTCACCGTCCATCACATCGTGGGAGACGGCTGGTCGATCGCTGTTATGCTCGACGACATGAGCAAGTTTTATACCGGTGCGATATATGGCGTGCCGCCCCAGATGCCCCCAGCGGGTCAATTTGGCGAATATGCGAAAAACGAGCCAAATAGCTCGCAAGCAGAGGCATTTTGGCACGATCGCTTTGATCCACTGCCACCCACAATGGACTTACCCATTGATTTTCCACGACCCGCAGTGCGCACCTTTAACGCCCGTCGTATCGACTGGACCTTTGACGAAGAACTTGTCAAATCGCTCAAGCGCATTGGCGGACGGCACGGCTGCACTTTTTTCACGACCATGCTAGCGATATTTGACCTTTTTATGGCCCGTCTCTCTGGTGAAACGGACATTGTGGTCGGTACACCTGCCGCTGGGCAATCCATCGTTGGTGAGGATTTCTTGGTGGGACACTGCGTCAACATGCTCCCCATTCGCGCCGAAGTACCCATGCACATCAACTTTAGCGAATATCTCAAACAGATCCGCACCACCGTGCTGGATGCCTACGAGCATCAAGCGTACACTTTTGGGAGCTTGCTCAAGCAGCTCCCCATTCAGCGTGACAAAAGCCGCATCCCGCTCGTGCCGGTCATCTTCAACATCGACCAAGAGTCTCATGGTTTGAAATTTGGCTCGATGGATGGAAACTACTTCTCAAACCATCGTCGCTTTGAAAATTTCGAGCTGTTTGTCAACGCTGTTGACGCCCGCAGCAAGTTCATTTTGGAATGTACCTACAACAGCGATCTCTTCTCTAAAGAAACGATGACCGCTTGGATGGCCTCTTTTGAGCAGCTATGTCGCTCGATTGTGGCCGACCCAACCGTTCGAAATGACAAGCTGCCCTTGTTAAACAACGATGCGGAACGCCAACTGATCGAAGCGTACAACGACACGGCCGTATCCTATGACAAAACAGCCACGATTCCCGACTTATTTGAAGCAGTTGTGACCCAGTTTGGTGAGAAAACGGCCGTTTTCAACAGCGACAGCCAGCTCACCTTCAACGAACTCAACCAGCAAGCCAATCAGCTGGCGCACCTGTTGCAAACCCACGGCGTCAAGCCAGACCAATTTGTGGGAATTGCGCTCGAACGCACCCCCCAACTGATGGTCGGCTTACTGGGTATTCACAAAGCGGGCGGCGCTTATTTGCCACTCGACCCCGCCTACCCCAACGATCGCTTAGCGTACATGCTCGAAGATACTCAAGCTGAGATTTTGATTACCCACTCCGAGTTAATTGAAGAGCTACCAGCGTTTAACGGAACCGTTATCCTTATCGATAAACAGTGGGCTGAAATTAAGGCGCAATCAATCGAGACACCAGAACGCACCTCAACAAGCCAAAGCTTAGCTTACGTCATCCACACTTCAGGCTCCACGGGCAAGCCCAAGGGCGTGTTGATTCCCCAGCAAAACGTCGTCAACTTCTTGCTGACAATGGCAAATCAGCCCGGCATGACGGCAGAAGATAGCTTACTGGCAGTCACAACCCTTTCGTTTGACATCGCCGTTTTAGAGCTGTTTCTGCCAATGATTACGGGTGCTACCCTCTACATCGCTCCGCAGGAAGATACCGTCAACGGTGAAAAACTCGCACAGATTATTGATGAGCACGGCATCACCATCATGCAAGCCACTCCCGTCACCTGGCAATTGTTGCTTGCCTCGGGCTGGCGTCCAATTCCTTCGCTCAAGATTTTATCGGGGGGTGAAGCGCTATCTCGCCATTTAGCAGATCAGCTTTTGGCTGGCGGCGGTGAGGTTTGGAATATGTATGGCCCAACTGAAACGACAATTTGGTCGTCGGTAGCCAAGGTCAATCCAACTGGCTCAATTACGATTGGTGACCCAATTGCTAACACTCAATTTTTGGTGCTCGATGAACATCAACAGGTGACACCAATCGGTATTCCAGGGGAGCTGTACATCGGTGGTGACGGCGTGGCGCAAGGCTACCTGAACCGACCTGAATTGACCGCAGAGCGCTTTGTTGATTTACGACTTGGCGTTGATTTCAACTGTCAATCGTTAATGGACAGTTGTCAATTTTACCGCACTGGCGATTTAGTGCGCCGCCGCCCCGACGGTCAAATTGAATGGATGAGCCGCATGGATTTCCAAGTGAAGGTTCGGGGCTTCCGTATTGAGCTAGGCGAAATTGAGTACGCTATTTTGCAAGAAACGGCCGTTCAAGAAGCCGTCGCTATTGTACGTCAAGATGTACCCAACCAACCGGAAATCGCAGCCTACATCGTTACCTCGTCTGCGGTTACCTCAACGGAAACTGAACTGGTTCTAGAAATCCGCACCGCGCTCAAGCAACGGTTGCCTGACTACATGGTGCCAAGCACTGTCACTATCATGGACAAGTTTCCCCAGACAAACAATGGCAAGATTGATCGCAAAGCTTTACCGGCCCCAACGCGTACGCAGCCTGCCCAACTGGCCAGCTTTGTCCCCCCTGAAACGGAAACAGAGCAAAAGATTGCCGCCATCTGGGCAAAAGTACTCCAGTTTGACAAGGTCGGGCGCCATGATAACTTCTTTGAAATCGGTGGCCATTCTCTTCTGGCTGTACAAATTATGATCCAAATTCGGGAGGCATTCAGCATTGAGCTTCCGCTTGGGGCGATGTTTGAACATCCAACGGTTGGCGAATTGGCGCAGCGGGTGGAAACGGCCGTTTGGTCAGCTATCGACAAGAATACCCAGCCAACAGATGAAGAAGAAGTTGAGGAATTTGAATTTTAAGGCTTTGGGAACAAGGCATTTAATCTGTGTAATGAAGTCATTGAGTAATTTATTCATATCAAACCAAATCAATCAATTACCTAATGACTCATAACACGCTCTAAGCAGTAATTATGAACCTATCCGTAAAACCCAAAACAGTTGTCAAAACCATTGCAGTCATCACCCTCCTTGTGTATCTCATGCCCCTCGTTTCTGAGGCGTTGCTGCGAACAGTTGGACGTACGTATGGGCTTGTCCTTTTTGATGTGGACTATCCTAGAAATATCCCGGCTATTTACAATGTATTTTTAACCTTGTCAGCCGCTTTGCTGGCGTTACTCATTGCTTTCTTTACAAGAGACAATTGGAAGTTACGCTTTGGCTGGTTTGCTGTGGCGGGGATCGCAGGGTTTTTAGCAATTGATAAAGGGACAGGTCTAAGCACCTATCTATCTCGCGAAACCATCAACCAGATATTTCATTTGAACGAGTATCCGTTTTTAGCCACTTATGCCGTTATCGGTTTGATTGGGGCCGCTATTGCTTGGCAAATAGGCAAGGCGTTTCCTTTTCGGACCCGGCGGTTTTTACTCGTTTGGTTGGCCGTAAAAGCATTTGGGCTGGTGGGGCTCTGGTTGGTTAGTGGCTACTATGCACATTGGGTAACCACGGAAAATTTTGTGTACGCTTTTTTAAGCACGCTAGAAGAAGCAACAGAAACATTTTCAACCGTGATTTTACTCTTTGGCTTATTAGATTATTTATCTCTTTATCTGCCAACTTTTAATTTGTCCATTGAGAATGAAGAGCAAATCATCAACCCAACCAGCAATTACTCGCCTGTAATCACTCAACAAGAAAATCTAAGTAGCCGCCCGTGATTAAGTTAAGTGTTCCGAAGTTTCGAAATTGAAAATCTCATAAATGATATCAATCGTAATCTGGATTGTAGGCAACAAAATCGACAATTGGAGTCTGCAAGTCCAGTGAGTAATTTACAAAGATTGCAAGTGCCGTATTCGAATGACCTTTTTGTAAGTTGCAAGTATTGGTAATAACGCATGGAAAATATAGAAACTTTATTAGAAGAGCTGATACAGCTTGGCATTAATGTGGATATTGACGGGGAAGAGCTGGCTATCGATGCACCAATTACAGCCCTTACACCCGAAATTCTCACTCAGTTAACTTCCCATAAAGCTGACATTATTGCTCATCTAAGTCTTCGCCCGCGAACGATACCAATGACTGAAAGCCAGAAGGAACTGTGGGCGGTTGTGAAGCTTAATCCACTAGATAGCGCAGTTTACAATGTGGCCACAGCCGTTAAACTGAGCGGCCCATTTAACTTTGAGGCGTTTAAAACGGCCGTTTCTCAGCTCATTGAGCGCCACGAAGCATTACGCGCTATTCCTCACGCCAATGGGATTTCCCTCAACGTCCATGCGCAGTGCCCCATTGAAATACCTTTACTTGACCTAAGCAACGAATCAGAAGCAGAACAACAAGCCAAAATTACCGCTTTTAAACGTAATGAGGTTACAAAATTTTTTGATTTAACCCGCGGGCCATTATTTCGGGTTAAATTGCTTAAACTCGCCCCAGAATCCCATCTTGTCTTCTTAACCGTTCATCACATCATTGCTGATGGCTGGTCGCTGACCGTAATGGGAAAAAATTTAGGTGAGTTATATACGGCCGTTCTCCAAAATCGAGCGCCTAAGCTTCCACCAACTAAACAGCTGAGTCACTATGTGGCTCATCAACATGAAGAAGCTAAAAGCGAGAGCTACCGCCGATCGGAGCAATATTGGCTGCGAGAGTTTGGCAACAACATTCCTGTCCTTGATCTCCCAACCGATTTTAAGCGACCAGCCAAGAAGACATACAGCGCCTGTCACATCAATCGGCCCATTGCGCCAACTCTTATTGCACAAATTAAAGAGGCAGCTCGCCAAAACAAAACCTCCTTTTATACATTTATGCTGTCAGCCTTTAACACCCTGCTGCACCGGCTATCCGGACAGGATAGCGTGGTCGTTGGCATTCCAGTAGCTGGGCAAATGCAAGAGCCAAACGTTGATTTAGTAGCCTTTTGCGTCAACTTTTTACCCATTCGGCACGATTTTGAAGCTGAACAGTCGTTTCAAGACGTGTTAAGAAACACCCATCAAAAGCTCATTCAAGGTTTCGCCCATCAAAATTATAATTCTGGCACGTTGATGAAGCTCCTGCCGATAAAAAGAGACCCCAGCCGATTACCGCTCATCTCAGTGGCGTTTAATCAATTCCCCAAACCACCGACGCTCAACTTTGATGCATTGAGCAGTGAAATCAATCTCATGCCTCGCGAAACTGAGGTGTATGAGCTTTTTATCAATATCGCGGAGCTGCCGCAGGGGTACTTTGTACAGTGTACGGCCAACAGTGACCTATTTGCAGAAGAGACGATTGAGCGTTTTGTGGAATCATACTTAACGCTTGTCGAAACGGCCGTTTCACAACCCGCGACGCCCATTCATACACTCCCCATCCTCAGCCAGCTTGACTATCAAAAAGTGGTTTATGAGTGGAACCAAACAGAGATGCCATATGATCAATCTCTGACGTTAACCGATCTTTTTGAAGCCCAGGTAGCGCGAACGCCGGAAAAAACGGCCGTAAAATTTGAAAATCAAAGCCTGACCTATTCAGAGCTAAAGGCACAGGCAGACCGATTAGCCAAACAGCTCCGACATCTTGGGGTTCAACCCAATCAATTTGTCGGCATCTTCCACGAACGCTCGATTGAGATGCTTGTCGCGCTGCTAGCAGTGCACAAAGCAGGTGCCGCTTACCTTCCTATGGATCCGACCTATCCTCATGAGCGCTTGGCTTTTATGCTGGAAGACACCCATGCGAAGATTATTATTTCTCAGCATAGCCTCCTTTCGGAGCTGCCAGAGTTTAACGGGCAAGTGCTATTGACCGATGAATTAAACAGCCACCAATTGATGGTCAATGGTCAATGGTCAATTGAAAACACCCAATCCCCTAATCCCCAATTACCAATTACCGATTATCAATTATCAACTCCCAACTCCCGATCTCCAATCCTTCGACAAGCTCAGGACAAGTTCTCCAATCCCCAACTCGCCTATATCATCTACACCTCAGGCTCAACGGGAAAACCGAAAGGGGTAATGGTCACTCAACAAAATGTATTGAATTTTTTACTGACGATGAAAGAACGGCCGGGATTGTCTGCCGCAGATCGCCTGCTGGCGATTACAACGCTGTCGTTTGACATTGCGGTATTAGAGCTGTTCTTGCCACTCATTACGGGGGCGACAGTAGTTATTGCAGGTACGGCCGTAACCTTCAACGCTGAACAGTTAACGGCCGTCCTCCAGCAAGAACAAATAACTATCATGCAGGCCACCCCTGCCACTTGGCAGATGCTCATACGGGCGGGCTGGCAACCGCATAGTCGATTCAAGATGCTAGCTGGCGGAGAACCCATTCCCCAAACGCTTGCCGCAAACCTGCTAAAAAGCGGGAACGAGCTCTGGAACATGTACGGGCCAACTGAAACAACCGTTTGGTCTTCAATCCACGAACTCAAGCCCAATCAACCAATTTTAATCGGCAAGCCCATTGGCAACACCTGGCTCTACATTTTAGACAGTAGCCAAAATCCACTACCGGTGGGGGCGATTGGGGAGCTGTGGATTGGTGGCGATGGGATAACCAGTGGGTATCTTAATCGGGACGAGTTAACCGATGAGCGATTTATCGACAACCCATTTCATCCCGGCAAAATGTATCGTACTGGCGACTTAGCCCGCTACCATACTGACGGCAATGTTGAATGCCTTGGGCGCGTCGATTTTCAAGTCAAAATTCGTGGTTATCGCATTGAGTGCGGCGAAATTGAAGCCGCACTTGAAAAACATCCCGCCATCGCGCAAGCGGTCGTTCATCCGTTTGACTTCGGCTCTGAGGATAAGCGACTTGTCGGATTTTATACGCTTAACGATGGTCATATTGAACTCGAACACCATGATATGCGATCAAGGCTGCTGACTAGCCTGCCTAGTTATATGGTGCCCTCTAAGTTTATTCACCTCGACAAGATGCCCTTAACACCCAATGGGAAGGTTAACCGAAAGGGGCTACCCGACCCAGTTCAAAACAGCAAAGAACGACGTTACGTTCCGCCAAAGAGCGCCGTCGAAATAAAATTAGCCCAGTATTGGCAAGATGCGCTCTTTGTTGAGCGTGTCGGCATCGAAGATGATTTTTTTGAGCTTGGGGGGCACTCTCTACTAGCCACTCAGCT
>JBCCFD010000048.1:0-27244 GCA_039029915.1 Chloroflexota bacterium
CGTTTCAGGGGCTACTTCACAGCTTATAAGGAGAACCAGGAAGATAACCAACGTAAACGGCCGTAACGCGCCAAACCGATTATTCAATTAGACACCCCACGATCGCAAAAGGAAGAAATCTAAGCTTACCGACTCAGCTGCGTTTCGGTAAGATCATCGTAGAGTTTATATAGGTTTGCATAGTGTAAATCTGAAACCAGCCCATTTAAGGGAATACGTGATTTACCACAGCTTTCAATATCAATCTGTTGCAAGTCGTCTCGTGACCCGCCCGATTCAATCACTGCTAATACTCGCCCCCGAATGGTTTCTAAATAATCAATATTGCTGTTGATAATGTTGGCGATTTCCCCTCTCAAAATCACTTCGCCATGACCTTGGACGACCGTATCGGGGGCCATCTCAAGCATCCGTTGATATGAGCTCATCAACTCATCATATCCACCATCAAACATAGTGGGAACCGGCATCATATTATCGGAAGCAAATAAGATGCGATTGTTGGTTACGAAGACACCAACTAAATCCTTGGTGTGGCCAGGCATGTGGCTAATTTTTAACGTTTTGCCCCCCAGGTGAATCGTTAAATCTTCATCCTCGAAAATAAAATCAGGTAAGACAACACGAACCTCACCTAATTCTTGGCTTTGAAGCTTTGCTTCACGAAGTCCCTCGCGGCCGCGCGTATCCAAATATTGCTTGCACAGGGCATGACTAACAACCCTCGCCCCAGGAAACAGATAAGTGCCTTGGGTATGGTCCGCATGATAGTGGGTGTTGATGACGTAGCGTACGCGATGACCTAGTCGATCTTCTAAAAATTCTTTTACAGCGCGAGTTTCCTCAGGAAAATAGAGTGTATCGATAAGTATGACGCCTTCTTTTGTTAGAATGGCGCCTGCGGTTACCTGAGCGTACTGTCTACTCGTGAAAACGTAGATGTCATCAGCAATGCGTTCACGAACCATAGCACATCGTTCCTTTATTTGCTTTTACGTGAGCGGAAAAAGAGATTTTGTATAAAGCCAAACAAAATTCAAATTATTTCTTTCCGTTTACCTAACTATAGATGGTTGTCCCTCTCAGAAGACAAAACCCCGCCATGCCGTGTGGACCTCTCAGTGTGAACCTGCGTAAGCAGGTGGGAATCTTTTCGTGAGTTATCTGATTCGCCGAACCGAAGCTGGGCTACTACATCCCCTCAGCGTATAGCGATTCCCTAAAATAAATCGTTGGCTCAACCTTGACGGCCCATCACGCACACAGCAGGGACGCGAGGATAGTAGCATACTCGAAAACGGTTTGCAAGGACGCTAATTTTTACTTTTAAGGGAGGAGAGAGCCAAGACAAATGGCAATTAGAAGGATAAGAAGGTAGTAATTAGAAGCCATAAACATTTTTTTAGCGGCGTCAGGAGATGGATCTTTTATTAACTGACAGTTCCGGTTTATGAGATCGGCAGTAATGAACACAACGGGTATGAAATAAAACCATCCCAGTGAGGGTAAAATAACGAGTAAAAGGCCAGAAACGGCCGTTGGTAGTGTATGGCTCATCACCCACCAAGCGGCTTGCCTTGGGGTTGTAAAAACCGGAAGCATAGGGACATCGGTTTTTGCATAATCATTTCGATACAATAGGGCCAAGCTCCAAAAGTGGAAAGGGGTCCATAGAAAAAGAATGGCTGCTAAGACTAGCGCCCCGGTGTGATTCCATTGCCCAACTGCGGCGCTGCCGCTCAAAACTGCGGCGCTGCCTGCTGCACCACCAATGACAATATTTAGCAAGGTGCGGGGCTTCAACCAAAGGGTATAGATGCCGACATAAATGAAGGCCCCTAATAATAAAAAGAACGCGAGCGGTGGATTAAAGTTTAAGACGGCTAATGAGGGGGCTAGAATTAGGCCAAGCCCAACGATGGGGACCCAGTTTGGGTTTTCAATGGCACCATTCACCAACGGCCGTTTTTCCGTTCGGCCCATCTCGCCATCTGTGTTGCGTTCCCAATACTGGTTTAAAGAGGATGCTCCCGCCGCAGCCATACCGCCAGCAAGCCACAGTGTCAACGTAGTACCAACTCCCGGAAATCCTTCTGCCGCAATGAATGCACCTCCCGTAGCCGCCATTAAAAGTAAAAATACGATTCGGAGCTTAAAAAGCACCACAACAAGTTTCAACATCTCACGCCATGAGCGTTGAATACGGACCGATTGAATGGGAGGCGGTTGATGAATTTCCATAGTAGCTTTGGATTGTAACAAGGTTCACAATTGCATACAATAGCCACTTTTGGCTTTAATGCATCGCTTATTGAAATGGGATGAGTTTAACTGAAAAATCCAGTTTGTTAATTCGTCAAAGTGAAACGTAATAACTGCTAAATGTAGGTTGCTTTAATATCCCGAATAACCATGAATAAACTTAAAGAAATTTTTCATGAACCTATGAATACGCTAACCCACTTGGTAGGGGCGATTGGGGCGCTGATTGGGCTTATTTATTGCCTCTACTTGGTTTGGGGGACGCCAGATAAGATGATTACGCTTACCATCTATGGTTTTGCACAACTAATATTGTATGTAGCGAGCTGTTTGTTGCACGGTGTGCGCACCACGCATCAATGGAACTTTTTCTTCAATCGATTAGATCACATGGCAATATTTTTGATGATTGCTGGCGTTTATACACCAATCGTTTACCATTTTTTAGACAACCCATGGCGCTGGCTGATTTTGGGATTTGTTTGGTTGTTTGCAATCGTGGGGATGGGTTTTAAACTGGTTAATCGAGAAATTCATGGATTTTTTAATGCCTCAATCTATGTGTTGATGTCGTGGGGAACGGCCGTTCCTATTCTCCTCTTTTTTGATGTTTCAGAATTATTTAGCCAGCGTGGTTTAGGATTTTTACTTGGCGGCGGCCTCGTTTATACCATTGGCTTCATTATTTATTATCTTGAGAAACCTGACCCCTGGCCTGAAATATTGGGACATCACGAAATTTGGCACCTGTTCGTGATAGGTGGTAGCTTGTTCCATTTTCTATTTATGCTGACTGAGGTTGTGCCGCTGTCATAAATAAAATGAGAAAAAGCCACTTTGATCAATTATTTACGAAATTGATCTCGCAATGGCTATGACAGTTCAAGATAATCATAAAAGGAAATTTGAAAAAGCGGTGCTTAGCGTGAGCGGTTTTTCGAAGTAGAAAGAAGGCAAAAAAAGCCCCCATAGCGAGGACCAAAGGGGAAAAATAAAAGGGAACCCTTCACCTATCTTTTGCTGAGCAACTGGGGTAAGCTTTTTGACTCTCGTCCAAGCCGCCAATTGACGTCAACTTGATTTTTCAGTAAGGTTCCCTGCTACAGATGAGTATGGAGGATGCGACTTACAGACCGTCTGAAGAAATGCAGGCAAAAGAAAATCAGGCTGATATTGATGCTCACAGCTTAGAATATGGATCTTGTGACCCCTGACGCACTGTTTTTTGATACCGAAACTTCAAATGAAAGCTTAAGTGAAACGAAGTCCCTGCTTTGAATAAAACGATGGCTGCGCTCTTCGTTTCTTCGAGGTTCCGAAGCTTTTATCTAACAGGGTTTTCAAATTAGAGACTTTGGGATACTTAACATAACAACTTGACATAGGTAGCGAACATGATAAACTGACTCAGGAATGGATCAGCAAAAAACACAGGGTGGTTTTAAAGCCATCACGCGGTCTGTAGGGTGGGCAATTTGGCGGTTTATAGGCCGAATGGGTCTTGCCTTCCGTAAATTACTGACTTGGTTTATTTGGATTCCCCTCTACTTTTTAACCATGCCCATCTGGATGCCGATTAGCTGGGCATGGGAGTTCATCAAACCCATTTTCCCATACAGTTGGAAATTGTTAGGCCGTATGGGCCTTGCTATTCGTAAGTTATGGCACTGGCTTATTTGGGAGCCACTGCTCTGGCTTCTGATCCCTTTCGTTTGGTTAGGACGGCGGATTATTTGGCCCGCCTTAGTATGGATTGCCCAAACGTTTAAAGCTACTTTTCTAACAGTATATCGCTACTTAATGCGCGTTTCAGCACCACGTCGGCATTTATGGCGTCGGCGACTTCGATCAAGGTGGGTCGTTTTCAAATCTCGATTGCGGGTTTTAGTTAAACGGCCGTCTTACGTTTTGAAAGCAGAAATGGCCCCCTCAGTACCGATTCCCGAAGGGACCTATCAGGGTGGTCTGCGGCTGGCGACTGCATTTGCAACGGTGGCCGTTTTGCTCACCGTGGGGATCATCAGTCTTCAGGAACGGCAGGCCGAGGTTGCCTCTGCTTCTGATGAAAGCCCCGTTACCTTATTTAATCCACCAGAAATCATTGTTTTAACACCAACTCCCTTGCCGCCATCACCAACACCAATTCCTACAGCTGTCTTAACACCGTGGCCGACACCAGATGTTACTAAAGGGGGCGGGGCGATCCTGTTTAGCCAGACTCAAAACGGCAATAGCGATATTTATCTTTTGCCTGTGGGTCAATCTGAGGCGGTACGTTTAACGACCCATCCACGCCAAGATCGGTCACCGAGCTGGAGTCCTGACGGTAGCAAATTTGCTTTTGCTTCTAATCGGAATGGGCCGTGGGATATCTTTGTTTACGACATTCGGTTAGGGGAATTGCAACAGGTGACAAACGATCTTCATTTTGATGATGCGCCGGCTTGGTCGCCTGACGGGCAATGGTTGGCCTATGAATCGTACCAAGATGACAATTTAGACATCTTCATTGTCGAGTTGAGTGATCCTAATCCTTTGCAGATTACGCGTAATCCGGCGGCTGATTATGCACCGAGCTGGGAACCCATTAACGGCCGTAATCTTGCCTTCACTAGCTGGCGCTCTGGCGGTCCCGATATTTTTATTCGGTCTTTAGATGATCCGCTAGGCGAACGAGTGATCAACATAACTAATTCACCCGCTCAGTTTGAGGATGGGGCGGTCTTTTCCCCAGACGGCCGTTTCCTAGCTTACGCCGTTACCGAAAATGACTTTAGTCTTATTAATGGTGTTGCCCTCTCTGAAAATATGCTGCCATTAGGCGCCCCTCAAAATTTAGGTCAACAAGGACAGTTTCCGGCTTGGTCCCCAGACAATGAGGCGCTAGTTTATGTGTATGAACGGGATGAACAAAGCTTCTTAGTAGCTGGAAGCCCAGAGGCATGGGGTGTCACGCCGCAAGTGTATGCTGCCAGTGGCAATATCAGCTCCCCTTCATGGACGGCCGTTCAGTTCACACCTCGTATGGTAAACACGCTTGTTAATATTGATGATGCTCTGCTGGCTGAGTCGATTGAGGTAGATGCACCGCTGTTTGTTGAGGCCATCGCTGACCCTGTCGACGGTCTACCCGCTATTCAGCTTTTTGAACTTCCCATAAATGCCCCATCACCGTATTTAAGTGATCGGGTTGATCAATCATTTCTGGCTTTTCGTGAACGGATTATTGCGGATGCTGGCTGGGATGTTGTTGGCCGTTTAGATGGCATGTTTATGCAGTTAACTGAACGGTCGCTGCCCGGGCAAACTGTCCAAGATTGGAATAAAGCGGGACGCGCTTTTGACCTTGCCTATCAAGAGGCTTTGAGCCTTGATCCCCGTGTTGAAGTTGTCCAAGAGCGGATCGGGAGCGAGACTTACTGGCGGGTCTTTGTGAAAGCGGAGCTGCAGGATGGCACGCAAGGGGAGCCACTTAAAGCCGTGCCGTGGGATTTCCGAGCGCGTACTGGCGATGACCCACAGTATTATGATCAGGGGGGTAAATTGCGGGATGGTATACCAACAGGTTACTATGTCGATTTAACGGCCGTTGCTGAACAGTATGGCTGGACGCGGCTACCAGCTGGCCCCAATTGGAAAACTTACTTCCCTGATATCAATTTTTGGCATTTTGAAAATCGTCAAGGTTTGACTTGGGAAGAAGCGATGCTAGAGATTTATACCCCTGCAGAGTTAGCCATATTGCCTTAATTTATGAAAACGATTCGAGCACTGTTCATCACACTTCTGTTGTTGTTGATAAGCTGTTCTGCACCTGAGCCAGTCACTCCACCGACTCTGATTCCGCTCGTTGATACGCCCGTTTTCCAATCGCCTGAGCCGACAGCACCGGGGGACATTGCGGAGCGTGTTGTTGAAACAGAAACGGCCGTTTCGACACCGGAGCTCACACCTGAAACCGTAGACCCCGGAATTCCAACGCCTGAGGGGAGCGGCGTGCGACCGCAGGAGGCACAGCAGCTGTTTGTACCCAACGCTGGCCCCGCGCTTTCCGATGAAGAACGGCCCCCGACAATGTCTGTGCCGCTCTCTATCAATCCTGATGACCATTACCTCCTTATTCGCCCCATACCCTCGCGAAGCCGTAACTATGACTTAGAATGGTATCCTTTCGGCAACGATGTGCTACGGACCGATTTAGAGCCTTATCGCATTCATCACGGATTGGATTTTCCAAATGATACGGGCACGCCCGTCTTGGCAGCATCCAGCGGTACAGTCATTCATGCTGGCCCTTTACCAAGCCCCCGAAATGGGGTCAATTACTATGGCAATACGGTTATTATCGAGCACGATTGGGAATGGGCTGACCAGCAGGTGTTTACTCTCTATGCCCACACGCTAGAACTTTTCGTGACGGTTGGAGACCAGGTTGATCAAGGCCAGCTGATTGCTGGTGTAGGTAGCTCGGGTGAAGTGAGCGGACCTCATCTTCATTTTGAGGTCAGAGTAGGCCAAAATTTATATGGTGATGCACGGAATCCAATGCTGTGGATGGCACCGTATGAAGGAATGGGAACGATTGCAGGACGCTTTGTGGATAGAAACGGCCGTTTAATTACCAGTGCGCAAGTGCAACTTCGACCCGTGAATGTGCCCATCGCCTCTCGCGCTCAACTAACCTATCATGATGTAATTCAAAGCGATATTATTTGGAATGAAAACTTTGTGTTTGGAGATTTGCCAGCGGGTAAATATGAAGTTTTACTGACAGGCATCGATAATATTCAATACCTGCGCGAACTCGAGGTTCGCCCAGGCCAAACGACGTTTGTTACGATTTCAACAAATTTTGAGTTTATTCCGACCCCAACGCCAGGCCCAATTGCGACCCCAGAGGGAGATGATGGAGATGAAGATGAGGGTGGGGAAAATAGTAATTAGTAACTGACGTTACGCGCTAAAAAACCTGAAAAACCTCTGAGGTTTTTATAGACTTTTTTATGATTCCCAGACAGATTAGAAACCTCAGAGGTTTGCACCATTCGTCATTGAAAAAGAATTATCCAGTTACCCAATTACCGAACAATCACCTTCACCATCGGCCGCCGCCCTGTTTCAGCATAGAAAAAGCGATTGAGCGACTCTTCAATGCGGGCGTCAACAGCCTTCTTGCTTTCACCATGAGCTTGAACAACGCTCCTGATATTTTCTTCAGCTTCATCAATTAAATCAGGTGATTCAGCTAAATTAATAAATCCTTTGGTTACAAACTCTGGTTCGCCAATCACGTCTCCTTTGCCATTGGTCGTTACAACCGCAAAGAAGAAGCCACTTTGTGATAGCTTGTCTCGATCGCGAACGATTCGCCAGCTAATATCTCCAATGCCAGCCCCATCTACAAAGACGTAGCCGCCCTTCATACGTGGGAGAATATCTAAACTGTCTTCTGTTAGCTCGAGTGGGGTACCATTTTCAACGACGGCAATGTTTTCTTCTGGGAAAGCAAGTCCCCGTGCTAAAACGGCGTGTTGTTTGAGATGCCGTAATTCGCCGTGAATGGGTATTAAAAATTTAGGTTTAACTAAGTTGATCAGCAGTTTCATCTCTTCTTGGCTAGCGTGGCCGGAAACGTGCACATTGGCGATGTTTTCATATAACACGTTGGCACCCTGCCTAAAAAGCTGGTTGATGGTGCGGTATACAATTTCTTCGTTGCCCGGAATAGCGTGGGCTGAAAAGACAATCGTGTCCCCTTCTTTCACCTGAAGCCGATTGTGGCGACCGCGAGCTAATCGACCCATAACGGCCGTTGGTTCCCCCTGCGATCCAGTCGCCATAATGGTGACCTGACGATCTGAATAATGGTCGATTTCTGAAATATCAACCAGCATGTCATCGTCAATTTCAAGATAGCCTAATCGACGGGCCATTTTGGTATTTTCACGCATTGAGCGACCGGTAATGGCCAATTTACGGCCGTATTTCGCTGACATATCTGCCACTTGCTGAATGCGCGAAATTAGCGACGCAAAAGAAGCCACAATAACTCGACCCGGGGCGTCCCTAAATAAATCGTCAAAAGCTCCCTCAATGGCCTGTTCTGTTTGTGTCCAGCCCGGTCGATCGGCATTCGTACTGTCAGCGAGCAGGCAAAGAACCCCTCGGGTCGAAAATTCAGCCAGCTTGGCAAAATCAGGGGGCCAGCCGTCAGCGGGTGTGTGGTCAAACTTATAATCCCCCGTGTGAACAATCAGCCCTACGGGGGTTGTAATCCCAAAGCCCACGCAATCAGGAATGCTGTGTGCCACGTGGAATGGTTCGATTGTAAATTGACCAACATCAAATTTGCTACCGGCTTGGATTTCTACGACTTCAACCTCTTCATCGAGACGTGCCTGTCGTAACTTGACTTCGATTAACCCTTTGGTAAGTGGAGTTGCATAAATAGGGGCGTTGACATCTTGAAGAAAGTAAGGGAGTGCCCCAACATGGTCTTCGTGACCATGTGTAATCAGGATCCCTTTAACGTGATCCAGTTTGTCCATTAAATAGTTGTAATCAGGAATAATTGTGTCGATTCCCAGCATGTCATTGGCAGGAAACATGATGCCTACATCAATGATTAGAATTTCATCTTCATATTCGATGACCGTCATGTTTTTGCCGATTTCCCCTAGACCACCTAAGGGAATAATCCGTAATTTTGAATTCATTTAGCCTCCAGTCGGCAATGTATTTAATTGTTTATGTGGATAATATGGTCAGACGCGAAGAAGTGCCCAAACTAGACATATCAAGGCAGTTTGAACGAGGGATAGAAAGGCAGTATATCCCCAAAGCAAGGACCTGCTTTTTACCCCTGAATGATTTTGGGATTCTTTTTTAGGTTTTGGTTTTGTTTTAAAAACGGCCGTTTTCTGGGGAAAATAATGAACAATACCAACTGAGATATTGTCAGATCCACCGCGTTCATTGGCCATACGAATCAGTTTTTGTGAGGCTTCGCTGGGGCTTCCCGATTGGATAACCTGTGCAATTTCATCGTCCTCAACATACTTTGTTAATCCATCGGAACAAAGTAGAAGAATATCACCCGATTGAAGCTTAAAATCAAACAAATCAATCTGAGGGTTTGCCTCAGACCCTAAACTCGAAAGAATTATATTTCCATGGGGATGCTCTTTGGCTTCCTCCTCAGAAATAGCACCTTCTTCAACTAACTTTGCTACTAAACTTTGATCTTTGGTAATTTGAGAAAACTGGCCGTTTTGCCATAAATATCCTCGGCTATCCCCCACATTCGTGACAAATAGATGAGATTTATAAATGATGGCGGCCACCATCGTCGTAGCCATACGACTGTTTTCTGTATTTTCAGCAACATATTGGCGCAAGTTAGTATTTGCGATTTGCATCGATTTAACAAGGCGTTGGCCCCAGTGCAGCTCCGCTTCATTATTTAAATAGCTTTCAATGGTTTGTTCACTGGCGAATCGACTGGCAAAATCACCGGCATCTGCGCCTCCCACTCCATCGGCTACAATATATAACCACCCATGTTTATCTTCTTCTTCTTCTGTGTTGGGTTGCCAATACGCGACAAAATCTTGATTTGTATCTCGTTTTTGACCGATATCGGTGAGGAGAGAGGCTTCAATTTGCCCAATGTTGCTCATACAATTGAACTATATACAGAATGGGCCAGTTGGGCAAGCCTTACTTTGGCTTTAGTGAGGGATCATTATTCCTCAGCACCAAAAACCGCTAACCGAAAATATTCCTCTGTACGTATAAAAGAGAGCATGGCCGCTTCCTCAGCAGATATGTCGCCGTATAAAGCCCGTTCAAATTCTTCACCGGCTACACTCTCTACTTCTTGCCACGTACTCATGACGGGAACAATGCGCAGGGTGGAGATTGTATTCAGCCACACTTGGCTGCGGGCTGGCGGAAGCCCAGGGTTTAGGAAAATGTCTGACTCGGCAACGGCGCGCAGAGAAGGCACGGTGCGCCCCGAACTAGCGATAATCGTTTGTCCTTCTGGTGAATTGGCAAATTCGATAAAGGTCCAAGCGGCCTCTTTATTGCCACTCACGGATGAAAGACAATAAGCATCGCTGTGCAAGATGCCTGCGGCGCTTTCCCCTTGCGGTAAGGGGGCTACGTCCCACTCAAAGGACTCAATCTCACGATAGGATGGTGTGCCCCGGCGGCTGTTGAGAAACATGCCTACCGTTCCTGCAATAAAGCGGCTTTCACTATCTTGCGACGCTTCAGCAATACGATCCGGAATAACACCATGAACAGTCTGTAGCTCAACAAACCATTCAAAAGCGGCTAGTGAGGGGGGGCGAGTCAGCGTTAATCTCTTGGGGAACTCGGTATTATCGACAATGGGTGCTTCATTTTGCCAAACAAAGGGAATAAGCCGAAAGAAAGAGGTGTCTGTTCCTAGGCCATATTGATCAACACGGCCGTTTCCGTTTAAATCCTTAGTGAGGGCAACGGCCGTTTCTAAAAATTCATCCCACGTCCAATGATCCGATGGATAAGTCAGCTCCGCATCGTCAAATAAATCCATATTATAGTACACTACTAAGCTTGAAATATTTTGTGGGATGCACATTAACTCCCCTTGCCAGTGAAAAGAGTCCAGCGTAATTGGGTAGAAATCCTCAGGCTGAATCAGGTTGCTACTATCCAATCGCTCGCCGAGCGGTTCCAGTAAGCCACTGGCTGCAAAGCTACCGTAGCGACGATAGTTCATAAGCGATACATCAGGAGGAGAGCCGGCCGCGTATTCGGTAGCTAGCCGCGTACGATAATCTCTAGGCGATGGGATATGGGTTACTTCAACGTCAATATCAGGATGTTTTTCTTCAAATTCAGCCACCAAACTTAAATAAGCATCTCGCTCTGCCGGGTCGCCGAAGACCATAAACGTCACAGAATTGCTGGAGCTATTTCCGGAACAGCTAGCCATTAAAATAAGAATAGTAGTGAAAGTCAGTAAGCGCAGATTATTTCTCATAGACATTAGTTTTTCGTCTGCCTTGATTTGATGGATCAAATTTACCCAAATGACAGACGAAACCTCAAGTTCTGTCCATTTTAATAGCCATCATTTTATGCCGGACAGAACATTAGGGTTTATATTGCGAAATAAAGGCAAGATGATGATGAATAGCACAAGCGGAACGGCCGTTACAAGGACAGACCCCGTCATCAAAAGTGGCCAATCTGAACGATTCAGCTGCTGTAGAAGCTGTAGGGCAAGGGGAAGCGTATATTTGCTTTGGTCGCTCAAATAGAGCAGAGGGCTATTAAAATCACCCCAGTAAAGAATAAAAGATAGAATACCGACGCCGAGGGTGGTGCTGTAAATTTGGGGCATCCCGATATAACGCCAGCTTTCAAACACGGTTGCCCCTTCCAATCTTGACGCTTCAAAAATTGGTTTTGAGATGCGCCGGAACGCTCGGTAGTACATCAATACGAAAAAGGGTGAGCTGCCCATGAAGGCGGGCAGAATTAGGGCTAGGCGCGTGTCTAAGATGCCAAGCCAGCGGTAGAGCATAAAGCGCGTTGTCCAGAGCGCGATGCTGGGCACCATCAGAATAAGCAGGGAGAGTGTGATGAGCCGTTTTTGCCGGGCATCAGGCAGTTGAGACATCGCAAAGCCGGCCCACGAACTGGTCATGATGGTGATAGGCACGGCCGTTATCACCACAAGTAATGAGTTCAGCAAAAATCGACCAAACGGTACTATCTGCCATATACGGCCGTAATTTTCTAAAGTGACGGGATCTGGAATAAGTCGAAAAGTCGTGGGTAGTGGCACACCAGGCGCCATTAATGACGCCATCAGCATCCAAAAGATTGGAATCAGAAAAACGGCCGTTAAGAGCAAGCGCAATAAGAAACGGCCGTTGGCGTGTCTTTGACTATAAAACATAGAGTGCCTCAGACGGACCAACCTGCCATTGCCGTGCTAGTAAATAAACAATCAAGATAATTAAACCGGTTATTAAATAGAGCACCCACAGCGCCGCACTTGCTGACCCAAAAAAGAGCAGGTCAAATCCCTGTTCATAGATAAACTGAGGCAGCGTGTAGCTGGCATAATAAGGCCCACCCTGTGTGGTGAATAAGATGGTAGTAAAGCTGTTCTGAAGTGTTAAGGCGATATCTCTGAAAATGAGGATAAGTAATATGGGTGCAAATATAGGTAGCTGGATGAGCCAGAACTGTTGCCAAGTTGATGCACCATCAATTTGCGCTGCTTCGTCAATTGATGGCGGCATATCGCTGAGGGCCGCTAAGCTGACAATAAAGCCTTCCCCAATTTGCCACAGCGATATGAGCGCCAAGGCTGGTTTTGCCCAGAGCGGGTCTGCTAGCCAAGCTGGAGTGAACAACCCGATACTTTGCAATAGCAAATTGAGTGGGCCTGAAAGCGGGTTGAAAATCCAGATCCAAGCTAGGGCATAGGCTGCGCCCGGTATAATGCTCGGTAGGAAAATAATGGCTCGGAAGGCGTTCAGAAAACGGCCGTTTTTTTGCAAAAGTCGCGCCATCAGAAATGCACCAAATACACGTAATGGCACAGGTAACAGCACCAGCGCCACCGAATTCTGTATACTTAAGTTAAACAATTCATCGTTGTAGGCCAATATAAAATTCAGATTACCAACCCAAACAGGTGCCGATAAACCATCGTAGCGAAAAAATGCGATTCCAAAAGAAAGCAGTGCTGGGATAATGACTAAAAGGAAAATACCAAAAAGGTACGGCAGCAAAAATAGATTAAGTTGAGTTTTATAGCTCAATTGGAACTTTTTGAAATTCATATCAACTAATTTTACAAAATCGGGAACCAAAACGCTTGATTTGGCGTCTAATAAACAGATATCGATATCTTTTATAGTGTAAAAACGAAAAACTATTTAATAAGAGATTGTTTTTACGAACCTTGTGGAGAAAAATATGCAGAAAAAAGCGATCATTTATCTATTATTTGCCCTTTTATTGTTTGCCTGTTCACCGCAGGTAGAATCTAGTCCAGTAACGAATGATGAACCTGTTGAAAATGAAGAAGTTGTTGAGCCTATTGCTTCTGGGGAGGAAACGGCCGTTGACGACAGCGAACCCGAAATTAGCGCTCCTGAACCAGATGAAAATGAAGCGATGGATAATGAATTAATGAATGAGAATAGTGAAGAAGATGCCCCAATAATCCCTGAAGAAACCCCCGCTATTTCGCGAGACAATATTGCAGCAGGTGCCCAAGAGCAAAAATCAGAGCCTGTGGTCGTTGATCTTGGCGAACTTGTTAATCCTGAACCCAGTGATGACGAACCCATCGAACAACCAGCACCTGGAATCCCCGGTGGCACAGCGAAGTTAGTTGAGGATGTTCGCTTAGATTTAAGTAACAAATTAAATGTTGATGTTGCGTCCATCGAAACAGTTTCTGTTGAAGAGGTCATGTGGCGAGATAGCAGTCTAGGGTGTCCCGTTGCGGGAATGAGCTATTTACAGGTCCTAACCTCTGGATTTAGAATTATCCTCGAAGTGGATAGTCAAACGTATTCTTATCATTCAAAAGACACCAATAATTTTATTTTATGTGAGAATCCACAATCACCAGCACCTTCTCAGCCCGGAAATGGGTTGGGCGACACATAATTGAATGAGGCAATAAAAAAGGGGCTTGACTAATCAAGCCCCTTTTTTGTTGCGCTTAGGAATTATGGACGAGTAATAGAGATGGTTGTACCGTCGCTATCACCGTCTGAGTCGCTATTGTCACCAGCGTTATAGGGGAGCGAACCCGTTACATTGGTAACTGTAAACTCAACGGGACTTTGTTGTCGTGTTAAGTTAGATAAGCTGATGGCACATGTACCATTGCTATCTGTGACACAGCTATCAGAGCCTGCTACGTCCCAATTACCCGTTACGGTTGCCCCGGATACACCTACACCGTTGTCATCTTGAATGGTGATGATGGCGGTTGCAGTCCAAGTACGGTTGTTACGCACACTCGTGCTGTCAATATCAACAACCTGCATTTCATTAGTACCTGGTTCTGGTGTGTTGGTTGGGGTTGGCGGTACAGGTGTGTCTGTTGGATTAGGTACAGGTGTGTCTGTTGGCATTGGAACCGGTGTATTAGTTGGATTTGGTTCTGGTGTCGGTGTTGGGCCAGTACCGCTGCCTTCCGTTTCAATAATCAATTCAGGTGCATTACTGCCTTCACGGCTAGAAATGCCAATAAATTGATTGTCATTGGTTGAAAGCCC
This sequence comes from Chloroflexota bacterium, assembly GCA_039029915.1. Taxonomy (GTDB): domain Bacteria; phylum Chloroflexota; class Anaerolineae; order Promineifilales; family Promineifilaceae; genus QQUD01. The sequence continues at coordinate 14,571 of JBCCFD010000048.1, forward strand.
GAAGCTAACCAAGCCGTCGCCTGAAACATGAGCTGTTACATCAACTTCAACCCACACATTTGAACCAACTGAACCTGAGCTATTCAAAACAGAGCCAAGACCTGGGGCGTTGCTAAAGGTGATGCTTGTTTCACCCCAGCTATTGTTAGAAACAGCGTGAACATCATAGCCAGTTGTTGAATCATCTTCAACGAAGAGGCGCAATGTTGCGCTTTCAACCGCACCGTCTAAGCCAGAAACGTCAAAGCGAACATATGCTTCTGAGGTCGGGTTATTATCCAAACGCATGAATGAGGCGGTGCCAAAATTGTTGTTAGCACGACGGCTACGCACATATGCATCCGCTTCTGGTGTGAATGTGAAGGTGCTGCCACCTGGGCCGGGTGTGGCTGTTGGGCCCGCTGTTGGTTCTGGGGTTGGGGTTGGGGGATCAACAACATCCGCATCACAAGCACCAAGGTCTAATTCAGCAATCCAGGTGCCCCAACGATCGCTGGTGCCTGTATTTTTGCTGTATTCACCCAAATACCAGAATGTCTCACCATTTGGATCAATTGTCATTTCAGTGTAGTCACCCCAGCGGTGTGGTGAACCATCAAAAGCGGTATATTCAATTTCACCCGCCTTGATTTGGGCTTCTGTTTGGAGGGTGTTTAAGGCGTCGGTGCCTAAACGGCCGTTGTAGTAAACTGATGGATAGAGTGATGTGGTGTTAGATTTTGAGTAACCAATCGCCATATCATCACAGTGATTGACTGCCACATCAGCAAACGAACGATAATCATCATCGCTACCCAGAACACCGGCCTGTACAACTGACATCGTGTTCAAGTCAATCTCTGCCCAGCGAACGCAGTTCACAGTACCGCTACCCGGGTTACAAGAAATGGTGCCAGATGTCCAGCCAGACCCATTGCGATATTCGAAATCTTGTGGACGCCAGTCATTTCCTTGAAGCGCTCCACCCGTTGGTTGCAAAGAATCAATTGGCAAACCAGCCGTGACACCTGTGGCCGCATTCAAATCAACTGTGCCTGCTACAGAAAAGATATTCGCCCCAAAAGGATCATCCCAAGAGAAGATCGTATGGTCTGCACCATTGTAGTTTGTTTCAGTCAAAATATAGTGTGGACCACTGGTTGGCCACGTGCCTTGGCTCCATCCGTGAAGATGCAATGGCTGAGGCGTGTCTTCATTTGCGCCTAAATCTCTACGAACGGCCGTTGTAGAGGCACCAGCATACATCGCATTTTTATCAAACGCCCAAATGCGTGATTCCAAGAAGGTAGAGGTGAACATGTTCGCGCCCATATAGATGGCATCGCGACCCACACCAGCATGTGGATAATCAAAAAATTCAGATGAATTATCAACTGTGTCAAATGAGTAAAGGTTCCATGAGCCCAATGGATCACCTGTTTGAGAAACGGCAATACAATAATCGGTACCATCAGCATCGATACCTAAAATGTAACGATCTGCTTCTTCATCATAAAGTGCATTTGGGTCGAATACCCCAGTACACTCAGGATCTGCCGCCATAAAGCTGGCAAATGTGGTTGGGCCTGAGAGAGAGTTGCCATTTTTATCATAAATCTCAAAGGCAACGTTAACCACAGCAATCACATGATTTAACCCAACCGCTAATTCAGGATCGGGAGGCACATTACCACCACCACCACAGCACTCAGTGAAGTCAATACTGTCAAAGCTCACTGATGGTGAGGGCACATTGGCAGCCACCGCATTGGTTTGAAGGTCGAATTGGCTCATTGGTGGAAGCGACATCGCTTCTTGACGCAATTGGTTTAGTTCTGTTGCTGATCGTAACCCGTCCAGCTCATCTAAATCCAACTCACCACGCAACCAACGATCTCGTTGATTGTTTGGGTCATAAACGCCTGCTGGAATGTCGCTTAAATTAACAACAACAGGAGATGAAGATAAGCTTGATTGGCCCACATTGCTGGCTCCGCGGTCTGCGCTTGGCGCAAAAGCTTGAATTGCTTCTTGCCGTGCTACAGTTTCACCGCTTGGAGAAGCCTGCATTGTGAAGAATAGGATGCCTATGATGCCAACCATAATCAATAGGCAAACACGTAAAATAGATTTGGGGTTCATTGGTCCTCCTCAAGACCTTTGGTTGTAAAGATTACTTTTAACAAGTAACCTGCATGAAAATGACATGTTGAAAACATGGAAAAACTATATTATTTAATTGTTGTTTGATCACTCATTTGGGGGGGATTGGGTGAATAGTTAAAACCTGTTTGAGATTAGCCTTTGCTAAAACCTTCTGTTCCCAATGAAGTTCTCCCGCAGTAATGTAAAGTTCTTGTCCCGCTCTTAGAATACCAATTGTTATGAATACGTCCAAAAAAATATTCTTTTTTTGCTGTTTATAAAAAAAATTTTATTGAATTGGATAAAATGGAGAACAAAAAGTTCTTTGAAATTAAGCAGTTTCGCAAAAGTTTTTGCTCTTCTGTAAGTGAATCACATTTATCAGAACGTTTTTCCAAAGTTCTTTAAGCGATTTACAAAAAATCCCCGAGGTTTTTTGCCTCGGGGATTGGCATTTATTATGGACGGTCAACGATGATGCTTGTGCCATCACTATCACCATCAGGATCACTGTTGTCACCTGAATTGTATGTGAGCGAGGCGTGTGTGATATTGTCAACTGTAAACGTCACGGTGCTGTTTTGTCGTGTCAAACCAGTTTGAGTTACAGTACAAGTACCATTGCTATCTGTTGTACAGGATGATGAAGCATTATCACCAACATTCCAACTGCCATCAACGGTTGCATTTGCAACAGGTGCGCCATTATCGTCAACTACAAGAATTGTCACGATGGCTTCCCACTGCCGGGCAACGCGATTGTCGACACCGTCTAGATCACCAACTTGTACCTCACCTGCTGGTGGGGGTACGTCTTCTACGAAGTTGGCTGTGACAGTAACATCACCATTCATGGTAATCACAAGCGGATTACTACTGCTTGTTACATCACCGGTCCAACCATCAAAGAGCCAACCAGCATCGGGGGTGGCTGTCAAGGTGACCTGCTGACCCTCAGAATATGGTGGAGCAACATCGGTTAAAACAGAGCCATTCCCCACGATATTAATGGTGAGTTCCGGTGCTGGTGGGGGGACGTCTTCAATGAAGTTAGCCGTGACGGTCACATCACCGTTCATGGTCACCACCAGTGGATTATCGCTGCTGGTGATGTCGCCAGTCCAACCATCAAAGAGCCAACCGGCATCAGGCGTGGCCGTCAAAGTGACTTGCTGACTTTCTGAGTAAGGTGGAGCAACGTCCGTCGAGACAGAACCGTTCCCAACGGTGTTGATGGTGAGTTCTGGTGCTGGAGGGGGGACGTCTTCTACGAAGCTGGCTGTAACAGTAACATCACCATTCATGGTCACTACAAGCGGGTTATCGCTACTAGTGATGTCGCCAGTCCAACCGTCGAAGAGCCAGCCAGCGCCCGCTGTGGCTGTTAACGTAACCTGCTGACCCTCAGAATATGGTGGGGCAGCATCAGTTGAAACAGAGCCATTCCCAACCGTTAGAATTGTTAGTTCTGGTGCTGGAGGTGGTATATCTTCAATGAAGTTGGCTGTGACAGTAACATCACCATTCATGGTCACCACGAGCGGGTTATCGCTACTGGTGATGTCGCCAGTCCAACCATCGAAGAGCCAGCCAGCATCTGGGGTAGCCGTCAAAGTAACTTGCTGACCTTCAGAGTATGGTGGGGCGACATCGGTAGAGACTGAGCCATTGCCAATTGTGTTGATGGTGAGAACTGGATCAGGCGGTGGTGTACCGTCCGTTTCGACGAGCAATTGCGGTGGATTTGCCCCTTCACGACTTGAAACAGAGATGAGGCTTGGGCTGCCTGTGGTTAGGGCGAAGCTAACCAATCCATCACCGGTGACGTGAGGAGTCACATCAATTTCAGCCCACACACCATCACTTATGCTATCGGAACTGCCTAGAACAGAGCCTAGAGCAGGTGCGTTATTGTAGGTAATTGAGCCTTCACCCCAACCATTGTCGGAGATCGCTTGGACATCGAACCCTGTACCGGCACCGTTATTATCCACAAAGATACGAAGAGTTGCTTCTGATACGTTGCCACCTGTTCCTGCCACATCAAAGCGAAGGTAGGTGTTTGTTTCAGGATTACCGTCAATGCGGAGTATGGATATTGAACCACGATTGTCGTTTGGACGTCGAGCGCCAACAAAGGCGTCAGCAACGGCCGTAAATGGCACGCCACCCGCCGTGTCTGTGGTAATCACTGCCACTGGCATATGAGCATCAGGTGCTTCGCCACCGGCCGCGGTCAAAATAACGCGACCAAAAACAAAATCACCATTTGAATCTGAATCAACGGTGAGGTTGATCGTTAATTCTTGAGTGCCACCAGCTGGAATTGTAAAAGAGCTGGGGGTAACATCAATCGTGGACCCTGTGGGATCAACGGCCGTTACATTCCAAGTCACATCCGTGGCTAGTGTGCTTTCAACGGTACGGGTCCAAGAGCAGAGCCCAATACAGTTGCTGTTCATCATGCTGGGGATGTTTAATGTTTTTGGATCGCCACCAAGAGCTGGGTCTGCATTCTCGAAATTGGTGGTTGTTTCATCCATCACCAAGCCAGCTAAGGCCGCCGCTGTTAAATCAATACGACCTGCCCCAAAATCAAATGGATCGGCTGAAGTCGCGCCATCTTCTTTCAAAACATCTACGATAGACGTCATCATGAGGGCTGATTTAATTTCAATAGGCGACCAGCCTGGTTGAACAGCAGCAATCAAAGCGCCCGCACCTGCGGAGTGGGGGCTAGACATTGATGTCCCGCTTAAGAAGCCATATTCCGGAGCTAGCGAGGAGCCTCCATCGTGAATAGCTGCCCAAATGCTTACACCCGGAGCAGTAATATCTGGCTTAATGACGTCAAAGGTTGTGTTTGGTCCGCGCGAGCTGAAATCAGCCATTATATCGCCATTTGAGTCACTAATATCGGCGCTTGAGGTTGTAATCGTTCCCATCGGGTTCGAGTTGTTGTTCATCCAATCTCTAAGAACAACCGAATCATCAAACGTGATATGAACGGCGGGGAGGAAATGAACATCAGCAGAAATTGAAGAACCTTCGGCACTTGTATTCGCCAAAATCATACCGCCAGCACCGCCAGCGAGAACGTTTGAGCCTTTTTCAGTTCGAGCGATGGTGCCTCGATCGCAGACAACAATCTCACCGTTTGTCCACGTATTTGCGGCAAAGGGTGAGAGACAGCCGCTATCACCAAAATCAGCGGCATCAACAATCATGGCTGGTCCATGCCCTGAAGAAAAGCTAGAGCCCTGAATGTCAGGCAATGAAGCGCCATCACTGGTCATATTGATAATGCTACTTACATATGCACGATCGTGGGTGCTGGCCCCAACTGTCATAACCCAAGGTGAACGGTGAGCAACTGTATCGGCACCCGGGCCAGAATTACCTGCAGAAGCGGATACAAAAATACCGGCATCAGCGGCCGCCAGAAAGGCGATTTCTACGGCGTCGTTATATGGGTCTTCGCCACCAGAAATTGAATAGTTTACGGCCGCTAAACCGTTTGGCAAATTACCGCTATCAATAACGATTTGGTTGGCAGCACTAACCAAAGCCGCCCCAGGGCATGTTGTTACACAAACATCGTAAGCGATGATATTTGCATGCGGGGCTACACCTGAAATTTCCTGAGTATCAGAAATGGCAGTTTCGCCACCGATAGTAGCAGTGTGGCGGTTGCCAGCAACCGTGCTAGCTGTATGGCTGCCGTGGCCATCAGAATCTTCTGGCGTAGTGGCTTCAGATACAAAAGACCAAGCTCCAATTAACTTATCATTACAAAAGCCAGGGTTTGTAATGTCACAATAACTACCAGGTAGGTAATTACCAGAACCAAGCGGATTTGTGTGGTTGTAGCCATCACCACCGACATCTGCAAATGATGGATGATCACTATTAATACCTGTGTCTAAAATACCAACGACAACACCTTCACCTAGGGAAGCAACACCACTGCTGGTGCCATCCCAAATTGAAGGGGCGCCTATCCAGTCTGGTCCAGCATCTGTTTGTAACTGCTGGAACGTTTCACGGTAAACGGCCGCTACACCTGGTAATGCTGCAACTCGAGCCGCTTCTGATGGCGTTAATTCCATAACAAAGCCATTGAAAGCGTGTTGGAATGAGGCACTCATTACAGGATGACGACTTAATTGATTGCGAATGTTCCCTTCTACAATTGATTGACGGAATATCAGGTGGTTTTGATAGGCAATACTATCTGCGCTGTTAATATCTAAACGATTGGCTCCAGTAACTCGCGGACTAGTGGCTTTAAATCCTCGAATTTCCCCTCGATATGTTGCAATTGGTGATTCGTTTAGCCTAATAATGTAGTTTGCTGAAGTAGTCACGCCTTCAGGCTGAAAGAGGTTTATATCATTTTCTAACGAATAGGCTTGTTCAAAAGATGCCGTAGAAAATAGGGCTACGAATACAAATAAGAATAAGCTTACAACTCCCCAGTTGAATCTTTTTTTCCTAAATACAATCATGCTTCCTCCAAAGATAGGTTTGAAAAAGGCTGGGCTAAATTTTGTTAAGTATGGTGTTTTGAGCTGTAACTGAATTTCCCTCCTTTCTAAATGACAACTTTCCGCTTAAAATCCATCATTTTTGGGGTTCATGAGGTTCAAATGATAGATTAATTTATACAGGACTTGCTGATGCTAACACATTGAAATTAAGATCGACCTTACGAGAAATCTTACAGGGGAAGTGAAGCTTATGGGGAAATTGAATCCCAATGCGAAAATTGAGTTCCAATGCGGAGGGTTTATTTTACTAGCAGAAGAATAAAAAGTTTTATCGAACCGTTTTAATTTGAAAAATCTTTGTTTGCCTCGGTGAACAAAAGTTGCTTTTTACAGGAAATTAAATAGCTGTGTAACCAGCGCAACGAGAGTTAAGAGAGCTAATAAAGACAAAATTGCTAATGCTAAATTCCATCCCAAAAGAGATGGCTTTGACGGTTCGGCAGTATGTTCTAATGTGGAGGGAGCCGGATCTGATTGAGGAAGAGATTGATCAATCTCTTCAGATAAATCGGTGAGGGATCCCTCTTCTGGCTCTAGTGAAAGGTCTAAGTCGTCATCGAGAGATATAGCCTCGGAAATTTCTTTGGGCGTTACCGCTGATGGTACAGTTGGCGGCTCGTCTAAAACGTCAAGGGCGGATGACTCCGAAGATAACCAATCGGGAAGCTCTGAATTAAAGATCTCGGATGGCTCCTCTTCAACAAGCATATCTTCAGAAACATTTGGATTATCAGCTTCAAGCCAAGAGGGGAGTGAAGAATCAATGGTATCACTTGAGAAGTCGGAAGGATCTTCAAAGGTTGCTGTGGGAGATACGGCCGTGTCTTGCTCAATAACAGATTCAGGCTCTAGCGTCATAGATGAGGTGGCGGGCATGACTGCATTTGCCAAAGCCTCTTTTGCTTTTTCATGATCTGGATCGAGTGCTAATACGCGATTGAGGTAAGCTTCTTTTTTCTCAGGGGAGTCAACTAAAAGAGCAAGTAAATACCAAGCCTGTGTATTATCTGTATCTGTTTTTAAGATATCAGCTAATATCTTTTGAGCTTCAATATTGTTACCGCTACGCGTTGCGTTGATTGCTTCCTGTAATGTTGCCATCTCCAAACCTTCCCGACTGAAGTGAGTCAAAAATCAGTTGAAATATCCAATTTATTTTATCATAACTTTGCATAAAGTACGAAGCATAAGAAAAAGTATCACAATATTTTATGGATTTACTAGCTCGCTAAGCTGGGGGCAAATCGGATAGTTTTCATGTGCCTGTTGTAACTGGTCGTATGCAAATTGCACTGAAATGTTTATTTTTTTCAATTCGAGTATAAGCTGGCAAACTGGAAAACCCATGACGCTAAGGAAACAGCCATCTAACTGGGATACTGGTTTAAAGACTGGGTGCTGAATGGCGTAGCCACCTGCTTTGTCTAGCGGATCTCCTGTCTCGATATAGGCATTTATCTCATTTTCAGTGAAAGACCGCATGGTAACAACGGCCGTATTGACAAAAGCGATATTAATTCCACGCTGAGGATTAAGCAAAACGACGCCTGAATGAACTTCATGACGTTGACCACGAAGTGCAGTTAGCATTTCTTTTGCATGTGTTGGGGAGGTTGGCTTGTTGAGGAGCTGATTGTTGAGGGAAACGGCCGTGTCGGCACCGATGATTAGCTGTGTCGATCTCTCATAAGTTGACGCAAATGTTGCTGCTTTTAGCCTAGCTCGAGCTTGTACATTCGCTTTTAAATCTTTATCTTGAATTGAATCCTCATCTGCGTCGACTGAAATGGCTTCAAACGGCAAGTTCAACAACTTAATAAGCTCACGACGTCTAGGAGATTGAGAAGCAAGTAATATGTTCATCATTAAAATTGAAAATAAAAAAAGGTCAACCCACACAGGTTGACCTTTTAAAAATCGTAAAGTGAAAGGGCAATTACTTGAGTTCGATAACAGCGCCAGCTTCTTCCAATTTACCTTTGGCTTCTTCAGCGGCTTCTTTCCCAGCACCTTCCATAACGGTACCGAGGCTGTCAACAACTTCTTTAGCTTCCTTCAAGCCTAAGCCTGTAAGTGCACGAACCTCTTTAATGACATTGATTTTCTTAGGACCAACTTCCTTAATTACAACGTCAAATTCGGTCTTTTCTTCGGCTGCAGCACCGGCATCTCCGCCACCAGCCATGCCGGGCATTGCTGCCATTGCAACTGGTGCTGCTGCGCTAACACCCCATTTTTCTTCTAACATTTTGGTTAGTTCTGCAGCTTCCATTAAAGTTAGGCTGCTCAAATCTTCTACAATTTTTTCTAAATCTGCCATTTTAAAATCCTCCAAAAAATCTGGTTATTTGTAAAATATTATTATTCTTCAGCGTCTTCTTTTTTACTGTAGGCATCAACGACATTAACAACTTGCCGGACACCTGAAGCGACAACAGACGCCACGTTACGGGCTGGGGCACTAATTAAGCCAGCAATTTGTCCTCTCAACTGATCGAGAGACGGAAGTTTAGCGAGTGCTTCAACGCCGTCAGCTTGAAGATAATCTGCTCCAAAGAAACCGCCAACAAGGTCCAGGGCATCTTCTTTCTTAGCATAATCAACAAGTGCTTTTGCTAAAGTTGGTGCTTCTGAGAGAGCAAATCCGGTCGCCAGCTGACCTTGAAGTAAATCTTCGGGCACATCAAATTCAGCTTTTTCGAGTGCAATCTTCAAAAGTGTATTTTTTGTTACGTGAAATGCACCTTCGGCTTTGACAACTTCATCACGAAGCGAATCAATCTTTTTCACGCTCATGCCTTGATAGTTAGTGAGGAAGATTGCCTCACTTTTTTCTATGAGCTCCGTATATTGAGCAACTAATTCATCTTTGCGAGCTTTTGAGATAGCCAATGTTTTTCACCTCCTCTGAGATGTGTGGTAAATCACAAAGACATCAATAACAGAACCAATGCGAGTTGGTTGTGATTTACTCGATAATTGACGAAAGTTAACACTTAGCTTTTTTCGAACGCGTCAATTACAGTAATAAAAAAAATCCTCATGCCAAAGACATGAGGATTGAAAGTACGAATTATAGACCGTAAAACGGCCGTTTCATTAAATTCTTTTCAAACCCCACCTCGGTTGGAAATTAAGGCCTACTAGCCACCAACTGTCTCAAGTAGAGAACAGAAAATCAAATTATTATTTTGTCAACCAGCAGAGTCTACAGAGTAAACTCTAATTTGTCAAAAAATAGTATTCCGTTACAAAAGACAATTAAACTTCTTTCAGAGAAGGAATACTTAAAAACTTTGTTACCAAAGTGTGCAACTCGTTATTATGTTAACAAATCGGAAAACTGTTGAGTATTGCTAACCTCATAACTCAAAGCGAATTTATGGAGAGCAATACTAGATATCCATTGCTTGCGCGACGTCTATCTTTATGCCAGGGCCCATCGTATTAGCCACAACAATACGGCGAACATAGGTTCCTTTTGTAGCGGCAGGCCGAGCTTTCTTAATCGCTCCCATAACAGCATTAAAGTTTACTTCTAAATGATCGGCTGGGAAACTAGCTTTGCCAATTGGGCCGTGGATATTCGCTGTTTTGTCGATGCGTAGCTCAACACGACCAGCACGAGATTCCTCAATCAATTGAGGGAGCGCATTTCCTGGGGCCACCGTACCTGCTCTTGGATTTGGCATCAAACCACGTGGACCTAAAACACGACCCAAACGCCCTACTTTACCCATCATTGAAGGCACAGCAATCGCGACATCAAAGTCAGTCCAACCACCTTGAATTTGCTTAATGACCTCATCATCGGCAATGATGTCGGCTCCTGCATCACGAGCAATTTGAGCATCTTCACCTTCAGCAAAAACAAGAATTTTTACCGTCTTACCCAACCCGTGAGGGAGTTGAATCACTTCGCGAATTTGTTGGTCAGCGTGACGAGGGTCGACACCCAAGCGCATATGAACTTCAACAGCTGGATCAAATTTAGTGAAGGCTGTTTCCTTAATAAGAGCCATTGCCTCAGGGACTGAATAGTTTTTTTCACTATCCACCTTGGCGGCGGCTTCCTGATATTTCTTTCCTCTTTTAGCCATGATAACTCCTTGTGGTACAAACAAAAGACAAACGTCTTTTTCCCACGTCAATCTAAATCTATAAAATTAATTTGTAAATATTATTCTGCGACGTTGATACCCATGCTGCGAGCGGTGCCAGCAATAATACGAATCGCCATATCCATATCGCGCGCATTCAAATCTTTCATCTTGATTTCGGCAATTTCTTTGAGTTGCGCCGTGGTGACTGTGCCAACCTTATCCCGATTTGGGATAGATGAACCACTTTTAATGCCAGCCGCTTTTTTTAAGAGATCTGCTGCGGGGGGTGTTTTGAGGATAAACGAGAAGCTACCGTCTTGGAAGACAGTGACCTCAACCGGTACAACTTGACCCACTTGCCCAGACGTTTTTGCATTATACTCTTTACAAAATTGCATCAAATTGATGCCGTGGGGACCAAGTGCAGTACCAACGGGGGGGGCGGGGTTTGCTTTCCCACCGGGGATTTGAATCTTAACTACTGCTTTTACTTTTTTTGCCATGTTACCTCCAGGAGTCCAATCGCCTGTGGCCGAATAACTATTCGACTTATACAAGCTCCTCCATCAACAAATTAGACTTTATCAACATTCATAAAATCGAGTTCTACCGGGGTTTCACGTCCAAAGAATGAAACCATCACGCGAACTTTTGCTTTATCAGCATCGATTTCTGAAACTGTACCAATGAAATCTGCGAAGGGGCCTGAGCCAATACGCACTTTCTCGCCGATTTGGAAGTCGAATTTCACCTTTGGTGCTTCTGCTTCCATTCGGTTCATAATTTTTGCTACTTCATCGGGGCGGAGCGGTGTTGGCTCATTGCCCATACCGACAAAGCCCGTCACGCCTGGCGTGTTTCGAACAACATACCAAGACTCTTCTGACAGAACCATTTGAACGAGGATGTAGCCGGGGAAAACACGTTTTTCAATCGTGCGACGCTTACCATCTTTGATTTCGATTTCTTCCTCGGTTGGAACAACAACATCAAAGATTTTTTCAGCCATACCCATGGTTTCAATACGCTGTTCAATACCATGCCGGACTTTATTTTCATAGCCAGAATAGCAGTGAACAACATACCAGGCGCGTCCGTCAAACGCACTGGAACCATCACCATCAATATCTAATAGAGGCTTGGTTGGTTCATCGGCAGACGCGACATCGCTCCCGCCATTGCCCTCTAAGTTGTCGAAATTTTCGTCCATATGATTACCCACAGAAATGCTAATTGATTAGGGAGACCAAAACTAATCTTACCCGATACCAGCGAGCTGCCTTAAAACGAGTTGCACAACATTTGAAAAAAGCAAATCGAAAGAAAAAAGGAAAATCGCAAAGAGAATCGTAACCACTAATACAATAACGGTTAATCGTCGATATTCTTCGGGGGTAGGCCACGTAACCTTACGTAATTCGCCTCGCACTTCTCTTAAATATCTAAAAACGCTGTTAGTTTGTCCTACTGACTCAGTCACAATGGCTTACCTCTTAAGGTATTACTCTTGTAAATTGATGCCGGTAGGCTGATAACCTACCGGCATTTTAATGGCTTTAAAATGTACAGGGGATGCAGGACTCGAACCCGCAGCCTACGGTTTTGGAGACCGTCGCTCTACCAATTGAGCTAATCCCCTAGGTTGACATATACCGTGGAGTATACCGTCACGGTATATGTTTGTAAAGCTAGTTAGCTATCTATTCAACCTTGGTGATAACACCAGCACCAACGGTGAGGCCACCTTCACGAATCGCGAAACGACCACCTTCTTCTAATGCGACGGGTGAGATCAATTCGACATGTAGATTCACATTGTCACCTGGCATTACCATCTCAACACCTTCTGGTAAGGTAATCAAGCCGGTGATGTCCATCGTGCGAATGTAGAACTGAG
>JBCCFD010000049.1:0-27144 GCA_039029915.1 Chloroflexota bacterium
AATCTATTTGGTTTTCTTGGAATAATTTTAGGCATTATTGGAGTTTTACGCTCCACTACAAGAATTTTTATACCAACAATAAACAAATTATTTAATAATTTTTTCAGACGAGGTACCAATTTTAACGATTTAAATGAAGCTAATTTGGAAAAAATTCCTGGGATTGGAAAAACTTTAGCAAAAAAAATCACTGATTCTAGGGCAAAAGATGGCCCGTTTACAGATATTAAGGATCTTAGGTCAAGAATTCCAACTCTAAGGTACAGGCGTGCTTTTGAGACAATTGAAAAGAACTATTATTTTGGAAAACTTAACACCTCTAGTAATCAGACTAATATTCACGAGGAAAGTAGCCAAATAGATGATGATAATAATTTAGATAATGAAGGATCTAATGAGTGAGCTGATAAATTTTCAAACCATTGGATTTATTATAATAGTTGGCTTTGTCTTAGGCTTATCAATCCCTATAGTAGGTTTTTTGCTTACATTAAAAATAAAAGGCAAAACGATTGTTGAGGTATTGCTAACATATCGAAAAACAGCATATTTAATTCTCGGAATCTTGATTATTTTAACACCATCATTCATTCTTTATTTAGGTAATGGGCAGGAAATGACGTCACAATTAGTTTGGCCTATCATAAGGGCGATATTGATTCCTAGTTCAATAGGGGTTACTTTTTACTTAGGCTGGCAATTTGCTGAAGAAGTCGGGTATGAAGAGACAAAATCTGAGGTTAGGTTTTTTAAATATCTTTTACAAAGGGCCAAAAATTTAGTCAATCGCAAGACTCCATCTGACACAATCCAAACACCAGAAATAACACCTCTCCCAGATCCCCCAACTCACGAAGCCACACAGATTCAACAACCAAGTTCAAATGGTTCTCATTCAAACGGCACCTATGCAAATGGACACGAACCGAAACCAAATCCACAAAGTGTTGAGGAAACAAACCAATAACAACGGGATACAAGCTTCATTAAATCTACACTGCATCAGTTTAGAATAGCTAGCTCATAAAATTGCCCTGTTTACGTAAATTGGCGTTTGGTTATTGATTTTCATAAAATAACTAAATGAGCGAGCTCCCTCTTCGTCCAGCCCAAGCGGATATTTTGGCCTATGAAAACGGCCGTTTAGCCGTCAGTGCCGTTCCGGGTAGTGGAAAAACTTTTACCCTTTCCCTGATGGCTGCCAATTTGATTGCAGATGGCAAAATAAATGTGGCTGGTGGGCAGCAGATACTTATCGTTACATTTTTAAATTCAAGCGTAGATACATTTAAAGCCAGAATACGAAAACGGCTTGAAGAACGCGGTCTTGAAGATGGTGGGTTTGATGTCCGTACGCTGCACAGCCTAGCCCTAGAAGTTGTGCGCAATGCCAGCAGCGGGCTCGAGGTTGATGCTGGACCTCAGGTGCTTGATGAAACCCAAGCCAATCATTTTTTGGCAATGGCGGTCGATAGCGTTATTGAAGCCCACAGCGGCGTTTGGCATGCATTTCTAACTGACAATAGCCCCCAAATGAAAATCCGCTGGCGCAACATTACGGAGCAAACGGCCAAGAATTTTATCCGCACGGCTAAAAATGAACGATATAGGGCCGAAACGATTCTGCATAAAATTGAAGCGGAAGCGGATAATCCTAACTCCCCAATCTCCCAATCCCCCCTTTTATTTTTAATGGGGCACATTTACGGCCGTTATCAAACCCTGCTTACCCGTCAAGGGGCGATGGATTTTGATGATCTGATATGGGAGGCGGTCACTATTTTGCAGGAACGGCCGTCTTTGGCAGAACAGCTCAGAGAGCGTTGGCCCTACATTTTGGAAGACGAAGCCCAAGACAGCGTTCCCCTACAAGAGCTGTTGATTCAAAACTTATCAGGCGAGGCTGGCAACTGGGTGCGTGTCGGAGATCCCAATCAGGCGATTACGAGCACCTTTACAGCAGCCCATCCCCGCTTTTTCAATGCCTTCAATGACCGTGACGATGTGGTTAGCAAACCGCTGCCAAACAGCGGTCGCAGTGCGCCCCAAATTTTGGAAGCAGCCAACGCTATGCTCAATTGGGTGATGGACCAGCATCCAGTCCCAGAGGTTCAAGCGAACACCTTCCGACGGCAAATGATCTTGCCTACCCCCGCTGGTGATGCGCAACCAAATCCGCCGGACAGCGAGTCAGACATTCGCATTCGCGTTTATAAGCATCGTGAGGATGAAGAACTGCCCATAGTGACAAAGCTGGCTCAACAGTATGCGGCTGATTTGCCCGAACATACCTTAGCCATCCTAGTTCCCACCAACTTTATTGGTCAACAGATCGCGGATATGCTCGATGAACTAGGGGCAAATTATGACAATCTTCTGCGAGGCAGCAGCCGTGAACGGGAGATTGCCAATGCGCTTCACGCCGTGCTTTCTGTTTTAGCCAATCCGCTGGATAGAAGCGCCATTGCCAACTTACACGCCAGTCTTTATGAGCTAGATCATCCTGTATCGGGGCCACTTCCCTCTGAGCGAATCGACCAGTTTCAAGCCATTTTGAAAAGCATCCATCGGCCTGAGCTATTCCTTTTTCCGTGGGAAGATGGCGATTTAGAGCGATCGCTTCCAGCAAATATCGCTACCCAAGATGATTTGATTGTCATCGAAAAACTGGCCCGCTTTCTGCAAAAAACGTTTGAATTACGGCCGTTACCCATTGACGATCTAGTGCTGGCTCTGGGTGATGAGCTGTTTGCCTGGGATGAGGTTCGCGAAGCTGATTTAGCAATTTCCTATCAAATCGCTAGCCTGCTCAGGCAGTGGCGCGATATTCAGCCCGATTGGCAGCTTCCCGAGCTCGTCATTGAGCTGGAAGGGGTTGCCACAGGAAAGCGTCATTTGCCGATTCGGTCTATTACAGATTTTGGATATGAACCGCAACCGGCTCGCATTACGCTGGCCACGCAGCACAGTGCCAAAGGGCTAGAATGGGATGCTGTCTTTTTGGTTGGCATTGATGGGGGCTGGATTCCCAGCAGTTTAGAAAGCTATTTTCAAGGCGTTCACAGCTTTTTGGGGGGCGATCCTTCGGCCGAGGCCGCTGCCCAGTTAAGCTATTTGATGAAAGGGGATGCCGGTTTGTATAACGGCCGTTCCGCCACGGAGTCTATCCACATCGACATTATCAGCGAACGACTGCGCTTGCTCTATGTCGGCATCACCCGCGCCAAACGCTTCCTCCACATCAGCCGTAGCCGAGCCACCCGCCAATACAGCAAAGATCGAGAATCACAACCAGCCACCGTCATGGGTGCGATCTATGCGTTTCTAAAGGAAAGAGCTGGGAGTTAGGGTCTAATCAAATATTGGTTTATGGGTGTATTGGTGTATTAAATTCGCCGTGCAATAATCCATCATTTCCACACCGCTTTGGCTTCGACAGGCTCAGCCGCCGCTCTACACTCCATCACTCCCACACTCCATCACTCCCACACTCCATCATTTCTACATGCCATCACTTCCACATCCCGCTTTAGCTCCGACAGACTCAGCCAACGCTCTACATCCCTACCTCCAGCCAGATGTCACCAAAAAGCCACTTTTCATTGCTGTACGCCCAAAACAGGATAAAATATCAAAATGGAGAGCTTAGATAATCCTTTTTATCATCGCGGTGCCATTCGCCGGATTGAAGATTTTTACGGAAGAGACAATGAGATCGGTCAGATTTTAGGCTTGCTGCGAAATGGGCAAAGTGTTTCGCTGATAGGGCCACGCCGGATCGGTAAAAGCTCTCTACTGCTTCATTTAACTCGGGAACAGGTTCGTCAACAGCATTTAACGAATGGACATCAAACGCTTTTTGTGCTGCTTGATTGTCAGGAGTTTGGCGGGTCGCCACCTGAGGAACTATACGAAGCACTGTTTGATTCACTATCAGATGCCGCCAGTGATGCAGGATGCAAACTCGATCAGTCGGCTAATCCCGGCACTTATCGGGCATTAGATCGCCTGCTCAACCAGCTTTACAAAAAAGATATTCATGCTGTCGTCATTCTAGATGAATTTGAGCTTTTGGCCGCAAATGAATATCTTACGCCATACTTTTTCGCTCGCTTACGGGGCTTAACAACAAAGTATGGTCTCGCCTATTTGACATCCAGTCAACGGCCGTTATTTGCCATCACCGCTGAAGAAGAAATATTAAGCTCTCCCTTCTTCAACATATTCGTGACATTACCGTTAGGGTTATTTAGCCATGAAGAAGCCCAAGGCCTAATTGCACAACGGTTAACCAACAATGCTTTAAAGTTTTCGGAAACCCTTATAGAATTTCTAATTCATCTCGTCGGACCGCATCCGTTTTTTTTGCACGTCGCCGCTTATCACACCTATCAAGCTATCGCTCAAGGTAAAAATTTAGACAGTGATTTTGAAAGAAGCGAGCTGCTTAATCCAGTTGAGGTTGAAGCAGATTCTCACCTAGGCTATCTGTGGTACAACCTTGATAATGGTGAAAAATATGCGCTTGCCATTGCTGATGGCCCAATCGACAGCCTGCGCCTCCTTGAGCAGCAGTGCTTACTGAATCGAAACGGTCAAGGAAAATACGAATACACCAGTGATATTTTACGCCGCTTTGTCCGTCGTCAAAAGGTAGAGGGACTTATTCAAGCAGGCCCGTTTGTTATCGATCAGCAGCGTCATCAGGTGTGGGCTGAAGGGCAAGAGCTAAATTTAACGACCTCTCAATTTGCCATTTTAGTCAGTCTCTGCACCCAATCGGGTCAGGTCGTGCACGGTGATGAGCTAGAAACGGCCGTTTGGGGTGATGTCCTCGTAGATGACCCAGACCGGTTAAAAACATTAATTAAGCGCCTTCGACGGGCCGTCGCCCCCTATGACACTTGGATTATTAGCGAACGAGGGGTAGGTTATACCCTTCGTCCCCCCGAAACTTCATAAGATAATCAATATGCCGCAAAGGAGCGCGTTCTTCCTGAGAAGCAGAAACAAACGTCATTTATGGCGCATCCTCTGCTGGTTGATCGTTGCTGCGCCCCTCTTTTTTTTACCGTCATCCACTTCTAAAGTTATTAATGCTCAAACAGACACAAACTACTGGCAATTCTCCGTCACAAACCCGATCTCGCATCTACATCCTGTTGATATTGATCGAGATGGCATCCAAGAATTTATCGTCGCCTCAGAAGATGGGGAAATCAACTTAATCGGGGCGGATGGGCTACCAATTTGGCAGTACCAAACAGACGCGCCTGTCTATTCAATTTGGGCCTTAAATGCCAATGGATCCCGACTCACTGACAGCGTTGAAGCAACCCCTCAACCCAGCACTGAGCCATTAGAAATCATTGTTGCGAATCAAAACCAGCTTTCCTTACTCACCTCAGACGGCCGTTTATTGTGGGAATATCAAATCCAACCTACCCGACCCTCAATGTCTGATTTTGCAACCAGCAGCCTAGAAACGGTAAGGGCTCAAACAGACCAGCTAGAGGCCAACCCTCGTCAGCTTTTAGCCATTGACCAAAATCAAGATGGCCGTGAGGAGATCGTCCTGCTCCTAGAGTCTGGGCAAGTTCAGCTTATTGATGGAGATGGCTTTTTAATTTGGGAATACGCTCGCAACACCACGCCGGGACAGGGCAATGCCCCCCTCATTGCCGTTGACGATTTAAACAAAGATGGTCGAGATGAAATTGTTCTAACAACGTTCCGTCGCTTCTCGCAATTAACTGTCTTAGATGAAAATGGTGGTTTGCTCTGGGACCAGCCACTCGCTATTTCGGGCAGAATTACCGCCCTTGAGCTGATTGATTTTCCGCAGCTAGCTGGCGTCAATATCGCCATCGGTACGGACAAGGGCGTTCTCAATCTGTACAACGCCGCCCGACAGAGAGTTTGGCCTCGGACGCTAAATGTCCCAATCACCGCCTTGGCTGTTACAGAGCTGCGGGATGGGCCAGCGTTGATGGTTGGCACGGCCGTTGGAACAGTGACGGCTTTTAACTGGGAAGGCCAACGAATTTGGTCTACTCCGCTGGACGAAAGCGCCGCTAAACCAATCGTCAATCTAACCGGACTCCCGTTTCTGCCGGATGAACGACAACCGTCGGTTAGCGCTGTGTTAGGCAATGAACCAAATATCGATGTGCCAAAAGATGTTGTGCTTCTAAGCAGCAACGGCCGTGTTCTCGACATTCGCAACAACACCGACAGTATTGGCCTAACTCAGCTAAGCGACGTTAACAAAGACACCAATCTAGAGCTGATCTTAGCGCGTTTCTCTAATATTGAGCTGGTTGGAATTGGCATCGGCGCCAATGAAACAACAAGCGAATGGCGGCAATCCGTCAATGCCGTTCCCCAAACCCTATTAAAATTAGACTTAAATTTAGACGGCAATGAGGAATTGATCATTGGCACCCAAAACGGCCGAGTTTACTGTATCAACAACAGTTCAGAACTCTGCTGGCTTCAAGCACCGGGTGGCTCCATTACCCACCTAGCAGCTCTAGATACCATTTCAGGCTTTCAACCTAATATTGTCGTTGTCAGGCAAGAAATCATCAATGAATCAGGCAGTATTGAACGCATCCAAAGCCATCTTGAAGTGTGGCAATCAAATGGTGCTCGCGTTTGGACAGAAACATTTCAAAAAGAAATTACGGCCCTGCTTGTCCAAAACATCAATGAGCGTACCCAGTCAGAGATTATTGTGGGCACCGAAGATGGTGAAATTCAGGTTTTTTCATCAAGTCAAGCAAAGCTTTGGGCCTACCGCCTTCCCATTGCAGAAAATACACCAATTAGCAGTAATCGTATTCAAGAATTTCTAGCGCTTCCAAACAACATCACCAATGAAGTTGAGCTGCTGGCCGTGACGCCGCAAGCGCTTCATAAAGTAAACGCTCTGCTTTTTTCTCGAAAAATTTGGCAGTATAGTGATGGCACGATCCAAAAAGTTTATTTAGTTGGCGAATCCAGAAACGAACTAGCCACTCGTATCATTACCTTGATGAATGATGGCTCAATTAGGGGCCATCATTGGGATGGCATTCAGCTTCCACAATGGCCGTTTAGGCTCAATGGCAACATCGTTCAATCCCTCCCCGCAAACGATATCATCACTGAAGCGTTCCAAGAGTCCCCTGCCAATGGCTTTCTTGTCGGAACAGCCAACAGCGATGTCATTCGGTTTGATGTTCAGGACAATCAGCCTTCGCTGATTTGGGAGCTAGAAAATGTTGGTGATATTGCTGGCTTTTATTGGGGGGATCTAGACGGTGATTCCATTCCCGATATGGCAGTTGGCACCGAAGAAAGTAGTGTTTACCTCTATGCTAATGGAAACCAAGATCCGCTCTTCCTTAATCGATTAACGCTATCGGGGCGGACATTTGCCCTCACTGGCCTTAACCGAGTCGGCAACCAATCTGATCTAATTGCTATCACAACCAACGGTGAAATCGAGTTATTTAGAGCCCAAGAAAACCGCCCCCCGCTTTTAACCAAACCTGTCGTTGAATCAACCAACAACGGATATGACTTTTCCATTGACGTGCTTGATGTAGAAAACGACCTCGTGGAAGTTGAGTTAGAGGTTTTTGACAGCGTTAACAATAATCAGTGGGTTTCTCAGGGGAGCAGCACCACCAATGGCAATCCTGCCGTATGGTCCGCCGTGGTCCTGCCTGACGCCGACACGGTGCGGTATCGATACCGCTTCAATGATGGTATTTATTCCGGAATTTTAACCCCTCCATCGATCTCATTAGAACAGCCGTCTCCAGTGCTTACGAATTCTGCTCCCTTTATTTCCACCATCGTCGGTGCGGCTTTCCTCTTTGCGGTATTTCTCTATGCTCGACAAACTCAACTTCCGTCAGCCAGAGCAGCTCGCTTTTATCGTCGTCTGCAAAGCCAGCCTTATTTAACGCTTAAACAAATTGAAAAACGGTATCTTCAGTTAAAAGGGTCAGAAGATTTTCTGCTCAATTTAGCGCAGCAGGGGCGGCAAAACCAGAATGAACCCGTTACCAATTTAGCAGATGGGCTCTATCTGCTTCCAGAGCGTCCGATTGCTGGTCTTCCAATCATCTTAAACGCCATCGAATCGGTTCAGGACAGCTTGCCAAAGTGGATTGATATTGACAGATGGTCAGCTATTTACAAGACTTCTTTTGCGCTCCTAGATGCCCCCACCATTACAGAGCTATCACTCTTACGCCCACAGCTTGTCCAGTTACTCCAGCTCCTTAACCAAGATAAAAGCTGGTCACCTACTTTAGATTCTCTTCTGCCCATTTTGACGAATATTCGAGACAGTCAGCGGGTCGATCAGGCGGACGACAAATTGCTTTATCTCAACGAGGCTGTTTATCATGCCCAAGAACTAGAACTTGCATTGCCAGAGTTTTCTGACCGAATTGAAAAAACATTAACGGCCGTTATTCTGCGCCGCTGGACAGGCTTGTTGTCAGCTGAAATTCAAGAGCTACGCGGTCGAGCAGAGCTAAAGATCATCCTGCGCACTCGCCGACTTGCGCCTGAGGAAATTCTCAACATTGTGATTAACCTCGAAAATATCGGCCGTGCCAACGCGGAAGATATTAGAGTGACGCTACAGCCCGATCCAGCCTACACTATCGTTGAAGAGCCCCAGCTGATCCCCATTTTGCCAGCTGGTCGTAATCGTGAAATTAGCTTCCAAATCCGCCCATTAGTCAGCGACCGATTCCGCATTGGGGTAAAAACAACATTTGGGGACCAAATTCAGCAAAAGCGTGAAACAGTCTTTGGCGATATGGTTTCTCTATTGCCTCCCCAGCCCACTTTTACCAAGGTGGCAAATCCTTATTTGCCAGGCACACCGCTCCGGCCGCACAGCAACATCTTTTTCGGGCGCGATCAACTGTTCAACTTTATTGCCAATAACGCTACCGGCTGGTCACAAAGAAACGTCCTGATCCTGATTGGTCAACGCCGAACGGGCAAAACATCAACCTTGCTCCGACTTGAGGAACGGCTACCGAAGCAACTTTTACCCATTTACATCGATTGTCAATCGTTGGGGGTTATGCCTGGTATGCCCGCTCTGTTTCATGAGCTTGCCTGGCTTATTTCAGACGCACTATTGAATCGTAACATCGATATTGATGTGCCCGATTTGCCCGAATGGGAAACCGATCCAAGGGGCATGTTCCAACGTCAATTTATGCCTAAGGTACGCCAGCTTCTACCTGAAGGCACCATGATTTTGTTGGTGTTTGACGAGTTTGAAGCCTTTGAGCATTTGGTAAACGATGGCATCTTACCCACCACCTTTTTCACTTATTTGCGGCATCTTATGCAGCACAGTGAAGGGCTTGCGTTCTTATTTGTTGGGACGCGTCGCCTAGAGGAAATGAGCGCCGACTATTGGTCAATTTTATTTAATATTGCGCTGTATGAACGGATCAACTACTTAAGCTACCGTTCAGCAACGCGACTGATTACCGAACCGGTCAGCCCCCAATTGGTTTATGATGATTTAGCGTTAGACAAGATTTGGCGTGTTACGGCGGGCCACCCCTACTTTCTTCAGCTTGTGTGTTACACCTTAGTCAAGCAAGCCAATGATAATCAAAATGCTTACATCACTATTTCAGATGTAAATGCAGGTTTAGATGAAATGCTGAACTTGGGAGAAGTGCACTTTGCCTACATTTGGCAACGCTCAACATTTGCTGAAAAAGGAATGTTAACGGCCGTTGCGCATCTCATGAGCGACCAAGTCACTTTTTATCCCTCAGATCTGATTCAATTTTTACAACCGTACAATATTTTCTTATCTCCGGCAGAGGTCACAACTGCCCTAACCAGCCTAGTAGAACGGGACATTTTCCAAGAAATCTCACCTGATGTGACATCCCAATATGAACTTCGAGTGGGGTTAGTGGGGCTGTGGGTTGCCAAGCACAAAAGCCTGACTAAACTGCAGGCCGTTCCCTTTGATGAGGAAAAGCACCCGCTTAATCGTCGTTTAAACAGTGAGCAAAAGCAAAGCTGAGTTTTAGTAGATTTCTTTGGGTCGCCAGAGGTTTAGAAGTTCCCCTGCCGTGTCAGAATTTAGGTCAGACCAAGATTGTATCGGCAACTGAATTTGGGCAATATTGGCCGTGGTGAAGATTTTACTTTTATCTGTTAAATCTTCGACAAGTGCTTCCATGCCGGGATTATGACCGACCACCATCGCAATATCAATGTCATCATGAAGAGAGCGACATTTGACAATATAGGTTTCAGGAGCAGCAAGGTAAAAGTTAGAATCGTACTCAATATCATCTTCAAAACCACAGGATAACGCTACTTGCTCCGCCGTAGCCATCGCGCGCTTTGCCGTTGACGAAATAATGGCTTGCGGTACACACGCTTCACGCTTTAGCAACACGCCCATAGCAGGGGCATCACGCTTACCGCGATCGTTTAACGGCCGTTCATGGTCACTTAAATACGAATTGGACCAGCTAGATTTAGCATGGCGCATAACAAGAAGGGTTTTCATGATAAAAAACTTGAGCCAGAGCGAGAGCCAGAATTCTGAGACATCTTTGCAGATACCTCTCTCTAGCACCCATCTCTAGCTCAAACTAACCGCATAATTAAAGATTATGGTTAAACTTCACTTTCGTTCTGAATGATCTTGCCAACAAGCCCATATTTAATCGCTTCTTGGGCAGACATCCAGAAATTACGATCGGTATCTTTTTCAACTTTTTCTAAGGGTTGCCCAGTTTGATCAGCAAACGTTTCATTAAGACGGCGGCGCATTTTCAGAATTTCTTCAGCTTCAATCGCAATATCAGCCGCTTGTCCCATTGCGCCACCCATCGGCTGGTGCAAAAGGAACCGAGTGTTTGGCAAACTTAAGCGGTTTTCTTTATCTGCGGCGGCATAAATAAGTGCGCCAGCGCTAGCCACCCAGCCCGTTCCAATAATCTTAACGCTTGGTTTCACGTACCGAATCATGTCAAAAATAGTATCACCTGATTCAACATGGCCCCCAGGGGAGTTGATAAAAATCTTAATATCATCGTCAGAGTCAGCCGCCAGGATCAACAGCTTTTGGGTGATCTCTTGCGCCAATTTCATATTGATTTCACCAAAAATAGTGATGGTGCGCGTTTCTAAAAGACGAGCCAGCGGGCTTTTCATCCCACCGCTTTCATTTTCTTCGTTTTTTTCTTCGTCTTCTGCAAATCGATGCATCAGTTTATCCTTATATTTCAGTTTTTATGGAAAATAGCAGTTTACTTTGTAAAAGTTAGATATGTATAAGTTTCATAGAAGAGAGTTGAGAGCATAATAAAAAGATTCGTTTGCTTGAAAATATCCTCTACCCTCTTCTCTTTTCTTGCTTCTTAGCGATTCAAATTACTGAATGCCGCCATGCCGGGATAAACGGCCGTTTCACCCAGTTCATCTTCAATACGTAAGAGTTGATTGTATTTGGCAACGCGGTCACTGCGTGCTGGTGCACCCGTTTTGATTTGTCCAGCATTCAGGGCAACGACCAAATCAGCAATCGTGGCATCTTCCGTTTCACCACTGCGATGAGACACAACGGCCGTCCAGCCGTGGCGAGTGACCATATCTACGGCTGCGATAGATTCTGTCAAAGTACCAATCTGATTGACTTTACAAAGCAGGCTATTCGCCGCTTTTTTATCAAAAGCAGTTTGAATGCGTTTAACATTCGTGACTAACAAATCGTCACCAACAATCTGAACTTTATCACCAATTCGGTCTACCAACATCGCCCAACTGTCCCAATCATCCTCATGCAAACCATCTTCAATTGAGATAATTGGATACTTGTCACACCAATCAGCATAAAAATCAACCATTTCAGGGCCAGTCAAAATTTTGTTTTCCGTTTTTAGATGATACTTACCATCTTCATACACTTCAGAAGCGGCCGCATCCATCGCCAGCATAATTTGGTCGCCCGGTTGGTAACCTGCTTTTTCAACAGCTTCCATAATCAAATCAAACGCTTCGCTATTGGCAGACACTTTAGGGGCAAAGCCACCTTCATCACCTGTGGTTGTGCGATATCCTTTGCTGTGAAGCAATTTTTTCAGGGTATGGTAGATTTCAACACCCCAGCGTAGCCCTTCAGAAAACGTGTCTGCCCCCACAGGCATAACCATAAACTCCTGAAGATCTGTCGAACCTAGAGCGTGTTTGCCTCCATTCATTATATTCATCATTGGCACCGGCAACGTGCGTCCAGCAACGCCACCTAAATAACGGTAAAGTGGCTGCTGCTGGCTGGCGGCAGCAGCGTGGGCAACCGCCAGAGAAACGCCCAAAATTGCATTTGCCCCAAGATTGCTCTTATTTTCAGTACCATCTAGATCGATCATTGCCAAATCAATACCGACTTGGTCAGTGCCGTCCATTCCTAAGATTTCCTCAGCGATGGTTTCATTAATAGCAGTAATCGCCTGTTGTACCCCTTTCCCACCGTAACGAGCTTTATCACCATCTCGTTTTTCCCATGCTTCATGCACACCCGTGGACGCGCCAGAGGGCACAATCGCCCGCCCGAACGAACCATCGGTTAGCTGAACTTCAACCTCAACAGTTGGGTTTCCACGCGAGTCGAGCACCTCACGCCCATGAACTGAGCCAATAAAACTCATTTTAATCTCCTTACACTTTATGGTGGTCAATATTTTGAGAACGTTAACAAAGACAGGTAATGTGTCAACTCTTGTTGAAACAAAATACAAACCGCATCATTCTTTATCTATTGGGAAAGTAGGAATGGTTGTTGACTTATAGCACGTTCAATGATGTAATTAGAAAAGTTTCAGATTACTCAATCAACACCATAAGACAATGTTCAATGGGGACTATACAAAAAATTGGGTCTTTGGACAAAAAATGAGTGACCGTTTTCCCCTTGTCATCTGATCTGTGGACAGTTATAACATTCACTATGGAAAATACAGCAACGGCCGTTGATTTTAACCACATTCATGCTCTCTGGGGCAAAATTACAAGAGAGGTGTCTGACATCTTTGATGCGCACGGTGTTTTAGCCGCTGTGGCATCAGAGGTTGCCGTTTACACCAAGTCTACCGCAGTCGTCGGCATTAGTGGCCCTCAAAATAGATATTATGATGTTTGGGTTTGCGATGCGGACGGGAGCCTTCAACAAACCCGCTGGAATCGAGATGTCGCTTCGTTCGATCATTTGATTAATATCGGCAAAGCAAAAATCAATGACAAGCTCAATCAGTCTCCTTCCGAATTAGTCAGAAGTGAACTTTGGCAATTGCCCAAAGAATCCATTCTTTCGGTGCCAATCCCCTTTCCAGGCCGTTATGAAGCGGTTTCACCGCCAGGCATTTTATGCCTCATTGACCCAGCATCCAATTGTCCGCTCAATGAGTCAAACATTGAAGAGCTGTCACTTTTCGTCACGATGGTGCTGGATCGGGCCCATTTGAGGCATAACGTCGATCGCCAAGACATTGAATTTGCGGTGGTCTCTGAAATCAGTTATGCCCTGACCTCAACGCTCAGTCTGCAAAACATTTACAGCCAGCTCATGGAGCCAGTTAGGCGAACAATAAACGTCGAATCAATTTCAGTTGGTTTGATTGAGCCAACAACGGGTGACATTACCTTTGTTGATATTCTATTAGGCCCCCTCTTCGAAGATTTACCCCCTATTCGATTGAAAAAGGGGCAAGGTATTGCCGGTTGGGTCGCTGAGCATAGAGAATCAATTATTATCAACGATGTTTATTCTGATAAACGTTTTTACTCAACAGTTGACAATCAATCTGGTTTTAAAACCCATTCGATGGTATGTATCCCGCTGCAGGTTGAAGAACGAATGATCGGCGTGCTGCAAGCCATCAACAAACAGGGCAGCGACTTTAACGAAAATGATTTGCGCCTGTTGCAGGCCATTGGTGGCCCATTAGCGGCAGCCATTGAAAACTCACGACTTCACGATGATGTAATCTCTGAAAAGCGACGTATCGAAACGATTTTCACAAACATGTCCGAAGGATTAGTAACTGTTAACCGGGATGGACTCATCACTCACGCGAATGATTCACTTCTATCGCTCCTCTCAAAAAACCTATCTGAGCTAATCGGCAAAGAAGCTGAACAAATTTTCAACCTGACAACAGGCAGCATGGCTTCTTTCATGGACGATGTTCGTGAATCAGATGAAGAGTCTCCTCAGTTGGCTACAGACATCGTCTTGGAAAATGACAAAGTAGATACTCAAAATGGGGTTCCTGTTTTGATGAGTGGCGCTTCTATAAAGAATGAAGTTGGCCATCTCACGGAAACTATTATTGTGTTTAGTGATTTGCGAATGATTCGAGAGGTTGAACGTATGCGGGATGATTTCTTCCACGGGATTATCCACGAATTGCGCACGCCGCTGGCGACCATCTTGATGTACGCGCGTTTGCTTCGGGAGGGCAAAGCGCCTCAGCGTGAGAAAGCGGAACGTTTCTTGGGTGTTATTGAACGGGAAAGTGACCGGCTCCAGAAGATGGTTCGGCAAATGCTGCAGCTTGCCAAAATGGAGGCAAGAGAGCTCCAACGGGGAGAAGAACCGGTTGATCTCAACCCGATTTTTGAGGAAATGCTGCCCCCTATGGCCGACCGCGCTACTGAGAAAGGACTCACCTTTTCTCACCGCATTGCTGAAGACCTGCCGCCCGTTTTGGGAAATCGGGATATGTTTTATCTGATTTTCAAGAATTTAGTAGATAATGCGATTAAATTCACGCTTGATGGCTCAGTGCAAATCCAAGCAAAACTGCAAAAACGGAATATCATCGTCACGGTTAAAGATGATGGGATCGGCATTCCAAAGCACGCTCTGCCTAATTTATTTGGTCGGTTTTTCCGTGCCCAAACGGCCGTTGAGCGGGGCATTGGTGGAACAGGGCTTGGTCTTTACATGGTGAAGCGGGCCATTGAAAATTATAATGGTTCCATTAAAGTTGACAGCGATACTGGCAAAGGAACCACATTTACAGTGACTTTACCCATTGCTGAGATATAATTAGACTTACGATCAAATAAAAAGTAACGATTAATTTTAATAAATGACTGTTGCCAAAAGTAAAGTAACAGTCATTTTTATTGTCTGTGTTCTATGGGAAGAAAACAAATTTACCTTGACCACGGTGCATCAACACCAGTCCATCCTGATGTCATTGACGCCATGTTGCCCTACTGGACGGCCGTTTATGGCAATCCATCCTCCTCACACAGCTTCGGCCAGTCTGCTGGTGAAGCATTAGAAGAGGCGCGTCGTACCGTGGCACGCCTTTTGAACGCCAAGCCCAAAGAGATAGTCTTTACTGGATGTGGCTCTGAAAGCGATAACCTTGCCCTGCGCGGTGTGATGTGGGCGGCAAGGCAGCAAAATCAAGGCAATCACCTCGTTACAGCCTGCCTAGAACATGAAGCAATCTTAGATACCACACACCAGCTTGTTGAACAATTTGAGTTTGAGGCTACCATTTTGCCCATCGATGAATATGGTCAGGTCAACCCAGACGATGTGAAATCAGCCATTCGCCCAGATACAGCACTGATATCGATAATGGCAGCCAACAATGAGGTTGGTTCGCTGCAACCTGTGCAGGAAATTGGTGAAATTGCCAAAAACCATAACATCTTATTCCATTCGGATGCTATTCAAGCGATTGCCAACCAGCGCTGGGATTTAGAAAATATGCCCATTGATTTACTCAGCATCGCGCCTCATAAATTTTATGGGCCAAAGGGTGTTGGCCTTTTGTACGTCCGCTCTGGTATTAAACTAGAATCTTCACTGACTGGGGGCGGACAAGAAGAAGGGCGTCGGTCAGGGACCGTAAATGTGCCGTTTGCGGTTGGCGCAGCGAAAGCACTATCCCTGGCTATGGAGCAGCTTGAAGAAAGACAGTCCCATTACATCACCCTGCGTGATCAGTTAATTGACGGCGTTTTAACGGCCGTTTCCGATGGATGCGTTCTTACCGGTCATCCAACAGAACGGTTACCGCATCACGCGAGCTTTGCGTTTAAAAACATCAATGGCAACGATCTGCTGATGCATCTCGATATGGCAGGCATTGCTGGTAGCTCTGGCTCTGCCTGCAAAACGGGTGATCCAACACCATCTGTTATACTAGAGGCGTTAGGCTTAGAAGCAGAGTGGACAATGGGCGGCTTACGGCTCACAGTCGGCACTCAAACAACCAAGGATGACATCGAATATGTCATAGAAACCTTGCCGCAGGTAATTGAGAAGCTCAAAAAGCTTCATGCATTATTAAACTAAAAATGAGACCAAACGAACAAAACAAACCCCGCGTTGTCGTTGCCATGAGTGGCGGCGTCGACAGCTCCGTTGCCGCGGCCCTGCTTGTTGAGCAAGGGTATGATGTGGTTGGCTTGATGATGCGCCTATGGAGCGAACCGGGAATTGGCCCCGATGCCCCAGCGAATCGATGCTGTACCCCCGACCAAATGGCAGATGCCCGTCGGGTTGCCAATATGCTCGGGATCCCATTCTACGTTATTGATTCGCAAACAGTGTTTCGGAAAAAAATTGTTCAGTTCTTTATTGATGAGCACGAAAAAGGGCGCACACCCAATCCCTGCATTGAATGCAATCGGGAGATTCGGTTCACCTATCTTTTAGAATATGCGATGGCGCTTGATGCCCAATTTTTGGCTACGGGTCATTATGTACAGGTCATGGCGGAAAACGGCCGTTATCATATCCGTAAAGGGGTTGATGAGAAAAAAGACCAATCATACGTATTGCACATGCTCACCCAAGAAAAATTAGGGCACGTGCTGTTCCCAATCGGCGGTTACACAAAGCCGCAGGTCAGAGAATTAGCGGCCAATTTTGGTTTACCCGTAGCCTCAAAAAGCGAAAGCCAAGACCTGTGCTTTTTGGGAGATGGCAACTATCGTCGCTTTTTATCTGACCATGGCCAAAAAGTCGATCAGCCTGGGCCAATCATTACGATGGATGGGGCTGTGCTTGGACAGCACAAAGGGCTCTCCTCATACACCATTGGGCAAAGGAAAGGTCTGGGAATCACAACGCCTGAACCTGTTTTCGTCATTTCAAAGGAAGCACAGACGAACACGCTTCGGGTTGGCCCGCGCTCTGTTCTGGGAAAACAAACCGTCTGGGTCCGGGATGTCAATTGGGTGTCAGGCACTGTGCCGAATACGGCCATTGATGTGGAAATTAAAATTCGCTATAAAGCCAAGCCAATTTTAGGGTCTGTTGAAATGAGAGAAGATGGACGTGCCCTCGCTCACTTTTTCGAGCCCGCTTTTGGTGTCACACCTGGTCAAGGAGCTGTCTTTTATGTCGATGATGAATGCATTGGTGGCGGCATCATTGATGACCTGTCAGCAGATGAGCAGCTCATCCCAATTGAAGTGGCAATCTCAGTCGGATGAATGGCACAGCAGCAAGTTTAGTGCTTGGGTTTCTCCTCTCAACGGCCTTCGGGTCTGGGTTTCACGTCATGATGGGTGGCCCAGCTAGACGGATACTGCTTTATGTATTTGCAGCGTGGATCGGCTTTGCGCTAGGGCACTTTATTGGAGACTTACTTAACATCTCAGTTTTCCAACTTGGTACGCTGCATCTATTTTCAGCATCGTTGGGCTCATGGATCGCCTTAATTTCGAGCTGGTGGCTCGTTGCCCACGAGCAATAATCTGGTTTACCATCTCTCAATTGAATGTTATACTATGTGGTTGAGTAAAAAATAATATGCAATCAACTGATATTGAAATGACTCAGGTCGAAAAACGGCCGCTAATTAAACCTCTTTACGTTGCTCTTGGCATTCTAGGGGTTCTTATCATTTCTGGATTATTTATCTGGTTATTTATTTGGCTGGCCCAAACAGGTCCCGGCACAATTGAAGCCGTTCGTGATCTCTTTATCATCTTCCTGGCCTTAGAATCTTGTCTTTTTGGCATCGTACTGATGATTCTTTTGGTCATGGTCATTCGGTTAGTCAATGTTTTAGAATTTGAAATCAAGCCAATCCTCAACAAAACAAATGAAACAGTTGGCACAATACGCGGCA
The DNA here is from genome assembly GCA_039029915.1 of Chloroflexota bacterium. GTDB lineage: Bacteria > Chloroflexota > Anaerolineae > Promineifilales > Promineifilaceae > QQUD01. Next base: position 18,165 of record JBCCFD010000049.1, read on the forward strand.
CCACCTTGTTTGTCTCAGACAATGTGGTCAAGCCCGTCACCCGAATTAGCTCGCAAGCCGCGGGATTATCCCGCGCTCTTAGAGTTTTATTTGGCAACCCACGCCGCAATTTAGAAGAGTAATATTTATATATCTTGCTCGGAGGAAAACAAATGAGCGAAAAAAACAGTGATTTAGGTGCATTTTTAGCAGGATTCGTTATTGGTGGTTTGGTTGGTGCAGCAACAGCACTCATTCTTGCACCACAATCTGGCGAAGAAACAAGAAATAAAATCAAAGAAACCAGCGGCCAACTTTCACAAAGTAGTAACGAATACCTTCAATCTTACGGCCAAAAAGCAACAGAAATGTCTCAACCTTATCGTGAACGTGCCAATGTCGCTTTATCAGATGCCCGTACTCGCTTATCGGAAACCGGTGGGAAGGTTCAAGAACAGGCCAAAACCGCCATAGATAGCAGTAAAGAAAGAGCCGCCCAGTTAAGAGATCAAGTATCAGGCTATGTTCAAAAAAGCAACAACGGCAACGATGAAGGATCAAACGCAGTAGCCTAATTTTTTGACCTACCCAATTTAGCATCTTTAAAAACGGACAGCGGTTTAAATCTACCCTCTGTCCGTTTTATTTTTTTATGCCCAAAGTTAATCCCGTATCCCTTCAAGACCTCATTGACCTGCTTGGTCAAAATGGGGCAAATAATGCTGACATTTCGCAAATTATGTCTGCTTATCAATTTGCAAATGAGGCACACCAAGGCCTTACTCGGTCTAAAAAAGAGAGCTTCCTACAGCATGACTTAGCCGTTGCCTGTGATATCGCCCTGCTTGGCACAGACATCGACACTATTGTGGCCGGTCTGTTACATGACGTCACGATACAACGCACTCAATTTGAAGTTGAAGATGTTGAAAAATCGTTTGGCCCAGTTATTTCGAGTATGGTCAAAGGATTTAATTCGTTAAATCAATACGAATCAGGACTTCCCGCTCAACCGGCTAACAATCAAATTCCAAAAGAAGAATCGCTAGAAAAAATTAGGCGAGCTATTTTATCAATCATCGAAGGCGACATTCGCATTTTGCTCATTCGTCTAGCGGATTGCTTAGAAGATTTGCGCTGGGCACCGGAGCTTCCTCCGGTGGAGCAGCTTGAAATCGCCAAAGAGGCAATGGACATCTATGCACCGCTGGCAAACCGGCTGGGTGTTTGGCAGTTAAAATGGGAAATCGAGGATTTATCCTTTCGCTACCTTGAACCGGAACGGTATAAGTTTATTGCTAAGCAGCTTGATCAAAAAAGGGGCGAACGTAAAAAAAATATAGATCAAGCCGTGACGCATCTGCGGCAGGAGTTAAAGGATGCGGACATTCACGCGATGGTTTACGGCCGTCCCAAGCACATTTATTCGATTCATCGAAAAATGTTAAAAAAAGGGCTCGAGTTTAAGCACATTTATGATGTTCAAGCGTTAAGAGTCATTATCGAACAAGACTCTATTGACCTTAAAAATAAACGAGGTAAAAGCATTGAAGGGATAGAACGGACACTTTGCTACCAAATTTTAGGGATTGTTCACAGCATTTGGCAGCCTGTACCCAGAGAATTCGATGACTACATCGCCGCTCCAAAAGCAAACGGCTACCAATCACTGCATACGGCCGTTATTGATCCCGAAACAGGTCAGTCGCTCGAAATACAAATTCGCACCCAGCGCATGCATGAAGAGGCTGAGCGAGGGATTGCTGCCCACTGGAGCTACAAAGAACAGGGAAGCAGAGTCAGTAGCAACGCCCAAAGAAAAATTCAGAATTTACGAGATCTGCTCACGTCTATTCGTGAAAATGAACACGACAGCAGTAACGAAGAAATTCTCGAAAATGAAATTCTAGCCGAACGCATTTACGTCTTCACCCCAAACGGAGACGTTGTCGAGCATTCAAAAGGGGCCACGCCTATAGACTTTGCCTACCAAATCCATACGGATATTGGGCATCGGTGCCGCGGCGCACGCATTAACGGCAAAATGGTCAGCCTAGATTATCAGCTTCAATCAGGCGATAGAGTCGAAATTATTACCGCAAACCAACCTCGCCCCAGCCGAGACTGGATGAACAAAACGCTTGGTTATACCGGCAGTAGCCGAACGCGAAGCAAGATACGACAATGGTTTCGCAATCAAGAAAAAGAGCAAAATATTATCCAAGGGCGAGAAGTGGTTGAAAGAGAACTCAAAAGCTTGGGGCTTTCTGACACCACAACCGTTGCTGACATTGCTGGGGCATTCGATTTTGATGATGACGATCAGTTCCTTTCAAAAGTGGGTTTCGGTGACATCTCTAGTTCACAAATTAGCGGTGCCATCTTCCGAATACAGGAAAAGCTCAAACCTGATGACGAACTCCTACCGCTTCTTGAAGCACCTAAACCCAAAACAAAAGGTTTAACGGTTCGAGGCATGAGCGGCTTGCATACCAAAATGGCAAAGTGCTGCACTCCCATTCCACCTGAGGTAATCGTTGGCTACATTACCCGAGGTCAAGGCATTACCGTTCACCGTGCAGACTGCAAGCAACTTGAAGCAATTACTGAAAAAGAAAGGCTAATCGAAGTGGATTGGGGAACTGAAACCAACACCTATCCTATTCCCATTATCTTAGAAGCGATTCGCCGTCCCAAACTGGTTGATGACATTTTGAATGTGTTAAGAGGTCAACAAATCAATGTCCCCAGCACCAAAACTGTTTCCAAGGGGAATGCCGTTTTTGTCTATATGATTGCAGAGGTAGACAGCATGGAACAGCTTAATTGGCTCCTCAAAAAATTAGAGAACTTACCTTATGTGCTAGAAGCCAAACGAAAGAGGTGGACGTGAAAAAGGCGTGAGTTAAGATTTCCTTTAACTTACAATTTCTAAGCTATCAGTGAAGTTGTGGCGTCAAGCGTGAAGTAAACCGCATTAAATGTGTTAAATAACTGTTTACTTTTCAGGAGAAAAGAAAGCCCAAATTCACGTTCTACTTTTTGCAATCTTTCTTTTCTCTGCCAAATGGAGATTTCCACTGATGAGCATTTCACTGCGCTGGGGTAACAGTGAAAAAACGATATTAACGGCCGTATTTGAGCCAAATTGGAATTGGGACGATCTATGGTCAATGGACAACCAATACAAAGAGCTGGCCGACTCGATTCCCCACGTGTTTTCCCTCATCATTGACGTTTCCGAAGCGCGTGCACCTTCCATTTTTATTCCTCAATTGGGTCAAATTGCCAATCTGTCTAAGAATAGGCCCCAAAATTTAGATTTTACAGTTGTGGTTGGTAGCACAGGATTGCTGGGGAACGCCGCCGAAATTTTTACAAAAGTTTATAAAAATCAATCAAAAAACGTCTTCTTTGCCAGCACGGTTGATCACGCTCTCACTTTTATTTTCGACCGCAGAGCAAAGCATAACTATCTTCAGCAACGGCCGTTAGGTCGCACCGGACATGTTGTCTCAGTCATTGGCTTAGGCCTAGCCGCGTTAGGGCGGCCTGGATATATCAATTTAGGTCATGGGTATGATCTCAATCATGAATACAAACGGGCCATTATGGAAAGCAATGCCCATCAAGTCATCGAAGCCGCCTGGGAAGCGGGGGTGCAATATTTTGATGCAGCTCGTTCTTATGGTGACGCCGAAGCGTTCCTTTCAAGCTGGATGAAAAAATTACCAGCCGTTCCTAACGATATGGTTATTGGCTCCAAATGGGGATATCGGTACACGGCAAATTGGGAGGTGGACGCCAAAAAACATGAGGTCAAAGAACATTCTCTCGCCAATTTGCGACATCAGACAGGAGAATCTTTGGCTAATTTTGGCAAACATTTAACCCTTTACCAAATCCATTCAGCCACAATCGAAAGTGGTGTCTTAGAAAATCAATCTGTCTTAGATGAATTAGCCATCTTACGAAACGAGGGGCTACTTATCGGGCTATCAACCAGTGGCCCAAACCAATCAGAAACAATCTTTAAAGCGCTGGAAGTTTTGTATGATGGGGTTCCGCTCTTTTCAACCGTTCAATCAACTTGGAACTTGCTTGAGCAATCGACAACAAATGCGCTTTACGCAGCTTACCAAAGCGGCATGGGCATCATTATCAAAGAGGCACTGGCAAACGGCCGTTTAACGCACCGCAATACAAATCCCAAATTCAACAAAAAGCGACAGCTTTTAAAAGCTATCGCTTCTGAACAAAACTGCACGATTGATGCCCTAGCCTTAGCAAGTGTAATCGCTCAGCCTTGGGTGAGCATTGTTTTGAGCGGCGCCGCTACCGTTGAGCATCTGCAATCCAATCTCAAAGCGGTCAACGTTCTGTGGAACGATGATCTCAATAATCGACTCTCGCCCCTTATTGAATCCCCCCCACTATATTGGAAAACAAGAAGCCAGCTCGCTTGGAACTAACCGTTCATTACTAAGAAATTTAGAATGTTTTCAGAGGAGACAACATGCCGCAGGCGGCACCAAAAGATGAATGTAAATAGCTAGAGCTAGAGGGAAGCAGGTAACCAAAGGTTGCTTTTCAGCGTCTCAAGCTGACGGGCTGACCTGCTGACCTGCTGACAAGCTATTAACGAAGTAGTAGTCTTTAAAACCTAGGTAACAAAGGCCTAATAGAGATCTTCACGGCGATCTTCAAAAACTGGGATGCGCTGGCGCACCTCATCAACAACGGCCGTATCAATCGTCGCGGTTAACAGCACCTCAGTCTCCCCAGCTTCAATCACCGTTTCACCCCACGGATCAATTATGCAAGAATGACCAAAAAAGCTGGTTCCTTTTGTTTCACCCACCCGATTACAGGCAATAATAAACATTTGGTTTTCGATAGCGCGGGCTTTAAGCAAGGTTTGCCAATGCTTGAGGCGAGGGTGTGGCCATTCAGCGGGCAGCATCACCATTCTGGCTCCGCTCAAGGCATAACGACGAAACATCTCAGGAAAGCGCAAATCATAGCAAATGCCTAAGCCTCCCATGCCCCACTCTGTTTCAACAAGCGTCAATTGGTCACCTGAGGCTAAATATTGATCTTCATCCATCAAGCGAAATAAATGAACCTTGCTGTACTCAGCCACGGCCGTTCCCTGTTTATCATGCAAAATCGCTGTATTCCCAAAAGCGCCTTCCCCCTTCAAGGATAAGCAAGAGCCTAGGATTGAAATATTATTTTCTTTGGCCAAAACGGCCGTTTCTGCAAAAATGCCTTCATCAGTTGGCGTAGCGTGCTTTACGGCATTTTCTAAATCGTATCCAGTAGACCAAAGCTCAGGGAAAATCACAATATCTGAGCCGCGCCGCGCCGCCTCTTCACTCATTTCTTTGACCTTAGCAAAATTAGTTTTTGGATCACCAAGTTTGATGTCGATTTGCCCAAGAGAGATGGTTAATTTCATGATTTATCCTTATTGATCGGTTCGTTTGTTAGAAGCTTAACGATTCGGTAAACGTACAAAAAATGTTGAAGCACTGATATTCTGACAAACTGATAAACTATTTTCACCAACTATTGTATCAGTCGATTGGGAAAGGTAAACTTACACAAAATTTGAGAGTTGGAGAAGAATTATGAGTCAAATGGCGCAGCGGGTTGCTGGATTTGGGACCACCATCTTTACAGAAATGACGGCCTTAGCAATTGAAAATGAGGCAGTTAATTTAGGGCAGGGTTTTCCTGATTTTGCCGCCCCTGATTTTTTGAAGGATGCGGCCAAACAGGCGATTTCAGATGACATTAACCAATACGCCCCCGGATACGGCCGTCCACGGTTAAGAACGGCCGTTGCCCAAAAAATGGCCAATTTTTATGGCTTGGACGTTGACCCCTTCACAGAAGTGACCATTATGCACGGTGCCACCGAGGCCATTTTCGCCACCATTATGGGATTAGTTAATCCCGGCGATGAAGTGATTATGTTCGAGCCATACTATGACTCGTATGTACCCTGCACGCAGTTTGCAGGGGGTACCCCTGTTTACTACACGTTGCGCCCACCAGAATGGTCAATTGATCCAGACAAGCTTGAAGCTTTATTTAACGAAAAAACCAAGCTTATTATGATTAATACTCCTCAGAATCCAACGGGGAAGGTTTTTAGCCAAGCTGAGTACGACCTGATTAGCAAGCTGTGTCAAAAGTATGATGTGATCGCCGTTATTGATGAAGTCTATGAACACATCATTTTTGATGGCGCCAAGCACCTCACGATGGCCAATCAACCCGGGATGCGAGATCGCACCGTTACCATTTCAAGCTTAGGCAAAACCTTTAGCGCCACAGGTTGGAAGGTAGGCTGGGCAATTGCCAATCCTGACATCTCAACCGCTATTTTCCGCGCTCATCAATTTGTGACCTTTTGTGGCGCTGCACCACTGCAAGAAGCTACTGCGCTGGCCTTGGAAACGGCCGATTCCTACTACACTGAGCTCGCCCAAACCTATCAAAAAAAGCGAGACCTACTGATAAACGTTCTTAAAGAGATCGGTCTTGAACCCATTGTTCCCCAAGGGACCTACTTCGCCATGGTTGATATTAGCCATCTTCCCTTTGAAGATGATGTCGCCTTTTGCAAATATCTAACCAAAGAGGTCAAAGTGGCTGCGATCCCACCAAGCGCTTTTTTCTCAAATCCAGCTGATGGGGCCAACCTTGCCCGCTTTACCTTTTGCAAAAAAGATGAAACCTTAGCCAAAGCAGCGGAGAGGCTACAAAAGCTAAAGCTCTAGATATAAAACATAGGACTTACGCAAATAGCGGTCACTGAGCCTGTCGAAGTGACTTTCTTAACCCTTCGACAGGCTCAGGGTGCGTAAGTCCTGAAACAATTACTCAAATGATGTGTATAGAAAAATCTTGAAGTTGGAGGGGACTTTAAGCGTTCCGAAGTTTCTAAATTGAAAAACGTATTAGATAAAAGCTTAGGAACCTCGAGGAAACGAAGTTTAAAGCCGTCATTTTATCCAAAGCAGGAACTTCGTTTCACTTAAGGAGAAATCGATGAATAAAAAACACGTGCGTGTTGTAGTTATGGCATTGATCCTATTGGGAACCAGCTTAATATTTTCCCCCATCCTTTCTAAAACCAATGCGGGGCATGGCTTTAACGCCTACTTGCCCTCAATTTTTGCTGTCCGTCAATTTGAGGCAAATTTAACGACCAACACCTTTACAAATGTGACAGATATTGCAAACGCCGGAGACGAGCGGCTGTTCGTTGTTGAGCTGGCTGGCAAAATCTATGTTATGCAGGAAGATGGCACAAAATCACTATTTTTAGATTTAAGCGATAAGGTCACCACAGATGGAACGGAGCTAGGCATGTTTGCCCTCGTCTTCCATCCACAGTTTGACACAAATGGCTATTTTTATGTGACATACACGGAAATCAAAAATGACACTTCGTGGAACTTACGTCTGGCTCAGTTTGAGGTGTCAGCCGATCCAGATGTGGCGAATAAAAGCAGCGAAGCCACAATTTTAGAAATTACCATGAGTGATGACAAGCACAACGGGGGCGGGCTAGAGTTTAATCCGGTAGACGGCCGTTTATACCTTGGCGTTGGAGATGATGATCAAACAATGATTGCCCAAGAAACAAACTCGTATAAGGGTCGTCTTGTCCGGATTGAAGTTGATTCCCCAACGCGCATTGCTCAATTTAAGACTCAACCACTCATCCAGCTTTCGGATGAAATCTCAGTCGCCCCGACAGCGTCAGTAACGCGCTGGGCCAAGGGGTTTCGTAATCCTTGGCGCATCGTGGCAAACCCGTTGAGTGGCTCAATTTATGTGGGAGATGTGGGCGACCGAAGCTGGGAAGAGATTAATCAAGTGCCAATAGGTGGTGCAGATTTGAACTATGGCTGGCCGTGCAAAGAAGGTCCCGAGGTTAAGCTAGACTTTACTAGCTGCAACAAATCATTTGTTGATCCAATTTATGCCTACGACGAGGGGTGCGCCATTACCCTAGGCGAAATTTACCGACCCAATAATGATAATCAGTATCCTACTGAAATTCTATTTTCAGACGGCTGTCTGAAAAATATACAGCTCCTTTCTCGTCCAAACGGGGAATGGGTCGCTGAACCTCTCGCCACGCTTCCCGTCCAACCAGGGGATTATTTAACAACATTTGGAATAGGAAGTGATGGCACAATTTATGGGGGATTGCTAGGCACTAGTACACCGCTATACGAATTTTACATCCCGCCAAACTGGGACCGTTAGCTCGATGAAGGTGCAATCCCCACTTTTAACGGCCGTATTGTGGATGATTGGGGCGCTCTTTTCATTCATGATGATGGGCATTGGTGGTCGAGAGCTCTCGAGCGAGCTTGGCACCTTCCAAATCTTATTTTTTAGAAGCATTATCGGTTTGGTAGTGGTGTCGATCTTGCTTTCCACCACCAATTGGCAGCAGGTTAAAACTAAGCATTTAAAAACACATATTTGGCGGAACGTGGCTCATTATGGTGGGCAGTTTGGCTGGTTTTATGGCATTTCTATTTTGCCGCTGGCTGAGGTCTTTGCCCTAGAATTTACGCTACCCATTTGGGTCACATTCTTGGCCCCGTTATTTTTAGGGGAGCGATTTACCAAGGCCAGATTAACGGCCGTTATTGTAGGCTTTATTGGCGTTCTGATCATTCTACGCCCCGGGCTAGCCGTCATCAATCCCGCCTCATTTATCGTTTTAGGAGCCGCCCTCGGGTTTGCCATCTCAACTTTGTTCACTAAAAAGCTGTCAGCCACAGAAAGCCCGATCAATATCATCTTTTACATGACCATTATCCAGCTGCCGCTTGGGTTTGTGCCAGCATTAGCCAATTGGGTCACACCTTCTTTATCACTTTGGCCTTGGCTCATTGTTGTTGGCGTGGGCGCATTAAGCGCCCACCACAGTACAGCGAAAGCATTAACCATAAATTAAGCCACC